>NZ_AZUP01000001.1:2153264-2460873 GCF_000527135.1 Methyloversatilis discipulorum
GAACCGTCACACCATCGCCCGCGCCATCATGAGCCAGTTCTGGAGCCCCGTCGTCCACACCCTCTCGCCCTACACGCCGGGCGAACAACCGAAGATCGACGGGCTGATCAAGCTCAACACCAACGAGAACCCCTATCCGCCCAGCCCGCGCGCCGTCGCGGCCATGCAGGCCGAACTGGACGTGGACGGCGACCGGCTCAAGCTCTACCCGGAACCGACCGGACTGATGCTGCGCGAGGCAATCGCGGCGCACTTCGGCGTGGGCAGCGACCAGGTATTTGTCGGCAACAGCTCGGACGAAGTGCTGGCGCACACCTTCATCGGCCTGCTCAAGCACGACCGGCCACTGCTGTTCCCGGACATCACCTACAGCTTCTATCCGGTCTATTGCAGGCTGTACGGCATCGACTATCAGTGCGTGCCGCTGGACGCCCAGTTCGCGATCCGTGTCGAAGACTACATCGAAGCCCGCCCCGGCGCCGTCATCTTTCCAAACCCCAACGCACCGACTGGCCGTCTGCTGCCGCTGTCCGACATCGAACGGCTCGCGTCGGCGCTGCCGGACAGCCCCATCGTGATCGATGAGGCCTATATCGACTTCGGCGGCGAGTCGGCAGTCGCGCTGGTGGCCAAGCACCCCAATCTGCTGGTGACGCAGACACTGTCGAAATCGCGTTCGCTGGCCGGCCTGCGCGTCGGCTTCGCGATCGGTCAGCCGGCGCTGATCGAAGGCCTGACGCGGGTGAAGGACAGCTTCAATTCCTACCCGCTCGACCGCCTGGCGCTGGCCGGCGCCACTGCAGCGGTGCAGGACCGCGAGTGGTTCGACCAGACCCGCCGCCGCGTCATCGCCAGCCGCGAGCGGCTGGCTGAAGAGCTGACCACACTCGGCTTCGAAGTGCTGCCGTCGGCCGCCAACTTCCTGTTCGCACGTCACCCGCGACACGACGCGGCTGCGCTGTCGGCCCAGCTGCGCGAACGGCGCATCCTGGTCCGTCACTTCAAGGCGCCGCGCATCGACCAGTTCCTGCGCATCACGGTGGGCACCAATGCGCAGTGCGACGCGCTGGTCGAGGCCCTGCAGGACATCGTCTGACGCGCTGGAGCGCTTCTTGCTGAACGTGAGAGGTCTTCGTCCCTCACCCGTTCAGCCATGCGCCTTACCCGCCCGCTTTTCCTTTCCGCACTGACGCTCGGCCTGCTCGCCGGCTGCACCAGCGTGTCCTTCAAACAGGGAGCAGGCGGCGCCGACTATCGGCGCGACGAACGCGCCTGCATGGGCACCACCACGGAGCGGACCGCCTTCATCCAGTGCATGGAGACGAAAGGCTGGTGGACGCGCTCGACCGAGGAACTGTCGCAGATCACGCTGGTGTCGGTCGAAGAAAGCGACGCCGCCGCCGAGGCGCAGCCGGCGACTCCGGCCGATGCGCCAGCGCCAGCGGCCGCCCCGGCGAAGCCTGCACCCCGGACCACCACCACCATCGCGCCGGCAGTCGCCGCGCCGAAGGACCCGCTGGCCCGACTGCGCATCGCGATGTGGTCGAAGATGGGCGCCGGGGCGAACGAGCTGATCGCCGACCAGACGCAGTGTCTGTCCACGCTGGGCGAGGCCCACGCGCCAGACACCACCGCCGGCACCGTCACCCGCGGACTGTACGAGTGCCTGCGCAAGCAAGGCTGGACCGGCCTGACTTTCCGCTGAATATTCTTTTTGCATATTTGGTGCCGATGTCATAGATTGACGTCGGGTGGGCGCACACACATCAACCATTACATCGCCTGAGCGGTCTCGCAGCCGCTGGAGACACACCACCCCCGGCAGGCCGTTCCATCCGGAACGGCCGCGTTCATTCAGGAGGAGGTGTTCATGTTTTCAGCAAGAATGCTGTGCATCGCGTCGCTGTGCCTGTCGGCACAGGGCGCCCACGCGCTCGGAGCGGGCGATATCGCGTTTACCGCTTTCAACGCGGACGAGGACGGCTGGGCCATCGTCGCGCTGACCGATCTGGCGGCCAACAGCACGATCTACTTCACCGACAGCAACTGGGACGGCGCCGCCTTCACCAGTGCCGAAGGCTTCCATACCTGGCAGACCGGCGCCGGCATCATCACGGCCGGCACTGTCATCCGTTTCAGCGACATCGATCAGGCAGGTCGCGCCGCATCCGCCGGCAGCCTGAGCGGCACCGGCAATGCCGCGCTCAGCAGCACGGCCGACACGCTCTACGCCTATGTTGGCAGCGGCAGTTCGGCCCCGACCACCTTTCTTGCCGCCGTATCGTCGGAAGGTGCAGCGGCCGCCGCAACGGCCCTGGGCGCGGCCGGACTTACTGCCGGGGTGAACGCGATCGCACTGCCCGCCAGCACCGATTACGCCAGCTACACCGGCTCACGCAGCGGCGCCGCCGATTTCGCGGCCTACCGCAACACGGTGAATGACGTCGCCAACTGGACCGCGTTTACAGACGGCGTTCACGCCGATGCCGTGCCCGACACGACGCCGTTCGCAGTCTCCGCCGTGCCGGAAGCGTCGACCGCCCTGATGATGATGGCGGGGCTCGGCGTGCTGGGCCTGTTCCGTCGGCGCTAGGCAAGGGCTTCCGGGCGCTGGAGAGGTTCGATCAGCGCCCGGTAGGCGTGCCAGGTGGCATGCCCTACCAGCGGCATCAGCACGATCAGGCCAAGAAAGAAGGTCAGGAAGCCGATCACCGCGAAGATCACGATGAGCGCGGCCCACACCAGCATCGGCCCCGGGTTGTGGCCGAGCGCGAACAGGCTGGCGAGGATGGAGGTCACTGCGTCCTGTCGGCGGTCCAGCATCAGCGGAATGGCGACCACGCTGGCGCCGAACACCAGCGACGCGAAGATGAAGCCGACCACCGCGTAAGCCATCAGGAATTCGACGTTCTGCAGCGTCAGCACCTGTTCGAGGAAGTGATCCACCGACGGCATCTGCGTCGTGTAGAACAGCGCGAACACCACCAGCGAGGCGCGCGCCCACACCAGGAAGATGATGATGAGAATGACGGCGAATACGCCGATCGCGCCGGCATTGTGGCCGCCGGCGGTCAGCGAGTGCGCCAGCACCGGCGGCTGCCCTGCCTCGCGCTGGCGGGACAGGTCGTACAGGCCCAGCGACAGGAAGGGTCCGAGCAGCAGGAAGCCGCAGACAAGCGCCGAAGTCAGGTGATAGGCGTGGCGGAACACCGTGGTCAGCACCAGCCCCATGAAGGCGAAACAGGCGCCATAGAACAGGCTGCCGCCGGGACTCGCACGCATGTCCTGAAACGCCCGGCCAAGCCAGTCGAAACAGGCGAACAGCCCGACTTCACGCACCACCGGGAAAGGTAGATCCTGCGCATCCCCGACGGCTTGTGGCGCTTCGGGGTGTTCGGACTGCTGCATGGCTGCTCCCTGATCGGTTCACTGCTGCAACGACGTGCGCATGACCGGTCAGGTCGGGCGCACGACCCGGGCGCCACTGTACGCCGGGTCGTGGCCGCGTGGAAGTCAGTCCTTCAGGCGCATCTCAGCCGAGCGGGCGTGTGCCTGCAGGCCTTCGCCATGAGCCAGCACCGATGCGATGCGGCCCAGCTTCTGCGCGCCCTCGGCTGAAATATCGAGGATGGAGGTTCGCTTCTGGAAATCGTACACGCCCAGCGGACTGGAGAAGCGCGCGCTGCGCATGGTCGGCAGCACGTGGTTCGGGCCGGCGCAGTAGTCGCCCAGCGCCTCCACCGAGTAATGACCGAGGAACATGGCGCCGGCGTGGCGGATGCTATCGACCAGCGCTCGCGGATCTTCGGTGCAGATTTCCAGGTGTTCGGGCGCGATGCGGTTGGCCAGGTCGCAGGCCTCGGCCAGGTCGCGCACCTTGATCAGCGCGCCACGGTTGGCAAGCGAGATGGCGATGGTGTCGCGGCGCGGCATTTCCGCCAGCAGACGGTCGATCGACGCGTGCACGCGGTCGAGGAAGGCGGCGTCGGTGCACAGCAGGATGGACTGCGCCAATTCGTCGTGCTCGGCCTGGGCGAAAAGATCCATCGCCACCCAGTCCGGATTGCCGTGGCCGTCGGAAATGATGAGCACCTCGGACGGCCCGGCCACCATGTCGATGCCGACCGTGCCGAACACGCGCCGCTTGGCGCTGGCGACATAGGCGTTGCCCGGGCCGACGATCTTGTCCACCTGGGGAATGGTCTGCGTGCCGTAGGCGAGCGCCGCCACCGCCTGCGCACCGCCTATCGTGAACACGCGATCAACGCCGGTGATCGCTGCAGCAGCCAGCACCAGCGGATTGCGTTCTCCGCCCGGCGTCGGCACCACCATGATCAGTTCCTTGACGCCCGCGACCTTGGCCGGAATGGCGTTCATCAGCACCGAACTGGGATAGGACGCCCGCCCGCCCGGCACGTAGAGGCCGACGCGGTCCAGCGGCGTCACTTTCTGGCCGAGGCGAGTGCCGTCGGCTTCGGCGTATTCCCAGGAATCCTGTTTCTGGCGCTCGTGATAGAGCCGCACGCGGTCGGCCGCTTCGGCCAGCGCGGCGCGCTGCGTATCGCTCAGTCCGGCGTAGGCGGCGTCAAGCTCGCTGCGCGGCAACTCCAGCTCGACCATGGACGCGCAGTCCATGCGGTCGAAACGGCGCGTGTACTCGATGACCGCCTCGTCGCCGCGCCCCCGCACGTCGCGCAGGATGCCGGCGACCGCCGTTTCGATCGCGTCGTCGGTCGAACTTTCGAAGGCCAGAAGCGTATCCAGCCGATCGAGAAAATCGGGGGCGCCGGAGTCGAACCGGCTGATCTTCGTCACGCTCATGCCTGCACCGCCCCCTGAATCGCCTCCAGGATGGGGGTGAGCAGATCGTGCTTCACCTTGAGCGCCGCCTGATTGATGACCAGACGCGAGCTGATGTCCATGATGTGTTCGACCTCGACCAGATTGTTCGCACGCAGAGTGCCGCCGCTGCTGACCAGATCGACGATGGCGTCGGCCAGCCCCACCAGCGGCGCCAGTTCCATCGATCCATACAGCTTGATCAGGTCGACGTGGACGCCCTTGGCGGCGAAATGTTCGCGCGCGGTGTGCACATACTTGGTCGCCACCTTGAGCCGCGCACCGCGGCGCACTGCCTGTTCGTAATCGAAACCCGCCGGCACGGCCACGCTGAGGCGGCAACGCGCGATGTTCAGGTCGATGGGCTGGTAGAGGCCGGCGCCGCCGTGTTCCAGCAGCACGTCCTTGCCGGCGATGCCGAGATCGGCGGCGCCGTACTGCACATAGGTCGGCGTGTCGGAGGCGCGCACGATGACCAGGCGCACGTCCGGCCGGTTGGTGCCGATGATGAGCTTGCGCGACGACTCCGGGTCGTCGGTCGGTACGATGCCGGCCGCGGCCAGCAGTGGCAGCGTTTCTTCGAAGATGCGCCCTTTGGACAGCGCCAGGGTGATGCCTTGCACGGTGTGCCTCGTATGGATGGCGTGTCGTCAGGACACGCGGCGGACGGTGGCGCCGAGCGCGCTGAGCTTCTGCTCGATGCGCTCGTAGCCGCGGTCCAGATGATAGATGCGCTCGATCAGCGTTTCACCGCGCGCCACCAGGCCGGCGATGATGAGGCCGGCCGAGGCGCGCAGGTCGGTCGCCATCACGGTCGCGCCGTCGAGCTGCGCCACGCCCTGCACTACCGCCGTATTGCCGTCGATGCGGATGTCGGCGCCCAGACGAGCCAGTTCGACCGCGTGCATGAAACGGTTCTCGAAAATCGTCTCACGGATGATGGCCGTGCCTTCGGCCACGGTGTTGATCGCCATGAACTGCGCCTGCATGTCGGTCGGGAAGGCCGGGTAAGGCGCGGTGCGGATGGACACCGCCTTCAGCTTGTCCGGCGCCTTCAGCACGATGGCTTCGAAGGACGGCGACTTCTCGGTGCGAATGTCGCAGCCGGCATCCATCAGCTTGTCGATCACTGCGTCCAGATAGCCGGCCGAGGTGCCGGTCAGGCGGATTTCGCCGCCAGCGGCGGCGGCGGCACACAGATAGGTACCGGTCTCGATGCGGTCCGGCATGATGCGATGGGTCGCACCATGCAGGCGCTCGACGCCCTGGATACGGATCACGTCGGTACCGGCGCCGGAAATGCGCGCACCCATCGCGACCAGGCAGTTGGCCAGATCGACCACCTCCGGCTCGCGCGCGGCGTTCTCGATCACCGTCTCGCCGTCTGCGAGCGCACCGGCCATCATCAGGTTTTCGGTGCCGGTCACCGTCACCATGTCGGTGAACAGGCGCGCGCCCTTGAGCCGCGACGTGCGCGCGACGACATAGCCGTGCTCGACCGCCACCTCGGCGCCCATCGCCTGCAGACCCTTGATGTGCTGATCGACCGGGCGCGCGCCGATCGCGCAGCCGCCAGGCAGCGACACGCGCGCCTCGCCGCAGCGGGCGACCAGCGGGCCGAGCACGAGGATGGAGGCGCGCATGGTTTTCACCATCTCGTAGGGCGCCACCGGGTTGTTCAGACCGGACGCGTCCAGCGTGACGGTCGAACCGTCGCGCTGCACCGCCACGCCCATCTGCGCCAGCAGCTTGAGCATGGTGCCGATGTCGTTCAGCTGCGGCACATTGGTCAGCGTGAGCGGTTCGCGCGTCAGCAGCGCTGCACACAGGATGGGCAGCGCCGCGTTCTTCGCGCCCGACATTTCGGCCTCGCCTTGCAGACGATGGCCGCCTTCGATCAACAGCTTGTCCATCGAGCGATCAGGCCTTCCACTCGTCCGGCGTCAGCGTCTTCATCGACAGCGCATGGATTTCCTCGCGCATGCGGTCGCCCAGCGCGGCATAGACCAGCTGGTGGCGGCGCACGCTGCGCAGGCCTTCGAAGGCCGTCGACACGATGATGGCCTCGAAATGCTGGCCGTCACCAGCGACCTGACAGTGCTGGCACTCGATGCCGGCGGTGATGGAAGCCTGGATGCTTTCGGGAGTGACCATGTTCAACTTCTCAGTTTGTAGCCGCGCGCCAGCATGTTCAGCGTGATGCCCGCAAGCACCGCGAAACTGCCGGCCGCGACCAGGGCGCTGATCCACGGGGAAACGTCCGACTGTCCGAAGAAGCCGTAACGGAAACCGTCGATCATGTAGAAAAAAGGGTTCAGGTGCGACACCGCCTGCCAGAAGTCGGGCAGCGTGTGTATGGAGTAGAACACACCCGACAGGAAGGTGAGCGGCATCACGACGAAATTCTGGAAAGCGGCCAGCTGGTCGAACTTGTCGGCCCAGATGCCCGCAATCACGCCGAGACTTGCAAGAATTGCTCCACCCACCGTGGCGAAAAACAGTATCCACAGTGGGTGGGCATACGAAAGTTCGACGAACCACAGCGTCACCAGCCAGACGCCTGCGCCGACCACCAGGCCACGGATGACCGCGGCGAGCACATAGGCGGCGAAGAACTCGCGGTAGGAAATCGGCGGCAGCAGCACGAACACGATGTTTCCGGTCACCTTGGACTGGATCAGCGACGACGAACTGTTGGCGAAGGCGTTCTGCAGCAGGCTCATCATGACCAGCCCCGGCACCAGGAAGGCGGTGTAGCTGACGCCGCCATAGACGTCGACCGTGCGGTCGAGCACGTGCGAAAACACCAGCAGATAGAGCAGCGCGGTCAGCACCGGCGCGCCGACCGTCTGGAAGCTCACCTTCCAGAACCGCAGCAGTTCCTTGTACAGCAGGGTGCGCAGCGCCATGCTCATCAGGCGGCCTCCTGCATCATGGCGATGAACACGTCCTCGAGATCGGGCTTCACCAGTTCGATGTCGTCGAGTACAACGCCGGCCGCGTGCAAGCGAGCGAGACAGGCCGCCACGTCATCCGCGCTGTCGAGCACGATGGCAACCCGGCCGTCCGGCGTGGCGCGCGCCATCGTACGAAACTCGGCCGGCAACGCGGCGCCGCTGCCCAGACGCAGGCGCAGCGTCTGCTGCACACGGCGCGACAGCAGGTCGGTCGTCCGTTCCAGGGCCACTACGCGGCCCTGCTTCAGCATGGCGATGCGGCCGCACAGGCTTTCCGCCTCTTCCAGGTAGTGCGTGGTGAGCACGATGGTGTGGCCCTGCTTGTTCAGGTCGCGTACGAAGGCCCACAGACCCTGGCGCAGTTCCACGTCGACACCGGCGGTCGGCTCGTCGAGCACGATCAGCGGCGGCCGATGCACCAGCGCCTGCGCCACCAGCACGCGACGCTTCATGCCGCCCGACAAGCGACGCATATTGACGTCCGCCTTCGCGTCGAGATCGAGCCGGTGCAGGATTTCGTCGATCCAGTCGTCGTTGCGGCGCAGGCCAAAATAGCCGGACTGGATGCGCAACGTTTCGCGCACGGTGAAGAAGGGATCGAACACCAGTTCCTGCGGCACGACACCCAGCCGGGCGCGCGCGGCGCGGTAGTCGGTCACCGTATCGTGCCCGAGCACGCGGATCGAGCCGGAATCGGCACGGCACAGGCCGGCCATGGCCGAGATCAGCGTGGTCTTGCCGGCACCGTTCGGCCCGAGCAGGCCAAAGAACTCGCCCTGCTTCACGTCGAGCGTAACGTGGTCGAGCGCCTGCAGCGAACCGAATCGCTTGCAGACGCCCTCGATCAGCAAGGCAGGGGTGGAATCAGGCATGAAAGAACTACGTACCGGCCACCGGGGGAGGCCGGAAGAGACACATATCAGCGAGCGGTCGCGTCGTCGGCATCCAGCCCGCAATAGGACGACACCTCGTACAAAAGAGCCAGGCTGGTCAATCCGGCCGGTGCGCCGGTGACCGGCAGCGGGCCATCGCTGCCGCCGCTCGCGCGTTCCCACGCGAGCAGCACGGCGATGGCCGAAGAATCGACGTCCTCGACCGCGGACAGGTCGATGGACGTTGCCGAGGGCAGCAGCGCGAGGCCGGCGTCGCGCAGCGCCATCGCCTCGGGCAGTCGCATCGTGCCGCTGACGCGGAGCACGCCGTTGTCGAGTGCGATCATTTGGCCGCCGCGGCGGGTGCGGGCAGCGGAGCCGGCACGTTCGAAGCGTTCTTGGCGCGCAAGGTCTTCACCAGACCATCGACACCACCGGCACGAATCTCTGCGGCAAAGGTTTCGCGATAGTTGGTCACGAGGCTGACGCCCGACACCATCACGTCGTACACCTTCCAGCCCTCTTCCTTCTTCTCCAGCGCGTAGTCGAGGGGGATCGGGCGACCGCCCGGCTGATTGATCTGGGTGCGCACCGTCACGTCGGTGTCGGCAGCGCCCATCTTGAACGGGCGGTAATCGATGGTCTGATTGCGGTAGCTGGTCAGCGCGTTCGAATAAGTGCGGACGAGAAGGGTGCGGAACTCTTCAGTCAGCACCTTCTTCTGTTCGGGCGTCGTCGCGCGCCACTCCTTGCCCAGCGCCAGCGCCGTCATGCGCGTGAAATTGAAATGCGGCAGCACGCGGGTTTCGACCAGTTCCGCCGTCTTGGCCGTATCGCCGGCCTTGATCGACGGATCGGTGCGCAGCGTGGTCAGGACATCTTCGGTTACTTCCTTGACCAGCACGTCGGGCGCCTTCATCACGTTCGCCTGCGCGACCGCACTTGCCGTGAAGGCAATCATCAGCAATTGAACAAAGCGCTTGAACATATGTGCTCCCGGAAAAGAAAGAGGCCTGTCGGAACGCGACAGGCCGTGATGACCGCGCTGCCCGGCGTAGCGCCGGGCTTGCCGATCAGAACGAGACGGCTGCGGTGTCCACCGATTCGGTGGCCGGCTCGGACGCATTCGCTGCATCAACGTCCGACTTCTCCGGCGCGCCGACAAGCATCATCGTCCACGTCGATTCGAGCGGTTCCATCGTCAGAAGGTTCGCGCTCGGCAGCGACGCCGAGTCATCCGCCTCGCGCGGCGGGTTGCCGTCATGGATGGCACTGCGGCGATGCTGCAGGTAAGCGTCACGCACGTAGGCGTATTTGTCGATCGCTGCCGCTTCGAGCGCATCCTCTGCCTTCAGCAGGTTGGCACGGGTGTCGATGGCGCGCAGCGCGATGGCGGTGTTGCGGTAGCCGCGATGACCGTCGGCGTCACGCACCGGATCGACATAGATGTCCGCAGCCAGACCGAAGGTGTCGCGCACGGTGCGCGGGCCGAGAATCGGCAGCACCACATAGGCGCCATCGCCGACGCCCCAGCGGCCGAGGGTCTGACCGAAGTCTTCCTCGTGCTTTTCGAGGCCCATCGGCGTCGCGACGTCGAACAGGCCGAGAATGCCCAGAGTCGAGTTGACCAGCACGCGGCCGGCATCCGACAGCGCATCGACCGGCTTGCCCTGCAGCAGGTTGTTCACGCCCGTCCACAGGTCGGCGATGTTGGCGAAGAAATTGGATACGCCGGTCTGCACTGGATCCGGCATCACGAAGTCGTAGCCCTGGGCGACCGGCTTGATCACCGCCTTGTCGACCGTCTCGTTGAACGAGAACATCGCGCGGTTGTAGCCTTCGATCGGATCCTTGGGATTGCCCGAGGTCGCACAGCCAGTGAACAGCGCGGCTGCAGCGGTGGCGGCAAGCACCGAGCGGATGTTGAGATTCGACTGCTTGTTGGTTTTGGTCATCTGTCGGGCTTCCCGGCTATGCATTCGGTACGTCACTGCTCGGGAGCGGTCGGGCTCTCGGCAGCCTTGTTGAACATGAACTGGCTGATCAGCTTTTCAAGCACCACTGCAGACTGCGTCTTGGTGATGGTGGCACCGGCCTGAAGCATTTCGGCGTCGCCACCGACTTCGAAACCGATGTACTGCTCACCCAGCAAACCCGAGGTCAGAATGGTTGCGAAGGTGTCGCGCGGGAAACTGTAGCGCTTGTCCACATCCATTTTCACCACGGCGACATACAGATTCGGGTCAAAAGTGATTTCCGTCACCCGGCCCACCACGACGCCCGAGCTTTTGACGGGCGCACGCGGTTTCAGGCCGCCGATGTTATCAAAGTTGGCTTGCAGCCTGTATGTCTCCCCGATGTTAGCGGACGCAAGGTTGCCGACCTTTAGTGCCAGAAACAACACTGCAGCCACGCCGACGGCGACAAAAACACCGACCCACAGGTCGAGAACGGTACGGTTCATCCATTGCCCCTGAACATGAAGGAGGTCAGCACAAAGTCCAGCGCCAGAATGGCCAGCGCCGAATTGACGACGGTACGGGTGATCGCCCGCGACACGCCCTCGGCGGTGGGCGCCGAGTCATAACCTTCAAAAACCGCGATCAGCGCGACCGCGAAGCCGAAAACGACGCTCTTGATGACGCCATTCACGATGTCGTAGCGGAAATCGACCGACGCCTGCATCTGCGACCAGAAAGCGCCGTCATCGACACCGATGAACACGACGCCGATGAACCAGGCGCCAAACACGCCCATGGTCGAGAACAGGGCGGCCAGCAGTGGCATCGAAATGACGCCCCCCCAGAAGCGGGGTGCAACGACGCGGGCGATCGGGTCGACCGCCATCATGTCCATCGCCTTCAGCTGCTCGGTCGTCTTCATCAGGCCGATTTCGGCAGTCAGCGCCGAGCCGGCGCGACTGGCGAACAGCAGGCCGGCAACGACCGGGCCGAGTTCGCGCACCAGCGACAGTGCGACCAGGATGCCCAGCGCCTCACTGGAACCGTAGCGTTGCAGCGTTTCGTAGCCCTGCAGGCCGAGCACCAGGCCGACGAAGAAGCCGGACACCAGGATGATGATGAGCGACAGCACGCCGGTCGAGAACACCTCGCGAATCGTCAGCTGAAAGCGCGCGAACGAAGTGCCCGAGCGCAGCAGGATGGCGAAGAAGAAGCGGGTGGCGAAACCCAGCCGCCAGATGCCATCGACGGTGCGGGCGCCCATGGCGCGGAACACGCGCGCGATCATGAACGGACCTCCATCAGGGCCTTGCGGTAGTCGTCGGTCGGGTAGTGGAAGGGCAGCGGCCCGTCGGTTTCGGCATTGACGAACTGCTTCACGAAGGGGTCGGTCGAGGCACGGATCTCGTCCGGCGTACCTTGCGCCACTACCTTGCCGCCGGACAGGAAGTAGATGTAATCAACGATTTCCAGCGATTCGTGCACGTCGTGCGTCACCATGATGGAACTGGCGCCCAGCGCGTCATTGAGCTTGCGGATGAGCTGACCGACCACCGCCAGCGAGATCGGATCGAGACCGGCAAAGGGCTCGTCGTACATGATGAGCATCGGATCGAGCGCCACCGCGCGCGCCAGCGCCACCCGGCGCGACATGCCGCCGGACAGCTCGTTCGGCATCAGCTTGTGCGCGCCGCGCAGACCGACCGCGTGCAGCTTCATCAGCACCAGATCGCGGATCATGTCTTCCGGCAGATCGGTGTGCTCGCGCAGCGGGAAAGCGACGTTGTCGAAAACGGTCAGATCGGTGAACAGCGCGCCAAACTGGAACAGCATGCCCATGCGCCGGCGCAGCGCGTACATGTCGCGGCGCGACAGCTTGGCCAGATCGTGCTCGGCCACCTGGATGCGGCCGGCGGTCGGCTTCAGCTGACCGCCGATCAGGCGCAGCAGTGTCGTCTTGCCGCAGCCGCTGCCACCCATGATGGCGACGAGCTTGCCGCGCGGAATGCGCAGATTGATGCCGGTCAGGATGGGCCGCTTGTCGTACGCGAAGTCGACACTCGACAGGTCGACCAGAATGTCTTCGGCCGGAGGGGAAGCGGACACGAGCGCGGAACGGTCTTGTGGTAAAGGTCGCGGATTGTAGCAGACGCGCCGGCCGGCCCCGCCGGGCGGAATCCACCGCTGCGCGCTGCGCTATGATGGCCGGCACATGCCGAATTCAGCCCGATCCCCTGCGAGCCGCCCAGGTCTGCTCATCGTCGACGACGATCCGCTGATTGCCGACTCGCTGTCCTTCCTGCTCGAAGCGGATTTCGACGTGGTCAGTCACGCCTCGCGTGCTGCCGCCATCCAATGGTTGCGCGAGCAGCCGGGGCCGCCGGCGCTGGCGCTGATCGATCTCGGCCTGCCACCCGACCCGCACCGACCCGATGAAGGTTACGCGCTGATCGCCGACCTGCTGGCGCATTCGCCGGACACGCGCATCGTCGTGCTGTCGGGCCAGGGCGAGGAGAAGGTCGCGCGCCACGCACGCGCACTCGGTGCCACCGAATTCGTCGCCAAACCGGCGCAGCCGCAGGCGCTCAATGCGCTGCTGCGCCAGCTCGCCCGGACCTGCCGCGAGGAAGACGCGCCTGCCCTGCCGGCCCTGATCGGCGTCAGCGCGCAGATGGAACGCCTGCGCGCGCAGATCGAGCAGTACGCAAGCCTGCCCTACCCGGTGCTGATCGAAGGCGAATCCGGCACCGGCAAGGACATCGTGGCCAACCGCCTGCACGCCGTCGGCGGCGGCGACCGCCCCTTCCTGGCGCTGAACTGCGCGGCGATCTCGCCCAGCCTCGTCGAACCGACGCTGTTCGGTCACGCCCGCGGCGCCTTCACCGGCGCGCAGTCGGCGCGCGCCGGCTATTTCGAGGAAGCCGCCGCCGGCACGCTTTTCCTCGACGAGATCGGCGAACTGCCGCTGGACCTGCAGGCCAAGCTGCTGCGCGTGCTGGAGAACGGCGAGTTCCAGCGCGTCGGCGAAACCCAGTTGCGGCGTTCGAACGCACGCATCGTCGCCGCCACCAACCGCGACCTCGGCGCCGAAGTGCGCGCCGGCCGCTTCCGTTCCGATCTGTATCACCGGCTCAGCGTATTCACCATTTCGCTGCCGCCGCTGCGCGACATGGGCGAAGACCGCCTGCGCCTGCTCGACCATTTCCGCAGCCAGTTCTGCGCTCAGCTCGCCCGCCCGCCCTTCGCGCTCGACGCCGCGGCGCGCGCTGCCTGGCTGGATTACGGCTTTCCCGGCAATGTGCGCGAACTGCGCAACATCGTCATCCGCCTCGCCACCAAATACCCGGGGCAGGAGGTCGGGCGCGAAGCCCTGCTCGCCGAGTTCGATCCGACCATACGCAGCGGTGCGGCTGCGTGCCAGGACGGCGACCTGATCGACATCGCCACCGCAGAACTGCGTGCCGGCGGCTTCCGCCTTGACGCCAAGCTGCGCGAATGGGAATCCGCCTATATAGATGCGGCAATGCGCCTGGCGCGCGGCAACGTCAGCGCGGCGGCACGCCTGCTCGGCATCGCGCGCACCACGCTGTACCACCGGATGGAAGCGCCGGACGGCGACGCCGGCGGGCAGGACTGACATGTATCTCGACCACTTCGGCCTGCGCGAAGCGCCCTTCCTGATCACACCGCACGCGGATTTCTTCTTCGGCGGCGCCAATCGCAGCGCGCTGCTCGACGCACTGGTCTATGCACTCGGCCGCGAAGAGGGGCTGGTCAAGGTGAGCGGCGAGGTCGGCACTGGCAAGACCATGCTGGCGCGCGTACTCATCGGCAGACTGCCGCCGCACCTGCGCGCGATCTATCTGGCCGATCCGCTGATGAACCGCGGCGAGCTGCTGGCCGTGCTGGCCGACGAGCTGGGCTGCGTCGATGCCGCCGGCGACAGCGCTCACCGCATGCTGCGCGCGGTACAGCAGGCGCTGGTCGCCGAGTTCGCAGCCGGTCGGCAGATCGTGCTGCTGATCGACGAAGCGCACGCGATGCCGGCCGACACGCTGGAACAGATCCGCCTGCTGTCCAATCTCGAATCCGAGCGCCACAAGCTGATCAAGATCGCGCTGTTCGGCCAGCCGGAGCTCGACGCGCTGCTTGACCGGCCGGATATGCGCCAGCTGAAAGACCGCATCACGCAGCACTTCCGGCTCGACCCGCTGGCGCCGGACGACGTCGCGACCTATATCGATTTCCGCATGCGTGCCGCCGGCTATCGCGGCCCGGCGGTGTTCGAGCGGGCGGCGACGTCGCGCATCGCGCGCGACTCCGGTGGTCTCACCCGACGCATCAACGTGCTGGCCGACAAGGCCCTGCTCGCCGCCTTCGCCCGCAACGCGCACGCGGTGACGCTGGCCGACGCGCAGCGCGCGGCCGCGGACACGCAGACGCGCGCTGACCTGCCGCCACCGCGCACGGCAGCAGGCAGCGCGCTGCGCCTGCTGGGCGCAGTCGCGCTGCTCGGCGCCGGCTACCTGCTCGGCCGCAACGAGCGGGTGGCCGAGCCGCCGGTCGCCGACGTCGTGGCCGCCCGCGCAGAGGCGATCGCAGCGACACCGCCGGCGGCGACGCCCGCACCGGCCAAACCGCCGGCGAGCGCGCAAGAACCAGCCACGCCACCCGCGCCGGCGTCTGCCGATCCGCTGGAGTCGCTGCTGGCGGCGAGCCGGACCTGGTCGACCACGGCCCCGGGCGAGCGGTGGTTCGTGCAGCTGATGTCGGTGCCCGCCGGCCGCGCCGATCATGTGCTGGACTACGTACGCCGCGCCGGCCGCGCGCTCGATCCGCAACAGCTGCGCGCCTACCGCACGGACGGCGCAGGCGATGCGCAGCTGGCGGTGATCTACGGCGATTTCGCCGATCTGCGCAGCGCGCAGCAGGCGGTCGACGCGATGCCCGACTGGATACGCGGCACGCGACCGGTCGTGCGCCAGCTGCGCAGCCTGCGCACCGACGCTCAATGACGTTGGAATTTATCGTGTACGATGGCCCGCGCATCATCTTGATCCGCCAATGATTGCGCGTACCATCCTTTCCCGAACCCCGTCCGCCATCGCGACCATGACCGCATCGATGCGTGCTGAACCTGCCGACACCCGGGCCGGACGGCCCTCCCGTCACTGCCGCATCGGTCTGCTCGGCGCCTTGATGGCGCTGCTGACCGGCTGCGCCGTACATGCGCCGCAGCCGGCCTCGACCGCCCATGTACTGGCCGACAAGCCCGCGGCACGACCGGCCGACGACATCCCGCCGCCGGTCACCCGGCCGCTCTCGCCACCGCAGCCGCAACCGCGACACAAGACCGAGACCTACAGCGTGGTGGTGAACCAAGTGCCGGTGCGCGAACTGCTGTTCGCACTGGCGCGCGACGCACGGGTCAACGTCGACATCCACCCGGGCATCGAAGGCGCGGTCACGCTGAACGCGATCGACCAGACGCTGCCGCAGCTGCTGGCGCGCATCGCCCATCAGGTGGACATGCGTTTCGAACTGGACGGCCAGAACCTGGTGGTGATGCCGGACGCCCCCTTCCTGCGCAGCTACCGCGTCGACTACGTGAACATGTCGCGCGACGTGACCGGCGCGGTATCGATCAACACGCAGATCGCCTCGACCAGCTCGGCCGCGGTCAGCAGCGCCGGCGGCGGTGCCAGCGTCGTCGGCACGGGTGCTACGGCGGCCGGCAACAGTTCGAGCACGCGCATCGAGAACGTCGCGCGGAATCGCTTCTGGGAATCGCTGGAACGCAACATCCGCGACCTGCTGCGCGAGACCGACAAGCTGCTGCCGGCGGAGAGCAGCGAAGCGCCGGTGACACCGGTGGCCGGTGCCGAGGGCACGGCAACGCCGCCTGAACGGCGGACCACCTTCCGCGAAGCGGCAGCCGTCATCCTGAATCCCGAGACCGGCGTCATCAATGTGCGCGCCACCTCGCGCCAGCACGAGAAGGTGCAGGAATTCATCACCCAGGTGACGCGCATCGCGCGCCGTCAGGTGCTGATCGAAGCAACCATCGCCGAGGTGCAGCTGACCGACAACTACCAGCAGGGCATAGACTGGACCGCCTTCGCCGGCGGCGGCAAGCGCGGTGGCGCGACGCTGTCGCTGAACACCACCTCGACCGACTTCACCACCAATCAGCCCTTCGCCATCGGGCTCGGACGCAACCGCGAACTGTCGGACAGCATCAAGCTGCTCGAAACCTATGGCGACGTGAAAGTGCTGTCCAGCCCGAAACTGTCGGTGCTGAACAACCAGACTGCGCTGCTCAAGGTGGTCAACAACATCGTCTACTTCGAAATCAAGTCAGACGTCGTCGCCAACACCAATACGCAGGCGGTGCGCAGCTTCACCGCGACGCCGCGCTCGGTATCGGTCGGCCTGGTGATGGCGGTGACGCCGCAGATCAGCGCCGACGGCTTCGTGCTGCTCAACGTACGGCCGACGATCTCGCGCAAGGTGGGCGACGCGCAGGATCCGACGCCCGACCTCAGCGCACCCAATCTGGTGCCAGTCATCCAGACGCGCGAACTCGAGTCGGTGATGCGCGTGGCCAGCGGCGAAACCGCCGTGCTCGGCGGGCTGATGCAGGACGAGATCAATTTCCGTCGCGACAGCATTCCGGGCGTGTCGGTGCTGCCGATACTCGGCCCGCTGCTGTCGGCGCGCAACGAAACCTCGCGCAAGACCGAACTGGTGGTGCTGATCCGCCCGGTGGTCATCGCCGACGCCAGCCTGGACGGCGACTACGCGCCGCTGAGCAGCGCGCTGCCGGGTCGCGATTTCCTGACGCCGACCTTTCCGCCACCGACGCTGCAGCCGCCGAAAGCGCCGATCGTGGAGCCGGCGCCGTGAGCCTACTGCTGGAGGCGCTGAAGAAGGCCGAGGCGGCCAAGCGTCGCGACGATGAAGGTGGCGGCGAAACGTCCCCGGCCGAGCCGCCACCGGCGCCCGCCACCCCGCGCATCACGCCGGCACACGAGCTCGAACTGATCGACGACGAAATCGCTCAAGCCGCCCGCTTCGCCGGGCTCGACGTGCCGGAACCCACGCCGTTCGTTGCGCCGCCCGCCAGTCCGGGCAGCGAGGCCGCGCGTCTGCTGTTCGATGCGAAGAAGCCGGCCGCTCGCCCGTCCTCCCTGACCTGGCTGCTCGGCAGCGGCGCGCTGCTGTTGCTGTGCGTCGGCGGCTGGGTCGCCTGGCAGCTGTCGTCGCTGGACAGCGGCCGGTCCGCGCCTTCGATACCCGCAGCGGCCTCCGTCGCGGCCCCGATGAACACGCCCACGGCCGAACCGGTACAGCCTCCGGTCGAACAATCTCCGGTGGCCGTCGCCACCCCGGCCGCTACCGCACCTGCTGCCGAGCCGGCCGCCCCGAGCCGGCCCGCGCTTCCCGTAGCCGCGCTCACCGCGCCGGCGGTGCCGGATTCGTCCCGTTTCCTGTCCGGTCAGCTGACGGCAAACCCGCCGGCGGTCGAGGCGCCGGCGCCGGCACCCGCCGCCGCGCCGATCCGCATCACCCGCAATGCACCCGCCGTGCCGCAGGACGTGGCCGATGGCTATGCCGCCTTCCAGGCTGGCGAGTTCGACCGCGCCCGCGTCGCCTACGAACGCGCGCTGCGCGCCGATCCGCGCAACCCCGACGCGCTGCACGGCCTCGCCGCGTTGGCCCAACACCGGCGCGACGAAGCCGGCGTTCGCCAGCTGATGCGGCGCATCGCCGAAGTAGATCCGTCGGACACGGCCGCCCGCGTCGCACTCAGCGACAACGTCGACCCGGCGGTCCAGGAAGCACGCCTGCTCGACATTGCGGCCGCGCAGCCGAAATCGGCCGCCGCGGCCTTTGCGCTCGGTTCGCTGTACGCATCGCAGGCGCGCTGGCGCGAGGCACAGCAAGCCTATTTCAACGCCTACACGCTGGCGCCCGAGCAGCCCGACCACGCCTACAACCTCGCCGTCAGCCTGGACCAGCTGCGCCAGCCCAGACTCGCTCTGCAGTACTACCGCGAGGCGATGTCGCTGCGCGCGCAGCAGGCGGCAGCCTTCGACGCCGACGCGGTCGCCACCCGCATCCAGTCGCTGGAGGCGCGCTGACGCGATGAATGCACCGGTCAAACCGCAACGCCAGCCGCTTGGCCAAATGCTGCTGGCCCAGGGACTGGTGTCAGAGGACCAGCTGCGTATTGCGCTGCAGGAGCAGCAGCGGCAGAACATTCCGATGGGCCGGCTGCTGGTGCAGCTCGGTTTCGTCAGCGAAGCGACGCTGCGCGACGCGCTCGGCGTCACGCTGGGCAAGCGCACGGTCGACCTGACGCACGCGCTGGTCGATGCCGACGCGCTGCGCCTGGTACCGCAGGCGCTGGCCAAGCGCCACCTGCTGCTGCCGCTGAATTACGCGCCAACCGCGCGCCGGCTGACGGTCGCAGTGTCCGACGTGAACGACATCGTCGCCCTCGACCAGCTGCGCGCGCTGCTGCCCGAAGGCATGGACCTCGATACCGTGCTGGCCGGCGAAACCGAGCTGGCGCACGCGATCGACCAGGCCTACGGCCACGAACTGTCGATCGAAGGCATCCTGACCGAGCTGGAAACCGGCGAGGTCGACTACCGCGCGCTGGCCGCCTCGGCCGACGAATACAGCCAGCCGGTGGTGCGCCTGATCGACGCGCTGCTGACCGATGCCGTCAAGCGCGAGGCGTCCGACATCCACTTCGAACCGGAAGCCGGCTTCCTGCGCATCCGCTACCGCATCGACGGCCTGCTGCGGCAGATCCGCGCGCTGCACCGCTCCTACTGGCCGGCGATGGCGGTGCGCATCAAGGTGATGGCCGGCATGAATATCGCCGAAATGCGCGCACCGCAGGACGGCCGCATTTCGCTCACGGTCAGTGGCCGCGCCGTCGATTTCCGCGTGTCTTCGCAGCCGACGCTGCATGGCGAGAACATCGTGCTGCGCATTCTCGACCGCGCGCGCGGCATCGTGCCGCTCGACGGCCTCGGTCTGGCCGAGTCGCAGCTCGACCAGCTGAAACTGATGATCGCGCGGCCGGAAGGCATCATCCTCGCCACCGGCCCGACCGGCAGCGGCAAGACCACCACGCTCTACTCGGTGCTGAACCACATCAATTCCGAAGGCGTGAACATCATGACGCTGGAGGATCCGGTCGAGTACCCGATGGCGCTGATCCGCCAGACCTCGGTCGCCGAATCGGTCAAGCTCGACTTCGCCAACGGCGTGCGCTCGATGATGCGGCAGGACCCGGACATCATCCTGGTCGGCGAGATCCGCGACGCCGAAACCGCCGACATGGCCTTCCGCGCCGCGATGACCGGCCACCAGGTGTATTCGACGCTGCACACCAATTCGGCGCTGGGCGCCATTCCGCGCCTGCTCGACATCGGCATCCTGCCGGACATCATGGCCGGCAACATCATCGGCGTGATCGCGCAACGCCTGCTGCGTCGGCTGTGCATCTATTGCCGCCGTGCGCGCGCGGCCGAACCGCACGAAGTGCATCTGCTCGGTGTGCGCGACGGCAATCCGCCGGACATCCACGATGCGGTCGGCTGCCCGGCCTGTGAATTCACCGGCTACCGTGGCCGGCTGGCGGTGATGGAACTGCTGCGCATGGATTCGGACCTCGACGAGCTGGTCGCCCGCCGCGCCACCGCGCGCGAACTGCGCAACGCGGCACGCGCCAAGGGCTTCCGCACGCTGGCCGAGGACGGTCTGCGACGCGTGCTCGACGGTTCGACCTCGCTGGAGGAACTGGCACGCGTGGTCGATCTGACCGAGCGCATGAGCCAGGGCGGCCCCGACTGGTACGCGAGATAGCACGGTGGCCATCTTCTCGTACAAGGCGATGAACGCGCAGGGCCGCATGGTGTTCGGCCGCATGGACGCCGCCAATCTGGTCGATCTGGAAATGCGCCTGAAGCGCATGCAGCTCGACTTCGTGAACGGCCAGCCGATGAAGCACGCGCAACCGCTGTTCGGCCACAGCCTGCCGCGCATCGAACTGATCAATTTCAGCTTCCATCTGGAACAGCTGGTGCGCTCCGGCGTACCGCTGATCGAAGCGCTGACCGACCTGCGCGACTCGACCGACCACCCGCGCATGCGCGAGATCGTCGCCTCGCTGGTCGAAAGCATCGAGGGCGGACGCTCGCTGTCGCAGGCCATGGCGGAGCATCCGTCGGCGTTCAGCAAGGTGTTCTGCGCGCTGGTGCGCGCCGGCGAACTGACCGGCAACCTGCCGGAAGTGCTGCGCGAGCAGGTCGAGGCTTTCAAGTGGGAGGACGAACTGGTGTCGCAGACCCGCCGCCTGCTCACCTATCCGGCCATCGTCGGCACCTTCCTGCTGCTCGTGATCGGCGTGCTGATGCTGGTGGTGGTGCCCGATCTGGCGCGCTTCTTCCGCAACACCGGGCTCGAACTGCCGCTGCAGACGCGCATCCTGATGGCTACGTCGGAATTCCTGCAGGTCTGGTGGCCGGCGCTCATCCTGCTCGTCGTGCTGGCAGTGATCGGCGGCGCGTCACTGCTGCGCTTCAACCCGGCGCTGCGCCAGCGGGTGGACTGGATCAAGCTCAATCTGCCGGTGGTCGGTCCCATCCTGCACAAGGTGGTGCTGTCGCGCTTCGCCAGCATGTTCGCGATGATGTACGGCGCCGGCATCCCCATCATCGACGCCGTGCGTACGTCGGAGGACGTGGTCGGCAACGAGGCGGTGCGCGACTCGCTGCGGCGTGCCGGCATGCTGATCGGCCAGGGCCAGAACGTGACCGCCGCCTTCCAGAGCGTGGGCCTGTTCCCGCCGCTGGTGGTGCGCATGCTGCGCGTCGGCGAAAGCACCGGCGCACTCGACCGCGCGCTGCGCGAGGTGTCCTACTTCTACACGCGCGATGTGCGCGAATCGATCGCCCGCGCGCAGGCGGCGATGGAACCGACGCTGACGCTGGTGCTCGGCCTGCTGCTGATGGGCGTCGCCTTCTCGGTGCTGGGGCCGGTCTACGACATGCTGACCCGGCTGAAGATCTGATGCCGCGCCGCCACGTGCTCTATCTCGACGCCACGCAACTGGTCGCCTGGGGATGGCGGTCCGGCGAGGTGACACTGCGCGGGCGTTTCGCCAACGACGCCGAGGGCCATGCGCAGTTCGCCGAGTTCCTGCGCCAGCGCCGCGACAGCCTCTTCCTGCTGCTGTGCGATCTGGTGGACGAAGCCTTCGTCGCCGAAAACGTGCCCTTCGTCCGCGGCGGCGACCGCGTGTCGCTGCTGCGGCGCAAGCTGGCGCAGCATTTCTTCGGCACCCCTTTCACCTGCGCGCATTCTCTCGGCCGGCTGCGCAGCGGTCGCCGCGACGAGCAGGTGCTGTTCTGCGCGCTCACCCGCCCCGCTCATCTGGAGCCCTGGCTGGCGGCGCTGCGCGGTGCGGAAGCGGCCCTGAGCGGCATCCACAGCGTGCCGCTGGTCAGCGAGCCTATCCTCGACCGGCTGCGCCTGACCGAAGGCCAGACCTTGCTTCTGGGCATCAGCCCGGCCGGCGTGCGACAGAGCTTCTTCGAGGGCGGCCGGCTGCGCTTCTCGCGCCTCACGCCGCTGAGCGCGCTGTCCAGCAACGACCTGCCGCGGGCCTGCGCCGAAGAGGCGCGGCGGCTGCATCCCTATCTGCTCGGCCAGCGCCTGATCGCCCGCAACACGCCGCTGACCGTGCGCGTGCTGGTACCGCCGGCAAACATGGACGACTTCGCGCTCGCCTGCCGGTCGAATGACACGCTGCAGTTCGAACTGATAGA
Source organism: Methyloversatilis discipulorum (assembly GCF_000527135.1). Classification (NCBI taxonomy): domain Bacteria; kingdom Pseudomonadati; phylum Pseudomonadota; class Betaproteobacteria; order Nitrosomonadales; family Sterolibacteriaceae; genus Methyloversatilis; species Methyloversatilis discipulorum. The sequence continues at coordinate 2,175,743 of NZ_AZUP01000001.1, forward strand.
CAGCGCACAGGCGGCTGCCCGCCTCGGCCTGCGCCCGCCGCCGCAGGACATGAACAGCGAAACACTGTTCGTGCAGGCGCTGATGCGCAGCACGCCGGCGGAACAGTTCGCGCCGTCGGCCGAACGACGCTTTCACCGCCTCTGGCTCACCCGCTTCGCGCTGCGCGCCGCCGGCAGCGTCGCGCTGGCGGCCTGTCTGCTGTTCTCGGCGCACAGCGCACTCGACAGCTTCGAAATGCGACAGGACACGCTGCGCCTGAACGACGACGCGCAGCGCGCGCAGCGTGCGCGCGCCGACATCATCCGCCGGCTGCCGCCGACGCCGGTACCGCTGGACACGCTGCGCGTCGTGCATGAGCGCAGCCTGCAGATCGAACAGCGCAGCGCGATGCCTGACAGCCTGATGCGCGAGCTGGGGACGGTACTCGAACAGCTGCCGCAGGTGACGCTGGACAAGCTCGAGTGGCGACTCGCCACCGACCCAGCAAACGCGAACAGCGGTGTCCTACCGCCGATGCGCGCCGAGCTGATCGTGCACGCCCACCTGCCGGAGGAATTCGGCGTGCAGCAACGACGTGCGCTGGAGGTGGTCGACGCGCTGGCCGGCCAGTTGCGCGCACGCCCGGGATTGGAGGTTCAGGTGCTGCGCCAGCCCTTCGATCTCGAATCAGGCCAGGTATTGCGCGGCGGCACGCGCACCGAGCAGACCGACGCCGGAAATGCGCCGCCCTTCTCGCTGCGCATCAGCCGGATGCTGACGCCATGATCAGGCTGGAAGATCTGCGCAAGGCGGGCGGCAGCGCCCTGCTGGCCCTCGCGATGGCACTGGCCGGCGCCGCAGCGGTCTGGGCCAGCACGCGCCTCGCCGGTGACGTGCGGCAGGCGCACGAGCGCGCCTTGGTCGCCCGCACCGAGGCGCAGCGCGCACTCGCCGGCGCACGTGCCGAAGAAGCGGAGATCGCCGCCAAGATCGACCGCTTCCGCCATCTGGTCGAGCGTGGCGCGGTCGGCACCGAACAGCGACTGGCCTGGGTGGAACTGATCCGCGACGCGCGCGCGCGCCACCAGCTTGGCGCCGTCGATTACGAGTTCTCGCCGCAGCGCCCGCTCGACCCGCTGATCGCACCGCCGGATGCCGATCAGCTCGAAGCCGCCGGCAGCACGCTGCGCATCCGCATGCCGCTGCTGCACGAGGGGCAGCTGATCGCGCTGCTCGACGACCTCGCATTCAACGCGTCAGCGGTCGTTCGCGTGCGCGAATGCAGCGTCACGCGCGCCGCCGTCGCCGGTGACGCCGAACAGCTGGTGGCCGACTGCCTGCTCGACTGGATCACCTTCCGGCCACGCCAGGGAGCGGGCTCGTGACGCGGCACGCGCTCGCTCTGCTGCTCGTCGTGCTCTGCGGCGCCGCTGCGGCGCAGCCGCTGGGCAGACTGTTCTACAGCGACGAGGAACGGGCCCGGCTGGACGCCCGTCGCGGTCAGCCGGTCGACAACACGGCGCCGCGTCAGGTCGGCACAGTGCGCCACGACGGCGTCGTCACCCGTTCGTCCGGCCCGCCGACCTGGTTCGTCAATGGCGCGCCGGCCGATGGCGAAACGCTGTCGGCGCTGCCGGCCCGTACCGTCGGCGCCACCCTGCAACTGAAGGGTGCCGACGGCCGCCCGCTGCGTCTGCGTCCGGGCGAGCAGGCGACGGTGGACGAAGCCGGCGCAGCCGCACCCTCCGGAGCCGCCATCGACATCCGCCCGGGCCACACGCGATGAAACGTCGTCAGCGCGGCAGCGCATTGCTGATCGCAGTCGGTCTGCTCGGCCTGCTGGCGATGGCCACGCTGGCGCGCGCACTATCGGCGCCGCCTGGCGCCGAAGCGGCGCTGGCCACCGAGCGCGCGCTGGCGCGGGCGCGCGAGGCGCTGATCGCCTACGGCGCGCTCGGCAATGCAGCCGGCAGCCACGACAATTCGCCAGGCGCCCTGCCCTGCCCCGACCTCGACAATGACGGCGTATCGGACCTCAACTGCAGCGCGCACATCGGCCGCCTGCCCTGGCGCACGCTGGGCCTGGGCCCGCTGCTCGACGGCGCTGGAGAGTGTCTGTGGTACGCCCGCAGTCCGCGCTACGGCAACAACATCCAGACCAGCGAGCGCGGCACGTCGGCCAACAAACCGGCACTGAATCCGGCCACACCGGGCGAGATCATCGAAGTGAACGCAGAAGGCACCACCGGTCGCCAGTTGGCGGCGGTCATCTTTGCGCCTGGACTGCCGCTGCCTGGCCAGCAGCGCGGCGCGGTCAGCGGTCTGTCCGGCTGCCGCAGCGGCGAGCTCCCGCAGTTCCTGGAGGATGTCGAGGTCGGCGGCACGCCTCGCCCGCACAGCAGCGGGCTGAATGCGGTGACGCTGCTCGCTGGCGACGGCTTCAACGACAGCGTGCTCGGCATGGACACACCGCGCCTGTTCGCGACCGCTGGCGCGCGCGTGCTCGGCGACATCCAGCTTGCGGGCGGCACGCCTCCCCATGCCTGGTGGACGCAGAATCTTTGGTGTACCCAGGTGTGCGTCACCGCAAGCAGCGGTCGCGTCACGCTGGCTGACGGTACCTTCATCGTGCGCGCGCTCGGCGTCTTCCCGGCGTGCGCCAGCCCATGCAGTGGAACATGAAAACAGAACGCGGATTCACGCTGGTCGAGATCGCGGTGGCGCTGACCATCATCGCGCTGCTCAGCGTCGGCGCGATCGGTACGCTGCAGATGGCCATGCTGCGCGCGCGCATCGCCGAAACGCAGGACGCACTGCGCGAGGCACGCGAGGCGGTCACCGCCTACGCGGTCGCCAACCGCTCGCTGCCCTGCCCCGCCGTATCGGCCACCGACGGCACCGAACAGAGCCGCGCCGGCGGCAGTTGCGCCAGCCGGCGCGGCCTGTTGCCGTGGACGACGCTGGGCGTACGCGGACTCGACGGCTGGGGCAACAGGCTTGGCTACGTCGTATCGTCCGGAATGGTGAAGAGCCCGGCCGGGCGCATCGCGCTCAGTGACATCGGCAGCATAAAGATCATCGCGCGCGACGCGGCCGGAACACCTTCCGAAATCGTCACCCAGACGGCGGTCGCCTACGCGCTGTGGTCGCATGGCGAGAACGGCCGCGGCGCGACGACTGCGGTCGGCACACTGATCGCCGACGATTCGACGAGCAACATTGACGAAGACGCGAACAGCTCCCAACCCGCAAATGATGCCGACCAGACGCTGTATGCGCGGGAGGGCAGCAGCAGCGCGGACGCGGTCGGCGGCGAATTCGACGACCTGGTGCTGTGGGAATCGCGCTACGTGCTGTTCGGCCGCATGATCGCTTCGGGGCAGTTGCCATGATCCGGGGCGTGACACTGATCGACCGTCCAGAACGCCCGCGATGAGTACCGGCTTCTTCACCCGTCTGCGCAGCGGCGGCATCCTGCCATCGGACAGCGCCGACGAGCGCCTCAACAAGTCGCTGCTGGTATTGGCAACCGGCCTGGTCTGCGTCGCCTCGACGCTGTGGCTGGCGGTCTACTGGAGCCTGGGTCCGCAACTATCGGCCACGCTGCCCTTCGCCTATCAGCTGCTGCTGGCGGGCAACCTCGCCCTCTTCCTGTACGGCGGCAATTTCCGTCTGTTCCGCAGCACCCAGCTCGGACTTTTCCTGTTCGCGCCCTTCGTTGCGCAGTGGGCGATCGGCAACTTCATCACCGCCAGCGGCATCCTGCTGTGGGGCCTGCTGGCACCGATAGGCGCCATCCTGTGCATCGGCGCGCGCGAGGCGCTGGCCTGGTTCTTCGCCTACGCCTTCCTGGTCGCGCTGACCGGTTTCTTCGACTACTACCTCGCCGATGCCGCGACCTACCGCAACGCACTGGTGCCGGTCGAAACCAGCGTCGTGTTCTTTGCGCTGAACTTCCTGGCGGTATCGAGCATCGTGTTCATGCTGCTGCGCTTCGCCATCGAACAGAAACAGATCATCGCGCGCCGGCTGGCCGAGGCGCACACATTGCTGGAACAGGAACAGGAACGTTCGGAGCGACTGCTGCTGAACATACTGCCGGGGCCGGTCGCCGAGCGTCTCAAGCAGAACGAGAAGAACATCGCCGACGGCTTCGCCGACGTCAGCGTCATGTTCGCCGACATCGTGAACTTCACCCAGGTCGCCGCCGGCATGACGCCGTCACAGGTGTTCTCGATGCTGAACCGCGTGTTCTCCCGCTTCGACGAACAGGCCGAGGCGCGCGGCCTGGAGAAGATCAAAACCATAGGCGACGCCTACATGGTGGCCGGCGGACTGAATTCCGGAAATGCCGACTACACCGCCGCCGTCGCCGACCTCGCACTTGAAATGCGCGACTGGCTGCGTAACCAGACCACCGGCACCGGCGTGCTGCTCGATCTGCGCATAGGCATAGGCACCGGCCCGGTCGTCGCCGGCGTCGTCGGCAAGAAGAAATTCATCTACGACCTGTGGGGCGACACGGTGAATCTGGCCAGCCGCATCACCACCGAGGGCGTCCCCGGCATGGTGCAGGTCGATACCGCGACCTATCTCCGGCTGCGCAGCCGCTACGACTTCCACGAACCGCAAACGCTCTACCTGAAAGGCAAGGGCGACACCGTGGTGTATAGGCTGATCGGGCGCAAGGAAGACAGCTCACAGCTGAGGACGGACAGCGTGGACATCCTGCTTGATGCGGGGTGAGCGGCGTCGGTGTGAGAGCAACCCCGCGCAACTCGATCGGCTAACGAGGGCTGACAGTTTGCGGCGCGATCGTGACGACGATCGCTACGACATGTCGCGCCACGATCCAGCTGGCTGATCGGCCCCGCAGCATCGGGACACCCGCGTCGACATCCGGCTTACCAGCGGCTGGCAAGCGTCTCCAGGCATTGATCCGCGCCTCGGCATGCATCCATTCCACCAGCGATAAGCGCCGCCAGCTCATCCAACAGATGAGCCCGGAGGTATTCCTGCCATCCCGATCACTGATCGAATCGGCTCGATGTTGCAGGTCAACGAAAAACGGGCGCCCGAAGGCGCCCGTTTGAGCACGACTTTCTGATCGGAAACCGATTAGAAGGTGTGAGCGAGACCGACGTTGAAGCCGGAATCGCCGTAGCCGGTGCCGTTGGCGCCGCCCGAACCCGTGCCATTGCCGCCGGCAGCGTTCTTCGAGATGCCGCAACGGGCCAGATCGTCGTTGTTGATCTTGGCGTAGGTTGCGTACGCGGTGGTGCGCTTCGAGAAGGCGTACTCGCCGCCGATGCCCCACTTCGAGCAATCGCTGTCAGCAGCGCGATCGTCGTTAGCCTTGACGTACGAAGCCTTCAGGGTGATGTTCGAGGTCACCGGAGCCGACACACCGATCAGCCAGCCGTCGCCGTTCGAAACAGCCTTCGAGGCGGTGTCGTCACCTTCGGTGCTTTCGTAGTAGGCCGACAGCTTGGCCACGCCGAAGTCGTAGCTCGCGCCAGCAACCCACAGGTCGAATTCGAAATCGCTGCCGCCCACACCGGTCTTCTTGATCTGGAGGTTTTCGTAGTCGAGCAGCAGGCTGATCGGGCCGTTGTCATACATTGCAGCAACGGCGTACAGCGGGGTGTCGCCGTACTCAACGCTCTGCGTCGCGATCGCGCCCGAACCTGCTTCAGACAGCAGCGAAGTGGTGTACGCAGCCAGGAACTTCAGGCCGGGGGCCAGTTCCGGGGTGATGTACACAACGGCGTTGTCAGCACGGTCAGCCTGGCCGAGACCCGAGGTCACGCCAAACAGCGAACCGGCGTTGGCAACGGTCTGGTTCTTGAACGGGTCATACTTGCCGACGAAGGAGTAACGGGCACCATCAACGCGGCCGCCGAGGGCGGTACCGAACGCACCAGTCAGACCAATCCAGCTGTGACGGTTGGTGGTAGAACCGAACGAGGTGCCACTGTCGCCCGAGAAGCCGAATTCGAATTCGTAGATGGCCTTCAGGCCGTTGCCCAGGTCTTCCGTACCCTTGAAGCCGAAACGGTTGGTGCCGAGGATACCGTCTTCAAAATCGTTCAGACGACCAACGCGGCCACCTTGAGCGAGGCCACCGCTGTCACCACCGCGGGACATGAAACCGTAATCGACACGACCGTAGATGGTCACGTTGGAAGCTTCGGCCATGACGGCGGCCGGGGCGAGCGCTGCGGCGATGGCAGCGGCAAGCAGTTTCTTGGACATTACGCAAATCTCCTCTTGCGATGATAGTGGGTGCCCGGATCGTATTCGGCCTCGCGGCCGCTGCACTGCCGGGCTACACACCTTCGGAGCTTCAGAAGGTGTGGCGGACTGTACCGAAGCAGCAAAGTCGGCCGCAAGCCATGCGTTGAATTACGTATGCCCCTGGATCAAGTCTTGTGGTTTTTGCGCAACAGGGCGAACTCAAGCCAAGGCGGCGGGGCGGCGCAGGCCCGGTGCCCAGCAGGTAGCCGACTGCATCGAACCCGGCAGCATCGGAACCATGTCGCCGGTCACTTCTTACAGGGGTCGCGGGCACAAAAAAGCCCGGGCGATCTACACCCGGGCTTTTTGCGTCCGCGATGCGGACCACTGCGCGAATTCAGACGCCGCAGCTGCCGCTGCCGCCGGAACGGCCGATCAGGTCGAAGAACTCGCGGCGGGTGCGCGCATCGTCACGGAACAGCCCCAGCATGCGGCTGGTGACCATGGCCACGCCCGGCTTGTGCACGCCACGCGTGGTCATGCATTCGTGCGCGGCCTCGATCACGACCGCCACGCCGCGCGGCTGCAGCACCTCGTACAGCGTGTCGGCTACCTGCACGGTCATCTTCTCCTGGATCTGCAGGCGCTTGGCGAACACCTCGACCAGCCGCGCCAGCTTGGAAATGCCGACCACGCGGCGATCCGGCAGATAGGCCACGTGCGCGGTGCCGATGATGGGCACCATGTGGTGTTCGCAGTGGCTTTCGAAGCGGATGCCGGTCAGCGCGATCACTTCGTCGTAGCCCTCGACTTCCTCGAAGGTGCGGGACAGGATTTCGCGCGGATCTTCAGCGTAGCCCGCAAAGAATTCCTCGTAGGACTTGACCACGCGCTTGGGCGTATCGATCAGGCCTTCGCGCGTCGGATCGTCGCCGGTCCAGCGAATCAGGGTGCGAACGGCCGCTTCGGCTTCTTCGCGGGTCGGACGACCGGTGTCAGTGCTCTTCATGTTCTTCCTGTACTTATATATATGGTGGATCGGCGGCCGGCTCATGCCCGCCTTCGGCGACCCGGACCGGTCATGGTGGCGGTGCAGGTCCGGGTTTTCAAGAGGTTTGAGCACTCTGTGACCCTTGATATGGCGTTTTTGCTCCCCAGATTGAACAGCGCTAGGGTCTGTTGACCTTGAATCGCGAACCGGGTTTGCAGCGCGCGATTCAATGTCAACAGACCCTCGGCCCGCGGCTTGACGATTGTTTCCGGATGAAAGCCGCCGGAACAGCCCGCCAGCGGGCCCGCTCCATCGTTCGCCCACAAGTTGCGCCGACTCGTTCCGGACAGATTGTCAGGCGCGCAAACACACGTCAGGAGAGGACATCGATGAAGATCAAGCTGTCTCGTACCGCACTCGCCGCGCTGACCGCGACCGCCTTCGGGCTGGGCGCCACGGCGACGACGGTCGACTGGATGCGTCACGCCGAAGCGGCACCGCAGTCGAAGCCGGTGCAGATTGCACAGGCGGCGCCGATCACCGCGCCGACGACGGCGCCCCTGGTTGCCGGTCTGCCGGATTTCAGCACGCTGGTCGAACAGACCTCGCCGTCCGTGGTGAACATCAGCGTGATCGGCAAGCCTTCGCGCGTGGCTGTCAATCCGAATGACCCGATGTTCGAGTTCTTCCGCCGCTTCGGCATCCCGGTGCCGCAGAACCCGCAGCGCGGCGGCGAGGGCCCGGCACCGCGCGGCATCGGTTCCGGCTTCGTCATCAGCCCGGACGGCTACATCCTGACCAATGCGCACGTGGTGGCCGATGCCGCCGAGGTGACGGTCAAGTTCACTGACAAGCGCGAATACAAGGCCAAGGTGATCGGCAGCGACAAGCGCACCGACGTCGCGCTGATCAAGATCGAGGCGAAAAACCTGCCGGCGGTGAAGCTGGGCAATGCCGAAACTACCCGCGTCGGCGAATGGGTAGCGGCCATCGGCGCCCCCTTCGGCTTCGAGAACACGGTGACGGCTGGCATCGTCAGCGCCAAGTCGCGCGCGCTGCCGGACGAATCGCTGGTGCCCTTCATCCAGACCGACGTGGCGATCAACCCGGGCAATTCCGGTGGCCCGCTGTTCAACCTGAACGGCGAGGTGATCGGCATCAATTCGCAGATCTATTCGCGCACCGGCGGCTTCATGGGTCTGTCCTTCGCCATTCCGATTGACGTTGCGATGCGGGTGGCCGACCAGATCAAGCAGTACGGACGCGCCAAGCACGCCCGTCTTGGCGTCAGCATCCAGCCGATCACGCGCGAACTGGCCGACAGTTTCGGTCTGGACCGCGCACGCGGCGCACTGGTCGCCAACGTCGAACAGGGCGGTCCGGCCGACAAGGCCGGTCTGCAGGCCGGCGACGTGATCCTGTCGGTCGATGGCCGAGCCGTGTCCGATTCCTTCGACCTGCCGAAGGTGATCGGCAATCTGGCGCCGGGCAAGACGGTGAAGATGAAGGTTTGGCGCCAGGGTGCAGAGCGCGACCTGAGCGCGACGCTGGGTGAGCAGAGCGACAACGAGGTGGCCGCGCTCGACGAGGGTGGTCGTGACAGCGGACCGATCCGCGACCGGCTCGGCCTCGCCGTGCGCCCGCTGACCGGTGCCGAATCGCAGCAACTGGGCGTCACTCGCGGCCTGGTCGTGGCCGACGCCGGCGGCGTGGCCGCACAGGCCGGCATCCAGCCGGGCGACGCCATCCTCGCGGTGAACGGCCAGCCGGTCGGCAGCGCGGAAGAACTGGCAAAGCTGGTGGAAAAGGCCAAGGGTCGCATCGCACTGCTGATCCAGCGTGGCGACAACCGCCTGTTCGTGCCGATCCGGGTGGGCTGATTCGCCAACTCTGACATCGCGGCCGAACCGGGGCCGGAGCGGGGATTCTGTGGGAGGGGTCTTCTGACCCCGACGGCGGACCGCGACGGCCGCGTCGCGGCCAAGGCCGCTCCCACAGGGAGTGCGCCCGATCGGCGACCGGAGACTGGATTTTGAGGGAGGGGTCTTCTGACCCCGACCGCAGCGTGTGCCGAAGCCCGCGCTTAAGCCGAAGGTCTGAGCCGGGCCAGCAGCCGCCAGTCCTTGCCGACCGCCCGCATATCGCGGATGTCGACATCGATGCGCTGCGCCAGCGTGTCGAAGGGGCCAAGGTTGAACAGCCCCATGCCGCGTCCGAGCACGGTCGGTGCCATATACATCAGCAGTTCGTCCACGCAGCCCTCGCGCAGCAGCGAGCCATTCAGCTTGTGGCCGGACTCGGCGTGCACCTCGTTCAGGCCGCGCGCGCCCAGTGCCTGGAACATCGCCGGCAGATCGACCTTGCCGCCCTCGTTCGGCAGCACCAGCAGTTCCGCGCCGGCGTCGCGCAGGGCCTGCGCCTTCGGCGTTTCGTCGGACGCACACACCACCAGCAGCGGCGAACGTTGGATGTCTGCGAACAGCTTCGCCTGCGGCGTCAGCTGCAGCCGGGCGTCAACGATGATGCGCAGCGGCTGGCGCGGCGTGTCGACTTCGCGCACGGTCAGGCTGGGATCGTCCTCGATCACGGTACCGATGCCGGACAGCACCGCACAGGCGCGAGCCCGCCAGCGGTGACCGTCGCGCCGCGCGGCGGGGCCGGTGATCCACTGGCTGACACCATTCTCAAGCGCGGTGACGCCGTCCAGCGTCGACGCGGTTTTCAGCCTGACCCAGGGCTTGCCGCGCGTCATGCGCGACACGAAACCGATGTTCAGTTCGCGCGCCTCGGATTCCAGCACACCGCATTCGGTCTCGATGCCGGCGGCGCGCAGGCGCGCCAGACCGTTACCGGCGACCAGCGGATTGGGGTCCTGCATGGCGGCGACCACGCGCGCAACACCGGCGGTAACCAGCGCGTCGGCACACGGCGGCGTGCGGCCGTGGTGGCTGCAGGGCTCCAGTGTCACGTAGGCAGTCGCCCCGCGCGCCGCTTCGCCGGCGGCGCGCAATGCATGCACTTCGGCGTGCGGCTCGCCGGCCTTTTCGTGCCAGCCTTCGCCGACGATACGGCCATCGCGCACCAGCACGCAGCCGACACGCGGATTCGGCGAAGTGGTCCACAAGCCGCGCGCGGCCAGCTTCAGCGCGCGCGCCATGAAAAGGGTGTCAAGCGTGGCGTCGTGCGCCATTCAGCCTCCCGTCTTGCGCGGCGCGCGCGGCGGCTTGGTCACCTCGCGCACGACCTCGGAAAATTCATCGACGTCCTCGAAATTGCGATAGACGCTGGCAAAACGGATGTAGCCGATCTTGTCGAGCTTCTTCAGTTCGCGCATCACCAGTTCGCCCAGACGGTCGGTCGCCAGTTCGCGCACACCCATCGTGAGCAGGCGCTCCTCGATACGGTCCATCGCCAGATCCACCGACTCGGTGGTCACCGGGCGCTTGCGCAGGGCCAGCATCATGCTGGCGCGCAGCTTTTCGCGGTCGTAGTCGGCGCGCCGACCGTCCTTCTTGACGATCTGCGGCATCTTCAGCTCGACCCGCTCGTATGTGGTGAAGCGCTTGTCGCAATGCGCACAACGACGCCGGCGACGGATGATGTCGCCGTCCTCGCTTTCGCGGGTTTCGACCACCTGGGTATCGGGAGAGCTGCAGAACGGGCATTTCATGGCGTCGCTCCGTGCATGGACGGCGCGAATGTTACGCCCGGATGCGGCATTGCGCCGCATTTCGTCCGCGCAGGCGCAGATTCAGGCCACGTCGCTCGCTTCGATCAGCTTCTGATAGGTATAGGCGGACAGTGCCAGTCGGTCGCTGCCCTGCACTTCGACGAACTCCAGCCCGTGCTGCACCGCATGCGCCTCGCTTTCCGGGTTCGGATTGCTGCGTACCGAGCGGATACCCGCCTTCACATGTACGAACTGGTCGATATCGTCGAACTGCAGCCGGAACTTCAGCTGCAGCAGGTCGCCGATCTCGCCGAGCGCCGCCTTCGCGGCCAGCAACGCCCCACCCTTGCTGATATCGATCAGGGTGCCGGCATACAGCGCGCCATACATGTCGGTCAGCGAAGTGATCAGCCGCACGCTGGCCCGCTGGGCCCGGCGCACGCGCATGCCGCGCACCTTCTTCGGATAGCTCAGGTGCAGGTAGGGAAAGGGCGTGTTCGACATCTTGAGCACGTGCGCCGGGAAGGCATACACGCTTTTGCCGGAGAAGAAGCGGACGACGAAGGTCGCGTCCTGTTTCACCATGGCGAAGGCGCCATCGACCATGGGCGGCGTCACCATGACGCTGCGCCCCTTGGCGTAGCCGAGCAGCTTCACCGCATGCCGCGGCGCGTCGTCGGCTGCGCCCTGCAGTTGCAGCACGTCGCCGACCTGCAGCCGGATGTCCTCCAGCTCGAGCAGGATGCCCTCCTTGTCAGGCGCCGGCTCGCCGTCGGGCCCGACGCTGGACGGCGCCTGCACCTGGTTGGCAGCCATGCGGTCTCGGTAAAGACCGCGCTCGCTCAGCACGTCGAGCTGGTTCTGCGTCTGCACCACGACGCCGGCCTTCAGCAGCAGCTTGTTGTTCTGGTCGTACAGCGAATACGGCAGGGGCTTGCCCAGCACCACATCGGTCTTGCGCACGGGAATCATGACGGCCTCGGAGGCAGCGGTATCCCCCGGGGTATCGACAGGCCGCGCCGAAACTTGAAGCCGCCGCTCAGCGCGGCTGGCCGCGTGCCTTCATCAGATCGTGCAGGCTGCGCGCGGCCGGGACCAGTGGCGTGCGGTGCTGCGTCCAGCCCATCTGCCGGCGCGGCGCCAGCCAGCGGAAACGGGTGGCGGCCCAGCGCAGCAGCCGGTAGCGGCCCGGGCTGGCGTAGATGCCGCTCCAGAAGCGCCACACCAGTTTCTGGCCGACGCTGAACGAGGCGCCCTGCCCGGCCAGCGGCTGCGCCACCGCCGCGCCCGGCGCGCGATTGGCTTCGGTGCGCAAGCGCATCAGCAGCGACGGAATCGGAATGCGCACCGGGCACACCTCGGCACAGGCGCCGCACAGGCTGGAGGCGGTCGGCAGGTCGCGGCTGTCGTCCAGCCCGAGCAGATGCGGCGACAGGATCTGGCCGATCGGCCCCGGATAGGTGGTGCCGTAGGCATGGCCGCCGACGCGCGCATAGACCGGGCAGTGGTTCATGCAGGCACCACAGCGTATGCATTGCAGCGTCGCGCGCAGCTGGGCGTCGGCATAGGCCTGGGTGCGACCGTTGTCGAGCAGCACCAGGTGCATGCGCCGCGGACCGTCCTGGTCATCGGCACGTCGCGGACCGGTGATCAGGTTGAAATAGGTGGTCGCCGCCTGACCTGTGGCCGAGCGCGGCAGCAGGCTGGCCAGCGGCATCGCGTGTTTCAGCGTATCGACCACCTTCTCGATGCCCATCATCGCGATGTGGATGTCCGGCACCGTCGTCGACAGACGGCCATTGCCCTCGTTCTCGACCAGCCACAGCGTGCCGGTTTCGGCGATAGCGAAATTGACGCCGGAAATGCCGATGTCCGCCTGCATGAAGCGCTCGCGCAGCACTTCGCGACCGGTGCGTATCAGCGCATCGACGTCTTCGGTATAGCCGGCGTCCGGAATCTTCTGTTCGAACAGCCGCGCGATGTCCTGCTTCGTCTTGTGGATGGCCGGCATGACGATGTGCGACGGGCGTTCGCCGGCCAGTTGCACGATGTACTCACCCATGTCCGATTCGAGACACTCGACGCCGCGCGCTTCGAGGTAGTGATTCAGTTCCACCTCCTCGCTCACCATCGACTTGCCCTTGATCACCCGCCGCGCACCGGCATCGGTGGCGATGCGATGGATGATGGCGCAGGCCTCGTCCGGCGTTTCCGCCCAGTGCACCTCGACGCCGCGCGCCTGCAGATTCGCCTCCAGCTTCTCCAGCAGTGCCGGCAGATGCGCCAGCGCGTGCTTGCGCACCGCCTCGCCCAGATCGCGCAGCGCCTCGGTTTCCGCCGGGTCCGGAAACTGGCTGGCGCGCTTGTCGCGCAGGAAGTTCATCGCGCTGCGGAAGTTGTCGCGCAGCCCCTCGTCCGCCAGTGCCTCGCTGACGCGGTCGCGGAACTGCGCCGGCGACACGAAATGCATGGGCTGCGCGCTCATGCCGTCTCTCCGTCCGCGATCACCACCACGATCAGTTCGCGCGGGCCGTGCGCGCCGTAGGCCAGCGTCTGCTGGATGTCGGCGGTGCGCGAGGGGCTGGACACCAGCACGCGGTTGGTCGGCATGTCGTCGGCCCAGCGCTGGCTGCTCGACGCATGGTGCAGGTCGTCGTACAGATCGCGCGCATCGATGCAGACCAGGCTGATCGGCGGCACCAGCGACAGCGTGCGCGGCAGTGCGCCGCCGTGGTTCAGCAGCAGCGCGCCGGTCGCCGCAATGCCGGCAGAGGCCGGCGTGAAGCCGGCGTCGATGGTCGCAAACATTTCCTGCTTCCAGTGCTCGATCGCACCGTCGAAGCGCACCGCTTCGATGGCGGACGGCAAGGTCGCCGCCAGCTCGTCGGCGCGCACGTCGCTGTTCAGTGCCAGGCGACGCACGCCGCGCAGGTGCAACGCATCGGCTGCAACGCGCGCCCATTCCGCCGGCTGCGCCACCATCACGTCGGTGCGCGAGGCGCGCAGTCGCGCGCACAGCTGCTGCAGCCGCTCGTCCGGCGTCAGTCGTGGTCGCTGCGCGTAGTAGGCCGCTACGTCCGGCGGCGTCACCGGCGCGCCCGGCTCGGCCGCGCGCAGGCGGGCGAGGATGCGTTCGCGCGCACTCATGCCTGCCTCTCCAGTCGACTCAGCAGGAAGCTCGCAAGGTGCTCGCCGCGCAGCGCCCGACCCTGGTGTTCCGCCGCGTGCGAAATGTTCAGCATGCAGCCGCAGTCGGCGGTGACGAAGCGCTCGCAGACCGCCGACAGGCTGGCCACCTTGTCGCGCACGATGGCGCCTGATATGTCCGCGTGCTTGAGCGAGAACACGCCGCCGAAGCCGCAGCATTCCGATTCGTTGACGTGCGTGTCGAGCGTGACGCCGGGCAATGCCGACAGCAGTTGCACGCCGTGTGCGCGGGTACCCATTTCGCGCCGCGCACTGCACGAGGTGTGCAGGCCGACGGTCACCGGCTCGGCGCTCGCCATCGAGTAGTCCACATGCAGTACCTCGACCAGGAAGCCGGCCAGCTCATGCACGCGGCCAGCCACTTCACGGGCGCGCGCCTGCATCGCCGGATCGTCGTCGAACAGCGTTGGCCAGTGGTGACGCATCATGCCGGCACAGGAGCCGGACGGCACGACGATGGGCCAGGGCTGGTCGAACAGCGCGATCTGCGCCGCCGCCACGCGGCGCGCCTCGTCCGGGTTACCGCTGGTGAAGGCGGGCTGGCCGCAGCAGCTCTGGGCATGCGGGAAATGCACGGTCAGTCCTTCGCGTTCCAGCAGTCGCACCGCATCGACGCCGGCCTGTGGCACGAAGAGGTCGATCAGGCAGGTACCGAACAGATAGACCTGATCGGGGCGCGGCGGGCGATCTGCGTGCATCGGAAGCTCCGGTGGGCACCCGTAGGTGCGATGGAACGGGATGATCGCGGCGCCGTCGCTTCAGGCAAAATTGGTCGGACCAATTCTCCTGGACACGTCACCATGCCGCCGACCGCCGCCGACCGCGCCACGCGCGAACTCGAAGCTCGCCTGCTCGACGGCCGCTACGCCGCCGGCGCCCGCCTGCCGGCCGAACGCTCGCTGGCGGATGAACTGGGCGTGTCGCGCGGCACGCTGCGCGAAGCGGTGCAGCGCCTGGCCGCGCGCGGTCTGCTGGCCAGCCGCGTGGGCAGCGGCGTCTACGTGACCGACCGCCTGCACGGCGGGCTGACCTCGCCGTGGCGTCAGTTGCTGACCGAGCATCCACACCTTGGAAACGACATGCTGGAATTCCGCCGCGTACTCGAAGGCGAGGCGGCCGCCTTCGCCGCTGAGCGCGCGACGCGTGCCGACCTGACGATGCTGCGCGGCGTGATCGACCGCCTGCGCCGCGCCCGGCGCAACGATGACGAAGCGCAGGAGGTGCTGCTCGATTCGGTGTGGCACGGCGCCATCGCGACCGCCGCGCACAACGCGATGTTCGGCTATCTGCAGGCCAATCTACTGGCGCTGCACCGCGAACACATGGCGCACAACCACGCCGGCCTGCGCTTCGGCGACCGCGCGGTGGCGGAGGCGCTGTGGCAGCAGCATTTCGCGCTGTGGGAGGCGATCCGCGCGCGGGCACCGGAGCAGGCGCGCGACACCATGTACGCGCACATCGACTTCGTGCGGGCGCGACTGGCGCCGGACGCCGCGGCCGCGGTGCGCTGATCGCGACGGCGGTCTTTATCGAAGCTGGCGGCTTGCAGCAGCCGTATCGCGAGCAAGCTCGCTCCCACAAAAGCTCCACGACTCACCGCTTGAGCAGATGTGATTTTTTGTGGGAGCGAGCTTGCTCGCGATTACGGCCCGGATCAAAGTCCGCGGCACGCATACACCGCGTCGCGGTCAAGGTCGCTCCCCCAAAAGCACTCGCGCCTCGTGGCCGGAGCCGGGTTTCTGTGAGAGGGGTCTTCTGACCCCGACTGCACCCGCAATGCGCTGCGTCAGCGGCTCGGGAAGCGCCCGCGACCCAGGCCGTAGCGGCTGAGCCGGCGGTAGAAGGTGGCGCGCGGCATGCCCATCAGCGCGGCCGCCTCGGTGGCGCGCCAGCCGGTCGCCTCCATCGCTTCGACGATGCGTCGCCGTTCGTCCGCTTCGGCCTCGCTGCGCGGCAGCGCGACCGCGGGCTGCGGTTCGTCGAGCGCACGCAGGATATTGTCCGGCAGATGCGTGCGCGACATCGTGTCCGATTCGCATACGGCCACCGCGTAGCGCAGCGTGTTGCGCAATTGGCGGATGTTTCCGGGCCAGCCATAGCCCATCAGCTCTTCGGCCAGCACGACCGGCAGTTCGATGTCGCGGCCGGCGGCGGCGCACTCCTCGTCGAACACCTGCTGCAGAACGTCGCGCCGGTCGCTGCGCGCACGCAGCGGCGGCAGCGTAAAGGTGGCGGCATTCAGCCGGTAGAAAAGATCCTCGCGGAAACGACCGGCGGCGACCAGCGATTCGAGATCGCGGTGGGTGGCGCAGATGACGTTCAGATCGACCTTCTCCGGTTCGGTGCCGCCCAGACGCAGCACCTCGCCTTCGGCCAGCACGCGCAGCAGCCGCGTCTGCAGCGGCAACGGCATGTCGCCGATCTCGTCGAGAAAGAGCGTGCCGCCGCTGGACAGCTGGATCTTTCCCGCCTCGCCCCTCGCCTTGGCGCCGGTGAACGCCCCCTCGCGGTAGCCGAACAGTTCGCTCTCGATCAGGTTCTCAGGAATCGCCGCGCAGTTCAGCGCAACGAAGGGCTTGTCGCGCCGCTCGCTCTGCGCGTGGATGGCGTGCGCGAACGCTTCCTTGCCGGAGCCTGTTTCGCCGAGCAGCAGGATGGGCAGACGGCTGTTCACGATGCGCTTCAGGCGCTGGATGTCGCTGACCAGGCGGGTGTCGCGAGCGGTGAGCGTGGTGAAGTCGTGCCGGCCCTGCACCGCGCGCCGCGTGACCCGTCGCTGCTCCGGCACGCGGACGATAGCCGACAGTGCCTGGCCGGTCGTGAGCCGACGCAGCGCGACCGGCATGCCCGGGCGGTCGTGCGCGGCGCGCAGCAATTCGTCGGCGCTCAGATCGAACACTTCATGGAAGGCACGCGGCAGCGGACCGGCGTGCTCCAGCAGTTCGACATGGGCGAGGAAATTGGCCTGCACCACGTAGCCACGCTCGTCCAGCGCCAGCAGGTAGCTGCGCTCCGGCTCCAGTCCGCGGCCGATGCCACCAATCTGCAGCGTCCACCGGTGGCGGTTGGCTTCGATGAACCAGGCGTTCTCGATGAAGCGGGCGTTCTGCGCCACCAGCTGGAACACCACCGACTGGCTGCGTCGGTCGTCCGGTGAGGCCAGCGCCGAGGCGTTCAGCACGCCCATGATGTCGTTGTCGGGACCGAATATCGGTGCCGCGCTGCAGGTGATGCCAATGTTGTAGGCACGGAAGTGCTCACCCTTGTGCACCAGGATGGGCGCGCGATCGACCAGCGTCGTGCCGACGCCGCAAGTGCCTTCGTCCTGTTCGGACCAGCAGGCGCCGACACGGAAACCGCGCGATTTGAATTCGTGGTCTATGGTCGGCAGGCCACGGAAATCGACCGTGCTGCCGTCGGCGTCGGTCATCAGCACGCAGTAGCCGGCGTCCTTGATCTGGCTGTGCAGCTTGCCCACGCCGAGGCGCGCGAGCTGAAGGAAGGATTCGATACGTCCGCAGCGCTCGCGCACCTCTGCTGCACTGAGGATGCGCGGCGCCGCCGGCACTTCGGGGTCCACCCGGTAGAGCTCCATCGAGCGCCGCCAGGAATCGGCGATGCGCTCCTCGCCGGCCAGCGCCAGCGCGCCGGCGCGCGCATCCGACGCCGCGGCGACCCGCCTCATGTGTTGCGAAAACTCGTCCCTGAATCGCATGGCCCGTCCTCCTCCGACACGTTTTTCGTCATCGCCGTGCGGTCAGGCCGCCAGCTGTTTTCGCGACAGTGTAGGAGACGCCTTCCGCGCGCTTCAAGCGGAATCTCCGCTGCACCGCAGCATCGAAACACCCCTGCAAGCCACTGAATTACAAGGATTTGTCTCACTCAGAGTGAGATTCCGTCTCACCTGAGCGGGAATTCCCGCTGCGCTCGACCCGCCTCGTTCGCGGGATGGATTCCCCGTTCCGGCGGGCAAATCCGGCGCCACTGCGTCGTTTGAAACACGTCTGCAACACAGCCCATCCGCATATCGAAGCCGCGTCCGGCACATGGCACGCCGCTCGCTCCATGGCTGTTCGCCACACCGAACCTGCGAGGAGACCATGGACAAGGACAACACGAAAAAAGTCGCCGACAGCGCATGCGCCCCCTGCTGCATGCAGCGTCGCGATGCAATGAAGGCCGCCATCGCGGTCACCGTCATGCTCGGCAGCGGCCTGCGTGGCGCGCAGGCCAGCGAGCCGGCCGACCTGCCGCCGCAACCGGGCGACCGCCTGGTGCGCATGGACGACGAAGACACGCCGCAGCCTTTGAAGGCGGCCGACATTCCGCTCGCCAGCAAGCCGGTACGCGCGCTGCCCTTCGCCGCGACCGATGCGCTGGTGCGCGACGGCAGCCGTCTGGGTCGCGTCATCCTGATGCGCTTCGACCCGGCTTCGCTCGACGACGAAACCCGCGCCCGCAGCGCCGACGGCGTGCTCGCCTACTCGGCGGTGTGTACCCACCAGGGCTGCGAGGTGAGCGAGTGGGACGCCAATGGCGGCGCCATGTTCTGTTTCTGCCACTTCTCCAAATTCGACCCGCTGAAGGCCGGTGCCGTCACCGCCGGGCCAGCCGGACGCGCCCTGCCCTGGCTGCCGCTGAAGAGCGAGAACGGCGAGCTGGTGGTGGCCGGCGCGTTCAGCTCCGTCCCCGGCGTGCGCAAGGGCTGACCGGCCGATCCCGCTTTACACCGTCCGGACGTCACAAGGCGAAGCGTCCGGGCTGCAGCAGCGGTCGCGCCCACGAAGCGCGACCACACCTTCGCCCTAAAACACAGGAGGAAGCATGAAAACCATGATGAAGCGGACCGCCCTCGCGGCGGCACTGCTCGCACCGCTGGTGGCCGGTGCGCTGCCGGCCTACACGCCGGTGACCGACGCGCGGCTGAACAAGCCCGAGGCGCAGAACTGGCTGATGTACCGCGCCAACTATGCCGGCTGGGGCTACAGCCCGCTCAAGCAGGTGAGCGACAAGAACGTCGACAAGCTGCAGCTGGCCTGGGCTTTCTCGACCGGCATGACCGAAGGGCATCAGGCGCCGCCCATCGTGAACAACGGCTACATGTTCGTCGCCACACCGAACAACCAGGTCATCTGCCTTGAAGCCAAGACCGGTCGCGAAATCTGGCGCTACAAGAAAACCATTCCGGACGAACTGCAGCAACTGCACCCGACCAACCGCGGTGTCGCGCTGTACGGTGACCGCGTCTACATCGCCACCACCGACGCCTTCCTGGTCGCGCTCGACGCCAAGACCGGCAAGGAGGTGTGGAAGACCGCAGTGGCCGACTGGAAGTCCGGCTACTACATGACGCTGGCGCCGCTGGCCGCCAAGGGCAAGATCATGATCGGCAGCTCCGGTGGCGAATACGGCATCCGTGGTTTCGTCGCCGCCTTCGATGCCGACACCGGCAAGGAAGCGTGGCGCACCTACACCATCGCCGGCCCCGGCGAACCCGGCGGCGACAGCTGGCCGGGCGATACCTACAAGCGCGGCGGCGGCTCGGTGTGGATCACCGGCACCTATGACCCGGACACCAACCTCGCCTTCTGGGGCGTCGGCAACGCCGGCCCGTGGATGGCCGACACGCGCAGCGGCGACAATCTGTACGCCAACTCGGTGCTGGCGCTGGACGTCGACACCGGCAAGCTCAAGGGTTATCACCAGTACCACCACAACGATTCGTGGGATTGGGACGAGGTATCCGCCCCGCTGCTGATCGACCTCGAGCACAAGGGCAAGAAGGTGAAGTCGCTGGTGCACGCCGGCCGCAACGGCTATCTGTGGATGCTGGAGCGCACCGACAGCAAGGTGAACTACGTCGATGCCTGGCCCTATGTCACGCAGAACGTATTCACCCAGCTCGACCCGAAGACCGGCCGCCCGACCTATGACCCTGCACGCATCCCCGCCACCGGCAAGACGGTGAACTTCTGCCCCTCGCTGTGGGGCGGCAAGGACTGGCCGCCCGAGGCCTACAACCCGCACACCGGCCTGCTCTACATCCCGGCGCAGAACAACCTGTGCTCGGAACTGACCGGCGAGCCGGTCAAGTACAACAAGGGCGATCTCTACCTCGGCGTGTCGATCGAGAACGTGCTCACCAATGTGCGCATGACGCTTGAGTCGAAGGTGCACATCGGCGAAGTGCAGGCCTGGGACCTGAAGACCGGCAAGAAGGTGTGGACCCACACCTACCCGGAAATGAACTGGGGCCCGCTGATGACTACGGCCGGCAACCTGGTGTTCGGTGGTGGCACCAACGACCGCAAGTTCCGCGCCTTCAACGCCAGCACCGGCAAGCTGCTGTGGGAATTCCCGACCAACTCGGGCGTGACCGGCGTGCCGTCCAGCTTCGAGGTCGACGGCGAACAGTATGTCGCCGTGCAGTCCGGCTGGGGTGTCGATGCCGAACGCATGCAGGGCGCGTTCAACGCGGTGCTCGACAAGAAGACCACCGTGCCGCAGGGCGGCGTGATCTGGGTATTCAAGCTGCCCAGGAAGTGATCCGCCGGGGCGCCCGCTCTGCCGAGCGCCTGCCTGACAAACCATAACAAGGACATACCCTCATGAGCACTGCTGCAAACACTCCCATCCGCGCCGCAAAGGCTGTCGTCTCCGCTGCCGGTATCGCACTGGCGCTGCTGTCCGGCAGCGCCAGCGCACAGACCACCTTCGACGTGATCGGTCCGCACGAGTACGACCTGCCGGTGAACTTCGACCAGCCGTTCAACGTGTTCGTGCAGTACGCCACCGTGCAGCGCGACAGCCGGCTGTTCGATAACGACGGCGATCGTCAGCGCGGCAACAGCGCGCAGAAGATCATCGGCCTGTCGAAGTACGTGCGCTTCTGGACGTCCGAGTCGAACCGCAACATCGGTCTGGCCTTCGAGGTGATCCAGCCGACGGTGGGCATCCGCAACCGCGACGCCGTCGATCCTGACGCGCGCCACATCAGCGGTTTCGGCGACACCATCACCGGCGCGGCCATCTGGTACAAGCCGACGCCCGGTTCGACGCTGGGCTTCCAGACTTTCCTGCAGATCCCGATCGGCGACAAGGACGTCAGCGACACCAACTGGAAGAACCTGTCCAGTCTGTTGTGGTACGTGCCGCTGACCGAGCGCATCGGCTGGACCGGCGACCTGGGCTTCGTCGCGCAGAGCCGGCGCGACGACGGCAACCGCCCGGGCATGCTGTGGCACACCAACAACCGCTTCGGCTACCGCGTGAACGACTGGCTGGAGCCGTTCGCCGGTGTCGACTACGAGCGCATCAGCGGCCGCAATGGCGCCGATGACTCGTGGGGCTTCGATGGTTCGCTCGGCGTGATGTTCCATTACTACGGCAACCAGTCGATCGCGCTGCGTTACTCGCACGGCATCGAAGGCGAGAACCGGCCGGTCAACAACAGCATCAACATCAAGTACGCCTACGTCTGGTAAGTCCCGACCGGGGGCGTGCCGCGGCGCGCCTCCGGCCTCACTCAAGGAGGCATCAAATGAAACTGCTGCACGCACTCGCCCTGAGCATCGCCCTGCTGGTCGCACTGTGGGTCTGCCTGAGCATCGGCATGCCGAACCTGCAGCTCAACCCGTGGATAGGCTTCGTCGCCTGGGCCACCTTCTTCGCCGCCGGCGGCGGCAGTCAGGCGCTCGGCAAGTCGGCTTTCGCCGCGCTGGCCGGCGTCGTGCTGACCGCCGGCACGATGTGGCTGGTGGCGCAGGCCGGCGGCAGCCTGCCTGCGCTGGCGCTGCTGGTCGCGGTGCTGGCCTTCGTGCTGGTGGCGATGGCCGACGTCGCCGCCCTGTCGTACACACCGGCCGCCTTCCTTGGCGCCGCCACCTATTTCGGCGCCACCGGCGACACCTTCGAGAAGGCGCTGTTCGTCGGCCTGACCTGGGTCGCCGGCCTCACCTTCGGCTACCTGTCCGAATCCTTCGGCAAACGCATGACGCGCGCCGCCTGATTTCCGTCCCAAGGAGAAGCTGCAATGAGTACCCATCACAATTACATCGACGGACGCTTCGACGAGGCCGATGTCGCCACCCGCATCGAGGTGTTCAACCCGGCCACGCACGCCTTGCTCGACACGGTGCCTGAAGCCGGCGTCGCCGCGGTCGAACGTGCGATCGCCGCCGCCCGTGCGGCACAGCCGCAATGGGCGAAGCTGCCGGCCATCCAGCGCGCCGCACATCTGCGCAAGGTGGCCGAAGGCCTGCGCGGCGTGCGCGAGGAGATGGCGCGACTGCTGACGCTGGAACAGGGCAAGACGCTGGGGCTGGCGCGGGTCGAGGTCGACTTCACCGCCGACTATCTGGACTACATGGCGGAATGGGCGCGTCGCATCGAAGGCGAGGTGCTGACCAGCGACCGCCCTGGCGAAAGCATCTTCCTGCTGCGCAAGCCGGTCGGCGTGGTCGCAGGCGTGCTGCCGTGGAACTTCCCGCTCTTCCTGATCGCCCGCAAGATGGCGCCGGCGCTGGTCACCGGCAACACCATCGTGATCAAGCCGAGCGAGGAAACGCCGCTCAACGCTTTCCTGTTCGCGAAGCTGGTGCACGCGGCGGAACTGCCGCGCGGCGTGTTCAACCTGGTCGGCGGCCGCGGTGAAACCACCGGCGCCGCCCTCACCGGCAGCCGTGCCATCGACATGGTGAGCTTCACCGGCAGCGTCGAAACCGGCAGCCGCATCATGCAGGCAGCCGGTCGCAACCTGACCCGCGTCAATCTGGAACTGGGCGGCAAGGCGCCGGCCATCGTGCTGGCCGACGCCGACCTCGATCTCGCCTCGACCGCGATCACCGCCTCGCGCGTCATCAACACCGGACAGGTGTGCAACTGCGCCGAGCGCATCTACGTGCAGCGCGCAGTCGCCGACGAGTTCATCACCAAGCTCACCGCGAAGATGGCCGCCACCCGCTACGGCGATCCGATCGCCGACCAGAGCATCGACATGGGCCCGCTGGTGAACAAGGAGGGCCTGGACAAGGTCGCCGCCATGGTCGACCAGGCCAAGCGCGACGGCGCGCAGTGCGTGCTCGGCGGCCAGATCGCCGACCGCGCGTCCGGCTATCACTACGAGCCCACGGTGCTGATCAACTGCCGCGCCGACATGGACATCATGCGTAAGGAAATTTTCGGCCCGGTGCTGCCGGTGCAGCTGGTCGACGATCTGGACGAGGCGGTGGCCCATGCCAACGCGTCGGACTACGGTCTGACCTCGTCGGTCTATACGCGCGACCTCAATGCGGCAATGCGCGCGATCCGCGACCTGCAGTTCGGTGAGACCTATGTCAATCGCGAGAACTTCGAAGCGATGCAGGGTTTCCACGCCGGCCGCCGCAAGTCGGGTATCGGCGGCGCCGACGGCAAGCACGGGCTGTACGAGTACACGGAAACCCACGTGGCCTACATACAGCACGGCTGACGCGCGACCCGGGTGAGGCGATCCCTCACCCGTCGTACGCCATCCGGGTCTTGTACAAGACCGGACGATCTCCTCGGTTGCGGGCACTCCGGCCCCGGAGTTGCCCGCTTTTTTGCGGCCGGACGACCGGATTTCGGTTTTCCACCACTGGCGGCAAGTCCGGGGGGTGTCCATAATTGCGACACGTCGACGCGGGCGATCCCTGCGTTCGACGCTGCCATGGCAGCTACCCGCTGCCGCTTCAGAGCTGTCGACACTTGCATCACCCATGCGCAGACGGACAGGCGCCTCGGACGAGTTTCTCCTCGGCCGGCACGCTGACGACCCCGGACGGGCTCCATGCCCCGGCCGGGTTGTGCATCGGCGGTGCATCTGATCGAACGGCTCGATCAAAAAAGAGGAGAAAGCCTGGATGTCTGCACTACCCAATCCCCTGCTCGCTTCCGATCCGGACGCCGTCGAAACCCAGGAATGGCTCGACGCGCTGGAAGGCGTGATCGAACACGCCGGCGAGCAGCGTGCGCATTACCTGATCGAGCGGCTGACCGAGCTGTCGCGGCGCGCCGGCATCAACATTCCGTACTCGGCCACCACGGCATACGTAAACACCATACCGGCCGGCAAGCAGGTGCAGGCGCCCGGTGATTACGAGATCGAGCACCGCATCCGCAGCTACATCCGCTGGAACGCGATGGCCATGGTGCTGCGCGCGAACAAGGACACCAATGTCGGTGGCCACATCGCCAGCTTCGGCTCCAGCGCCACGCTGTACGACGTCGGCTTCAACTGGTTCTGGCATGCGCCCAGCCCGACCCACGGCGGCGACCTGGTGTTTTTCCAGGGCCACTCGGCGCCCGGCATCTACGCCCGCGCCTTCATGCTCGACCGGCTGAGCGAAGCGCAACTCGACAGCTTCCGCCAGGAGGTCGGCGGCAAGGGTCTTTCGAGCTATCCGCACCCGTGGCTGATGCCGGACTTCTGGCAGTTCCCGACCGTATCGATGGGGCTGGGCCCGCTGCAGGCAATCTATCAGGCGCGCTTCATGAAGTACCTGCAGGACCGCGGCATCGCCAACACCGAAGGCCGCAAGGTGTGGTGCTTCATCGGCGACGGCGAAACCGACGAGCCGGAAACGCTGGGCGAGATCGCGATGGCCGCCCGCGAGAAGCTCGACAACCTCATCTTCGTCGTAAACTGCAATCTGCAGCGCCTCGACGGCCCGGTGCGCGGCAACGGCAAGATCATCCAGGAACTGGAAGGCGATTTCCGCGGCGCTGGCTGGAACGTGATCAAGCTCTTGTGGGGCAGCTACTGGGACCCGCTGCTGGCGCAGGACAAAACCGGGCTGCTCGCCCAGCGCATGATGGAAGTGGTCGACGGCGAGTACCAGACCATGAAGGCACGCGACGGCGCCTATGTGCGCGAGCACTTCTTCGGCAAGTACCCGGAACTGGCGGCCATGGTCGCCAACTGGAGCAATGACGACATCTTCCGCCTGAACCGCGGCGGTCATGATCCGCACAAGGTGTATGCCGCCTACCACTCGGCGGTGAACCACAGCGGCCAGCCCACCGTCATCCTGGCCAAGACCATCAAGGGCTACGGCATGGGCGGTTCGGGCGAGGCGCAGAACATTTCGCACCAGCAGAAAAAGGTCGATCTGGAATCGCTGCGCGAATTCCGCGACCGTTTCGACCTGCCGATCAAGGACAGCGAGCTGGAATCGCTGCCCTACCTGAAGTTCGACGAGAACTCGAAGGAAGTGGCCTATATGCGCGAGCGCCGGATGGCGCTCGGCGGCTACCTTCCGCAGCGCCGCTCGAAGGCCGAGCCGCTGGAAGTGCCGCCGCTGTCGGCCTTCGACGCGCTGCTGAAGGCGTCCGGCGAAGGCCGCGAACTGTCCACCACAATGGCCTTCGTACGCATCATGAACATCCTGCTGCGCGACCCGCATATCGGCAAGCGCGTAGTGCCCATCGTGCCGGACGAATCGCGCACCTTCGGCATGGAAGGCATGTTCCGGCAGATCGGCATCTGGAACCAGGAAGGCCAGAAGTACGTGCCGCAGGACGCCGACCAGCTCATGTTCTACAAGGAATCGAAGACCGGCCAGATCCTGCAGGAAGGCATCAACGAAGCCGGCGGCATGAGCGACTGGATCGCCGCCGCCACCGCCTACTCGGTGCACGGCGTGGCGACGATTCCGATCTACATCTTCTATTCGATGTTCGGCTTCCAGCGCATCGGCGACCTGATCTGGGCCGCCGGCGACCAGCGCTCGCGCGGCTTCCTGGTCGGCGGCACGGCCGGTCGCACCACGCTGAATGGCGAAGGCCTGCAGCACGAGGACGGTCATTCCCACCTGTGGTCGGGCGCAGTGCCGAACTGCATCAGCTACGACCCGACCTTCTCGTACGAAGTCGCCGTCATCGTGCAGGACGGCCTGCGCCGCATGATGGCCGAGCAGGAGGACGTGTTCTATTACCTGACGGTGATGAACGAGAACTACGAGCACCCGGCGATGCCGGAAGGCGCCGACGCGGACATCCTGAAGGGCATGTATCTGTTCCGCCGTGGGGCCGCCTCCAACGGCCCGCGCGTGCAGCTGACCGGCAGCGGCACCATCTTCCGCGAGGTGATCGCCGCCGCCGACCTGCTCAAGAACGACTGGGGCGTCGAAGCCGATCTGTGGTCCTGCCCGAGCTTCACGCAACTGGCCCGCGACGGCGCCGACTGCGCGCGCTGGAACCTGCTCAACCCGCTGGAAACGCCGCGCGCCTCGCACGTCGAGAACTGCCTGCGCGACACGCGCGGTCCGGTGATCGCGGCGACCGACTACGTGCGCCTGTTCGCCGAACAGATCCGTGCCTATGTGCCGCGCCGCTACGTCGTGCTGGGCACCGACGGCTTCGGCCGCTCGGACACGCGCGAGGCGCTGCGCTCGCATTTCGAGGTGGACAGACACTGGGTGACGGTGGCGGCGCTGAAGGCGCTGGCCGACGACGGTGCGCTGGACCGTGCCAAGGTGGCCGAAGCCATCGCGCGCTACGGTCTGGATGTGACCAAGCCGAACCCGCTGTACGTCTGAGTCGGAAGAAGCGGACCGCGGATCGACGCCGACACGCCCGATCGCCCCGGATGAAGACCCCTCCTGGTCCTTGTCCGCGACGACCGGAGCTGTCCGCGCCGATCTGCGGTCGACCTTCAACACCCACGCCCCGGTCGCGCTGTGCGCGGCCGCATCGAATGCGAGGCTTGAATGAGCACGATCAATATTGAAGTACCCGACATCGGCGACTTCTCCGATGTCCCCGTCATCGAAGTGATGGTCAAACCCGGCGACCGCGTCGAGGCCGACGCGCCGCTGGTGTCACTCGAATCAGACAAGGCGACGATGGACATTCCGGCGCCACACGCCGGCGTCATCGGCCAGATCACGGTCAAGGTCGGCGACCGCGTGTCGCAGGGCAGCGTGATCGGCACGATGGAGGTGGGCGACGCGCCCGCCGCTGCCCCCGCCGCCGCGCCAGCGCCCGTTGCTGCCGCGGTGGCACCTGCTCCGACAACGGCTGTCGCTGCCGCTCCAGTCGCAGCTGCCGGCGCCGCCCCCGCCGCAACAACGCAGTCGGCCCGTGGCGACTACACGCCGGCCGCCGGCGCGGTCGCGCTGCCCAGCGCCGCCGACATCGCGGCCGAGCTGGTAGGCGGCAAGAAGGCGCACGCCAGTCCGTCGATGCGCGCCTATGCGCGCGAACTGGGCGTCGATCTCGCCCGCGTCAAAGCCAGCGGCCCGAAAGGCCGTATCACCCGCGAAGACATCAACGCCTTCGTCAAGGGCGCGCTGCAGGCGCCGGCCACCGCGCAGGCGGCGACCGGCGGCGGTGGCGGCGGTGGCCTCGACCTGCTGCCCTGGCCCAAGGTCGATTTCACCAAGTTCGGCGAAGTCGAGCGCAAGCCGCTGTCGCGCATCCGCAAACTGTCGGCGGCGAACCTGGCGCGCAACTGGGTGATGATTCCGGCGGTCACTTACCACGAAGAGGCGGACGTGACCGAGCTCGAAGCCTTCCGCCAGCAGATCAATGCGGAACAGGCCAAGGCCGGCGTCAAGCTCACGATGCTGGCCTTCATCATCAAGGCGGTGTGCTCGGCGCTGAAGAAATTCCCCGAGTTCAACAGCTCGATCGACCTGCAGGCGGAAGAGCCGGCGCTGATCATGAAGCAGTACTGCCACATCGGTTTCGCCGCCGACACGCCGGGCGGGCTGGTGGTGCCGGTCATCCGCGACGCGGACAAGAAGGGCGTGGCCCAGCTGGCGGCCGAATGCGGCGAGCTGGCGACCAAGGCGCGCGACGGCAAGCTGTCCGCCGCGGAAATGCAGGGCGCCTGCTTCACGATATCCAGCGTGGGCGGCCTCGGCGGCACCGGTTTCGCGCCCATCATCAATGCGCCGGAGGTCGCCATCCTCGGCGTCAGCCGCAGCACGATGAAACCGGTGTGGGACGGCTCGGCCTTCCAGCCGCGGCTCATCCTGCCGCTGTCGCTGACCGCCGATCACCGCGTGATCGACGGCGCTGCGGCCACCCGTTTCAATGCCCATGTCGCCGCGCTGCTGGCTGACATGCGTCGCGTGCTGATGTGAGGGAGCGAAACATGAGCACACTGACTGTAAAAATCCCCGACATCGGCGACTTCACGGACGTGCCCGTCATCGAAATCATGGTGAAGCCGGGCGACACGGTCGAGGCCGACGCGCCGCTGATGTCGCTGGAGTCCGACAAGGCCACGATGGACATTCCCGCGCCGCAGACCGGCCGCATCGTCGAACTGCTGGTGAAGGTGGGCGACCGCGTATCGGAAGGCAGCGTGGTGCTGACGATGGAAGCCGCCGGCGCTGCCGAAGCGGCGCCGGCATCGTCACCTGCAACGGCCCCCGCGGCACCGCCGCCTGCCCCGACTGCCGCCCCGGTGGCCGCCACCGGCAGCGCCCGGGCCAAGGTCGACGAAAGCTGCGCGGTGCTGGTGATTGGTGGCGGGCCCGGCGGCTATTCGGCCGCCTTCCGCGCCGCCGACCTCGGTCTGGACGTGGTCATCGTCGAGCGCTACGCCACGCTGGGCGGCGTCTGCCTGAACGTGGGCTGCATCCCGTCCAAGGCGCTGCTGCACGTGGCGGCCGTGGCCGACGAGGCCGAAGCTCTGGCCGCGCACGGCATCAAGTTCGGCGCGCGCGAGGTGGACATCGGCGCATTGCGCGGTTGGAAGGACAAGGTGGTCGGCAAGCTGACCGGCGGCCTGGCCGGCATGGCCAAGGCGCGCAAGGTGAAGGTGGTGCGCGGCAACGCCCGCTTCGTCGATCCGAACCATGTCGAGATCGCACTGACCACCGGCGACGGCAAGGCGGAAACAGGTGACAAGAAGGTGCTGAAGTTCGGCCACTGCATCGTCGCCGCCGGTAGCCAGGCGGTGAAGCTGCCCTTCATGCCGGACGACCCGCGCGTCGTCGATTCAACTGGCGCGCTGCTGCTGGCCGACATTCCGAAACGCATGCTGGTGATCGGCGGCGGCATCATCGGGCTAGAAATGGCCACCGTCTATTCGACCTTGGGTGCCCGCATCGACGTGGTCGAAATGACCGGCGGGCTGATGCAGGGCGCCGACCGCGATCTGGCCAAGGTGTGGGAGAAGAAGAACGCCCATCGCTTCGACGCGGTCATGCTGAACACCCGGGTGACGGGGGCGGAAGCGACGGCGGAAGGCATCAGGGTGAGTTTCGAAGGGGCGAAGGCGCCGGCGGAGCCGCAAACCTACGATCGTGTGCTGGTGGCGGTCGGCCGTTCGCCGAACGGCCGCAAGCTGAACGCGGCAGCAGCCGGCCTGCGCGTGGACGAGCGCGGCTTCATCCCGGTCGACAGCCAGATGCGGACCAACGTCGCGCACATCCACGCCATCGGCGACATCGTCGGCCAGCCCATGCTGGCGCACAAGGCGGTGCACGAAGGCCATGTCGCGGCGGAAGTGATCGCCGGCCACAAGCGCCACTTCGACGCCACCGTGATTCCGTCGGTCGCCTATACCGACCCGGAAGTCGCCTGGGTCGGGCTGACCGAAGACGAGGCCAAGGCCCAGGGCCGCAAGGTGACCGTCGGCAAATTCCCGTGGGCGGCCAGTGGACGGGCGATCGCCAATGGTCGCGACGAAGGCTTCACCAAGCTCATCTTCGACGCGGACACCCACCGCGTCGTCGGCGGCGGCATCGTCGGCACCTCGGCCGGCGACATGATCGGCGAGGTGGCACTGGCCATCGAGATGGGCGCGGATGCGGTCGACATCGGCCACACCATCCACCCGCACCCGACGCTGGGCGAATCGATCGGCCTCGCCGCCGAAGTCGCCGAAGGCAGTTGCACCGACCTGCCGCCGCTACGCCGCTGACACAGCGCTGCGACGCGCGTCCGACCCGCTGCCGGGCAGGCCTTGCAGGCTGCCCGGCAGCGACCGTCGGCGAAATTTACAGTCCCGCCGGCAAGCCCTCGCAGAATGATTGAAAAAATATGAAAACACACGTCCAATCATTTACTTGCATGTAAAAATCACAAGCGGTCCGCTTCTTGCTAGTCATCGGCTATCCAACGATCGCCTGACGCAAGCTGCGCATCCTCGGGCCGCCGTGATCAAGTCGGCGCGCCAGCACGGACAAGCGCGCTAACATCCGCGGCAACGTGCCTTATCGGTGAAATCAAATGAATGAGCTCGACAAGAACAGCCAGACCGACGCAGTCCCGACCCCGCAGACAGAGCAAGTGGATGCCGCACGGCGGCGTCTGACCCGCGGTGGTGCAGCGGGCGCCGGTGTGCTGCTGTCGGTGGCGAGCCGTTCAGCTTTCGGCACCAGCACCTGGGGCACCTGCACCGGCTCGGAAATCGCCTCCGGCAACCTGTCGCGAGAAGGCACGCCGCGCCCCTGCGGCTGCAGCCCGGGTTTCTGGGGCAACAAGAACGGCAAGAAGATCTGGGAAAACCCGGACCTCATCCCCTTCATCTACGCGCAAGGCCAGTACTTCAACAGCGTGTTCGGCGTGGCCTTCTTCAAGCCCTCGAAGAACGAAACGCTGCGTGACGGCATCGACAAGACCGGCGTGATCTACGACAAGACCATGAGCGGCGGCTGGTGCCCGACCAACAAGGTCAGCAACATGCAGACCTGCGCCTTCCATGCCGTGGCGGCGCTGCTCAATGCGCAGTACTACGGCAACCGTTACCCGGTTATCGGCATGCAATCGCCCGAAGCGGTGATTGCCGCCTTCCAGACCGCTTTCAGCGGCGGCGTGAGCGCGCTGGAAGCCTTCATCACGAAGGTCGACGTCTACAGGTCAGGCGTATGGTGCGAGGGCCAGAACGGCTGATCGTCGCGTGACGGCAGTGTTGTGGTCTCTGGTGACGCCGGAGACCATGTCGGTGCTGAGCTGGCCTGACGGCGTGGTGCTGTACGACGCTCGAACCGCCACCACCCGCTTGCTCGCGCCCCGTGCCGGCGCCATCGTCGCCCGCCTGAAGGACGGCCCTGCCGACGCCTCCGTGCTGGCGACGCTGCAGCCGGCAGACGACGACGTCGCGCTCCCCGAACTGCTGGACGCACTCGCACGATACGGCATCGTGCGTGCGGCAGACTGAGCCCCCAGTGTCGCAACGCCCCCACCTTTCCACGCTGACACCGTCGGAACTGCGTCAGCGACTGCACAGCCCTGACGGGCTGCGGCTGCAGCTCGGACGATTCGTTGCCGGCATACGCTCCAATTTCGATTCGGTCGCCGACGGATTGCAGGCGCTGTACGCCGACTACCCGGTCGCGACGGCGGACGACTTCTGCGACTACCCGGTCGAACTGCGCAGCAGCGGGCTGCGCCGATATGTGCGTCCGCAGGCCATTTTCCGCTTCGAAGGCATGCAGCCTTTCAAGCCGCTGCCCGGCGACCAGGCGGTCGCAATGCTTGAATGGGGCCTGAACTGGGTGTTCACCAACCACGCCCAGCACTACCTCATCATCCACGCCGCCGTGCTCGAACGCGACGGACTCGGCCTCATCATGGCCGCGCCACCCGGCTCGGGCAAAAGCACGCTGTGCGCGGCACTGGCGCTGCGCGGCTGGCGCCTGCTGTCGGACGAACTGGCGATGATCGGCCTCGACGACGGACTGCTGATGCCGCTGCCGCGACCGGTCAGCCTGAAGAACCAGTCGATAGACATCGTCCGTCAGTTGCCCGGCCAGCCGGTGATCGGCCCGATCGCCCGCGACACGGCGAAGGGCACGGTAGCGCACATGCGTGCGCCGCGCGCCAGCGTCGAGGCGGCGCTGACCCCGGTTCAGCCACGCTGGATCCTGTTCCCGCAGTTCGGGGCCGGTCATGCGCTCGACATCGAGGCGCACGGCAAGGCGCATACCTTCATGCAGCTGGTGAGCAATTCCTTCAACTATCCGCGGCTGGGCGTCACCGGCTTCGAGGCGATGGGCCGTCTGGTCGATGGCTGCGACGGTTACACTGCGCGCTACGGCTCGCTCGACCAGATCGTGCCGGCACTCGAATCGATCTGCACGCGTAGCGCCTGAGGCGGGCCGGCACCGCCGGCCGCTGCGCCCCGACCGGAACATGAGCCGACAGACGGACACCCACCTGGCGAGAGCGCTCGCCACACCCGAATTCACCGAACGCTTCGACGCGCGCGACTGGGAAGCCCTGATCGGGCAGGCGCGCACCAGCGATCTGCTCGGGCAACTGGCCGAGCGGCTGCGCGACGCCGGACGCCTGGAAAGCACGCCATCGCAGGTGCGCTTCCATCTCGATGCCGCGCTGCGCATCGCCGCACTGCACCGCGATTCGCTGCTGCAGGAACTGTCGGTGATCGGCGACGCGATGCAGTCGCTCGAACAGCCGGTGCTGCTGCTCAAGGGGGCCGCCTACGCCGCCGCCGGTCTGCGCGCAGGGCGCTCGCGCCTGTTCAACGACATCGATCTGATGGTGGCCAAGAACGTCATCGATCGCGCCGAAGGCGCCCTGTTCCGCAGCGGCTGGCGCCCGACCCACCTGAATTCCTACGACCAGCGTTATTACCGCGAGTGGATGCACGAGCTGCCGCCGATCGAGCACATGACGCGCGGCACCGTGATCGACCTGCACCACACCATCGTGCCGCCGACCTCCGGCCACATTCCGGACGCGGCGCAGCTGATCGCCGACGCTCGCCCGGTCGCACTGCCGCACTGCCCGGACGTGTTCCGCGTGCTGTCGCCGGTCGACATGGTGATGCACTCTGCCTGCCACCTTTTCTTCGGCGAACTGCAGAAGGGCTTGCGCGACCTCTACGACCTGCACTGCCTGCTGGACGAGTTCTCGCCGGAACCCGGATTCTGGGCTGCGCTGCTGCCGCGCGCGCGCGCGCAGCAGCTCGAATATCCGGTGCTGCTGGCGCTGCGTTTCGCGCAGCGGATCTTCGGCACCGACATACCCGATGCGGTGGCAAGCGAATGCCGCAAACGACTGGCGGCCCGTCCGACCGGTGCGCTGACCGACCACCTGATCGACGCGTCGATGTACCCACTGCACCCGAGCAGCGATTCTCCATGGCGTCGTGCGCGCCGGCAGATCCTCTATGCACGCAGCCACTGGCTTAGAATGCCCTTGCACCTGCTGATCCCGCATCTTGCATACAAGGCCTTCATCCACGACGATGGCAAGGCCGCTTGAATACCGAGGACTCCGTTCGATGACCGCCGATGAACTGAAGATTGCCGTAGCCCGCGCCGCCCTGCCCCACGTCATACAGGGCGACCTGCTGGGTGTGGGCACCGGCTCCACCGCCAACCACTTCATCGACCTGCTGGCCGCCGAGAAGATCGAGATCGCCGGCGCGATCGCCAGTTCGGAAGCGTCCGCTGCCCGCCTGCGCGGGCACGGCATCAAGGTGCTGACGCTGGACGAGGCGATCGCCTCCGGCCGCCGCATCCCGGTCTATGTCGACGGCGCCGACGAGATCGACCCCGGCCTCAACCTGATCAAAGGTGGTGGCGGCGCGCTGACGCGGGAGAAGATCGTCGCCGCCGCATCCGACTGTTTTGTCTGCATCGCCGACGGTTCGAAGTGCGTCGACATGCTGGGGCGCTTCCCGCTGCCGATCGAGGTCATCCCGATGGCACTCGGCCTGGTCGCTCGCGAACTGGCCAGGCTCGGCGGCGTACCGAAGCTGCGAGAAGGCTTCGTCACCGACAACGGAAACCTCATCCTCGACGTTGCAGGTCTGAAGATCGCCGAGCCGGCGCTGTTCGAGAGCGAACTCGACCACCTGACCGGTACCGTGACCAACGGGCTGTTCGCCCGCCGACGCGCCGACGTGGCGCTGGTGTCGTCGGCCGACGGTGTGCGCACGCTGCACGCCTGAACATCGCCGCCCGCATGGGGTCCAACCCCATTAAATCCTTCAGGACATGACGCCATGAGCGAACACATTTCCAAACGCTACGACGCCGAACTCGAAAGCGTGCGCACCGGCCTGCTGCAGATGGGCGGCCTGATCGAACAGCAGATCGAGCACGCGATGCGCGGCGTGATCGAGCGCAATCTGCCGCTGCTCGAAGAAGTGATCGCCAACGACAAGAAGGTCAATGCGATGGAGATCGAGCTGGACGACGCCTGCAATCACCTGATTGCCAAGCGCCAGCCGGCCGCCAGCGACCTGCGCGTCATCATGTCGGTGGTGAAGACCATCACCGATCTCGAGCGCATCGGCGACGAGGCGAAGAAGATCGCCAAGATGGGGCGCCACATCCTGGAATCCGACGCCATCTTCGTGCCGCGCATCGAACTGCGGCATGCGGCCTCGATGGCGGTGGACATGCTGCGCCGCACGCTGGACGCGCTGGCGCGCATGGATCTCACCAGCGCCACCGAGGTGGTGCGTCAGGACAAGGAGGTGGATGCCGAATTCAAGTCCATCATGCGTCAGCTCATCACCTTCATGATGGAAGACCCGCGCACCATTTCCTGCGGCCTTGACCTGCTGTTCATCGCCAAGGCGATCGAGCGCATCGGCGACCATTCGAAGAACATGGCGCAATACGTGGTGTTCATGGTGAAGGGCACCGACGTTCGCCACGCCGGACTGGCCGCGATGGAAGCCGCCGCCGCTGCAGACTGACCCTAGCGCGACGTGCCGGCCGGCAACGCCGCTGCCGGCGCATCACCGTCTCCGGATGCGGTTGAACTGGCGAGTTCGGGCAGCGGCGCATCACTGTCGGGTATTTCGGATGCACGCGACAGCTGCTGCGCCAGCGCCAGTTGTTCCGGCTTCAGCGACGCCGCGATTTCGTCCCGCGCCCCGCGCGCTGCGCCGTGGCCCTGCGCGGCAGCGCGGTTGAACCACGCGTAGGCTCGCACCAGATCGAGCGAGACGCCCTCACCGATGCGGTGCAGCCGGCCCATATGGTATTGCGCGCCGACGTGTCCACTGCGCGCCGCAGTGCGGAACCACCTGCCGGCGGCCGAGTAGTCCTGCAGCGTGCCGCGGCCAAGTTTCAGTGCCAGCGCCAGTTCGTACTGCGCCCGCGCGTGCCCCTGCTTGGCCGCCTTCTCCAGCCACTGCACCGATTCCGCAATATCCGTCGCTTCGCCGGTGCCGCCCTGGGCCAGCATCATTCCGTAGGCGTACTGCGCTT
Source organism: Methyloversatilis discipulorum (assembly GCF_000527135.1). NCBI lineage: Bacteria > Pseudomonadati > Pseudomonadota > Betaproteobacteria > Nitrosomonadales > Sterolibacteriaceae > Methyloversatilis > Methyloversatilis discipulorum. The sequence goes on from NZ_AZUP01000001.1 coordinate 2,210,998, forward strand.
CGGGGTCACCGGTTTCGGCGCGCAGACGCTCCGCCTCCAGCGGCTCCAGTTCGGCAATGAGCTGTTCGTGCTCGGTCGGCGTGCGCGTCTCGACACCCTGGACGGTGACTACGATGGCCACCAGCAGACCCAGCGCAAGTGAGCCACCGACCGCCGCGAGCGGAATGCGCCGGAAGCGGACGAAGCGCTTGTGACAGTTGCGGCAACGTACCGGCTTGAGCCAGAAGCGTCCGGCCTTCTCGTCCGAGTTCTTCCAGCTGGAGTCCTTCGTGTTGCTGCTGAGGCAATACGGACAGCAACGCGGCCCCTGCAGGACGCTGGACAGGCGGGTGGATACAGTCATGATGAAAAGCTATCACGCACCCTGGACGGCTCCCGTGAAGAACTGTGTCGATCAGGCGGCCGGCGGCACGAAGCCCGTGACCTGATCCGCACCTTCGCCAAAAAAATGCTTTTCCATCTGTTCCGCCAGATACTTGCGTGCGCGCGGGTCCATCAGGCTGAGGCGGTTTTCGTTGATCAGCATGGTCTGGTACTTGACCCACTGCTGCCAGGCCTCTTTCGACACCGATTCGAAGATGCGGGCGCCCAGCGCGCCGGGCACCGGCGGAAAATCCAGACCTTCGGCCTCGCGACCCAGTTTGATGCATTGAACCATGCGTGCCATCTGTCACTCCTGTAAACGTTGGATGTATCGAATTCTAGGCCCTGTGCCGGGCGCTGAATCGACATGTTGAATCATGAAGGCGGCCGCGTCAGGTGCCGTGCCGCCGCTGGGACATCCGGAAGGCGTTCTTGCCGTCGTTCTTTGCCGCGTACATCGCCGAATCCGCGGCACTGAGCAAGGTTTCGCCGCTGTGTGCGTGCAGGGGATAGATGCCGATGCCGGTGCTGGTCGTGACGCTGGCCTGGGCGCCGTCGAACTCGAACACCATGCCGGCGACGCGCTCGCCGATGCGTCGGGCGAGGCCGGTCAGCGCGGTCTCGTCGGTATCCGGCGCAAGCACCGCGAATTCGTCACCGCCGAGGCGGAAGAACATTTCGTTGCGCCGGATGATTGCACCGACGTCGCGCGCCAGCCTGGTCAGCACCTCGTCGCCCGCCTGATGGCCAAAACGGTCGTTCACCGGCTTGAAGCCATCGAGATCGAACAGCAGCAGGCCGAGCTGGGTGCGCCGGCGGGCGGCGTCGGCAATCATCCGTTCGAGTTCCTCGTGGAAGCGCCGACGGTTGTACAGATTGGTCAGCGGATCGCGTTCCGCCATATTGACCAGCGCCTCGGCGGCACGGCGCTCGGCGGTGACATCCTCGTAAAGCCAGACGCGGCCGAGGAAGCGGCCAGGCGTGGCTGACGGCACCAGGGCCGACTGCTCGCGGATGATACGACCGTCGCGGAGCGGGATGTCCTGCGGATCGGTCGGCGCACGGGCGGCCAGTATCGACTTCACGCGCTCGCGGTAGATGTCTTCGTCGGCACGCAACACCGCCGTGCGCTCGATCAGCACCGCATCACGCATGCCGGACAGGTTCTCGTTCTCGGCGAAGCCCCAGATGGTCTTCAGCATCCGGTTGGCGTGCTGGGCGCGGCCGTCGCGATCGACGAAAAGCACGCCCAGCTTGATCAGGTCGAGCAGCGCCTCTAGCCGCGAGCGCTCTTCCTCGCTGCGCGTCAAGTAGTAGTCGCGCAGACCCTGTTCGCGGCGCAACGCGGTCACCGTGTCGAGCAGCTTCAGCTCGGCTTCCTTGCGGCTCTGGATGTCGTCGGCCGACACGCGCACGCCGAGGCAGGTACCGGATTCATCGTAAATCGGTTGCCAGTTCAGCGACACCCACACGATCGATCCGTCACGGCGCAGCAGCCTCACCTCGAAATTCTCGCCGCTGGCGCCGGCCAGCGCGTCGGCCGCGCGGGCGGCGAAAATCTTGCGGTCCTTTTCGTGGATCAGCATGCTCGCCAGATCTTCGGCCAGCAGGCAGTCGAGCGGGCTGTGCCCGGTCACCCGTTCGATCGAACGGTTCACCCAGATGAGCCGTCCCTGCGGACTGAACCAGGCTTCGACGCCGAAGGTGAAGTCGGCGATCGCGTGGAAGCGCGACTCGCTCTTGCGCAGCGCGGTGACGCGCTCTTCCAGCGCCTGCACCATCTGGTTGAAGGCGCGGGTCAAGCGGGCCAGCGCGTCGTCGCCACGCACCGGCAAGGGATCGACCTCTTCGGCGCGGCGCAGCGCCACCGCCCGGGTTTCGATCGCGCTGACACCTTCGAGCACGCCGCCGAGCACCCAGCGCGCCAGCCAGACGTGCAGCAGCAACACCAGCGCACCGAGCGCCAGCGCGCCGTTGCGCAACATGGCGAGCGAAGAAACCAGGCCGGACAGGTCGACGCTGGCGCGCAGCACGCCGACCGGCGCCCGCCGTCCCGGCTGCAGCAGGTCGATGCGCAGGTCGTAGCGACCGCGCCCGGATTCCAGTGCCTCACGAATACTGCCGTGTGCGGCACCGAGCACGGCCGGACCGCCGTCGGCGATGAGGACGCGCCCCGCCTCGTCCCGCACCTCGACATAGTCGAGCTGGCCGACGCGCCGGAGCATGCTCACTTCAGCCGCCAGCCGCGCCGGATCGGCGATCAGCGCAGCAGCGAGCCGGGCCTGCATGTCGGCGACGAGGTAATCGATGCGCACCGACTCCCGCTCGACCAGATGCACGGAAATGAGGCCGTAAGCCCACAGCAGCGCCACGCACAGCACGCCGCCCAGAAGGATGCCTGAGGCGAGCAAGCGCCCCTGCAGCACGCCGATGCGACGTGTCAGAGCGCTGAGCATGAGCGGGCTCCGGCTGCGATCACAGGCTTTTTACCAGGACCTTGCTGCGCCGCTGCGGGTTGTAGTTTTCTCGACGCACGCGCGGCAGCGCATCGATGCCGGCCTCTACGAAACCCCGCTCGACGAACCAGTGCGCCGTCACCGTGGTGAGCACGAACAGCTGCTTGATCCGCTCGGCGCGAGCACGCGTCTCGACATAGCTCAGGATCTGCTCGCCGTAGCCGTGGCGACGGTACTCCGTCATCACCGCCAGACAGGCCAGCTCGGCCATCTGCTCTTCCGGATAGGGATAGAAGGCGGCGCAGCCCATGATCACTTCGTCGTGTTCGAGCACGCTGAAGCGCTCGATCTCGCGTTCCAGCCGCTCGCGGCCGCGGCTGACCAGCGTGCCGTCGGCCTCCAGCGGCGCGATCAGGCCGGCGATGGCGGGTACGTCATCGACCCGCGCGTTGCGCATCAAGGCCAGCCGCTCGCGCGAAATGACGCTGCCCACGCCCTGGGTGGTAAAGAATTCGAGCAGCAGTGCACCATCGAGATCGCGATCGATCATGTGGGCGCGCGCCACGCCCAGCTTCACCGCGCGGATGGCGCGCGGCAGGTAGAGACCGAGATCTTCGGTGATGCCGCGCCCGGCCTTGAGCCACTGCGCCGCTTCGTCGGCAGTCAGCTCGGGCACCAGCGCGCCCTGTTCGTCGACGATGCCCGGCGCGTCGCACAGATAAATAAGCTTGGTCGCCTGCAGCGCGACAGCGACCGATTCGGCCACCTCCTCCATGCTCAGGTTGAACACCTCGCCGGTCAGCGAGTAGCCGTAAGGCTGCATCAGTACGATGTCGCTGTCGGCCAGCGCGTCGTTGAGTGCCTCGACATCGACCTTACGCACGGTGCCGGTGTAACCGTGGTCGATGCCATCGACCACGCCGACTGGGCGCGCGGTCAGGAAATTGCCGGAGGCGACCTCGATCGTGCTGCCGGCCATCGGCGTGTTCGGCAGGCCCTGCGAGAACAGCGCCTCGACGTCGATGCGGATGGCGCCGTTGGCGCGCTTGACGCAGTCCATCGCCTGCGCGTCGGTCACCCGCAGGCCCTTGTGATAGCGCGGCGGCAGGCCGCGGGCGGCCAGTTCCTCCTCGATCTGCGGACGGGCGCCGACTACCAGCACCAGTTTGATGCCGAGTGCGGCGAGCAGGTTGCAGTCCTGCACCAGCGAGTTGGCCAGCGGCCCCTGCAGCACCTCGCCGCCGACCGCGATGACGAAGGTTCGACCGCCGAAGGCGTGGATGTAGGGCGCGGCACTGCGCACCCAGGCAACGAAACGCGGCGAGTCGGGATCGGCGTGCATGCGGGTTCCGATGGGAAAATTCAGCGAATTCTAGCCGAGCGCGCGCCGGCGGACGCGCCGCAGAACTTGCGTTGTCTCAATTCCAGCACGTTCAGGTCAGTTCCGATTCGAGGCGATCGCACAGGGCGTCGAGTATGGTCAGCCGTGCGCGGTACTTGTCGTCGGCAGACACCACGTTCCACGGCGCCTGTTCGGTGTGCGTGCGCACCAGCATGTCCTGCACCGCCGGCACGTATTGCGGCCACTTTTCGCGGTTGCGCCAGTCCTCGGGCGTGATCTTGAAGCGCTTGAAGCGCTGGCGCCCGCGCTCGTTGAAACGGCGCAACTGCTCGTCGGAACTGACTTCGAGCCAGAACTTGCAGACGATGATGCCGTGTTCGGTCCACTCCTGTTCGAACGCGTTGATCTCCTCGAAGGCGCGCGACCAGTCGGCTTCCTGGGCATAGCCCTCGACCCGCTCGACCAGCACGCGGCCGTACCAGGAGCGGTCGAACAACGAAATCCGGCCATCGCGCGGCACGTCACGCCAGAAGCGCCACAACCACGGGTAGAGGCGCTCGTGCTCGGTCGGCGCCGCCACCGGATGCACGCGGTAGTTGCGCGCATCGAGCGCGTGGGTGATGCGGCGTATCGCGCCGCCCTTGCCGGCGGCATCCATACCTTCGAATACCACGGCCAGCGACCGGCGCGCGAAGGCCGGATGACGCAGAAGCAGGTTGAGCCGACCCTGCAGCCGTTCGAGTTCGGGCTGGTAGTCACCCTTGCGCATCGGCCTGGTCGACGCATGTCGAGGCTGCGCCGGCTGTTCGCTCGGCACCACCAGCGGCGGCAACGCCGGCGCGAGCACCTTGCGCGGCCCGGCGAGCGCCTCGCGCAGAGCCTTGAGCACGATGCGGCCGACCGCCAGTTCGGTCTGTGCGGCGTCGCTCGCATCGACCAGATGCCAGGGCGCGTGCGACGTGTTCGACAGCCGGATTGCCTCTTCCGCCACCTTGCAGATGCGCTTGTGCCGGCGATTGGCACGCCAGTCCTCGGCGGTCACCCGCCAGCGCGTCGCAGCGTCCCGCTCCAGCGCGCGGAAATGTGCGCGCTGACGGTCGGCGTCGAGGTGCAGCCAGAACTTCAGCAGCACCGCGCCTTCCATCGCCAGCATGCGTTCGAAACGCTGGATCTCGTGCAAGGTGTGCCAGAAGGCGCGCCGCTTGATCCGGCGCTCGACGCGGGCGTTGATCGCTTCGCTGTACCAGCCCTCGAAAATCATCGCGGTGCGACCGCGCGACGGCAGCGCCTGCCAGTAGCGCCACATGTGCGGGCGCTGCCGCTCTGCCTCATCGCGCGGCCCGAAGGCGCTGGTGCGGATGTGACGCGGGTCCATCCATTCGTTCAGCGTATTGACCAGGCGTCCGCGTCCGGCACCGGCCACACCGGCGATCAGCAGCACAACCGGCGTACGCCCCTGTTCCAGTATCGAGTACTGCGCGTCGAGCAGATCGGCACGCAATCTGGACACCGCGCGTTCGAGCCGGGCTTCGTCCAGCGGGGCGACTGCAGGCAACGCATCGAACATCAGAAATCTCCGATCAGGGTATTCAGTGCCGACAGTACGGCAAGGCCCGCGGTCTCCGTGCGCAGCACGCGCGGCCCCAGCGTCAGCGCGGCAAAGCCAGCAGCGCGCGCAGCGGCCAGTTCCTCGGCATCGAAGCCACCCTCTGGTCCGATAAGCACGGTAATGGGTTCATCGGCGCGCAGCCCGGCCGACTTCAGCGGCACGCCCCCTTCCGGATGCAGCAGCAGGCGCTGCCCGCCGGCCGCCGCGAGCGCCTGCGGCAAGGTAAGCAGGGGCTGCACCTCGGGCACCCGATTACGGCCGCACTGTTCGCAGGCCGACACCGCCACCTGCTGCCAGTGCTCGACCCGCCGCTGCGCACGCTCGCCGGCCAGCTTGACCACGGCGCGCCGGCTGGCCACCGGTTGCACCCGCGCCACACCCAGCTCGACCGCCTTCTGTACGATCCAGTCCATCTTGTCGGCAGCGGCGAGGCATTGCAGCAGCGTGACGTCGAGCGCGGACTCGCGCTGTGGCGCCGATTCGTCGCCCACCACGGCGTCGAAGCTGCGGCCGTTGCGCAGCAGACGAGCGGCGAATTCGCTGCCGCGACCGTCGAACAGCGTGATCGCGTCGCCGTCGGCCAGACGCAGCACGCGGTCGATGTGGTGCGCCACCGGGGCCGGCAAGGAGATCGTTCCAGCCGGTTCTGCCGGCAAGGGACAAAAGAAGCGTGGAATCATCGTGTTATATTTGTGCACTGCAAGAACATCCGCTGACGAGGCTTTTCGCACCGTCAGCGACGATCGGCACCTCATGGTCGGACCGCCTGTAACCGTTATGGCATCAGGGCATCCGACGACGGGCAGCCGCCGCGAACGATACTGCCACGCCAGCCGGCCGGAGTGCTTCCGGCGTCGCGACGCGGCTCACTGACGAACGACCATGAGCTCAACCACCCTGCTACAGATCGTCGACACCGCGCGCAGCGTTGCCCGCGAGGTGATCATGCCGCACTTCCTGACCGCGCAGCGCAACCAGAAGGACGACGGCAGCCTGTTCACCGTGGTCGACCTGGCGGCGCAGGAGGCCTTGATCGAACGACTGCCCCGCATCATCGACCGACCGGTGCTTGGCGAGGAAATGCCGGAATCCCTGCAATTGCGCTTGTGGCACGAAGGGCACGACGGCATCTGGTGCATAGACCCGATCGACGGCACCACCAACTTCGTCAATGGCATCCCCTTCTTCGGCGTCGCGATCGCCTACATCAAGGAAGGGCGCACCCGTCACGGCGTCGTCTACAACCCGATGACCGACGAAGCCTTCTACGCGGAAGAGGGTGGCGGCGCCTTTCTGAACGGCAATCCGCTGCCGCTGCGCACGCCGGCGCGTCACCTGCTGGATGCGGTGGCCGGCGTCGATTTCAAACGGATTCCGAAGGCACTTGGCGACGCACTGGCCACCCAGTCGCCCTTCTACTCACAGCGCAACTTCGGCTCCAGCGCGCTGGAATGGTGTTTCATCGCCGCCGCGCGGCTGGACGTCTACCTGCATGGTGGCCAGATGATGTGGGACTTCGCCGCCGGCAGCCTGATCGCCGCCGAAGCGGGTGCGCGCTGCTCGATGCTGGACGGCGAGCCGCTGGACATGGCGCCCGGCCGCAAGACACCGGTGGTCGTAGGCGCCAGCGCCGACCTCTACCGCGAATGGATGGACTGGCTGGCCGCACACGGCGGCCGCTGACCTCAGGCGTGGTGAACCGGCAGATGGACCGGCGCCACCTGCGAATTCACCAGCCGGCCGCCCTCGTGCATCAGGAAGTCGCGCAGCGCCAGGGCGGCGGGCAACAGGTTCTTGCGGTCCCTGTATACAACGTGCCAGTTGCGCACGATGGGCGTGCCGGGCGCCGCGATGCGGCACAGCACGCCGGTACGCAGTTCGAGCTGGCAGGTGTGCTCGGACAGGAAGGCCAGGCCCATGCCGGCGATCGCGGCCTGCTTGATGATTTCGTTGCTGGGCAGTTCGATGATTTCAGCAGGTCGTATGCCCTGCTCGACCAGATAGCTCTCCTGCGTCACCCGCGTTCCGGACCCCCGTTCGCGGATCAGGAAGGCCTCCTTGCCCAGATCGTCGGCGGTGACGGCGCGGCCACCGGCCAGCGGATGGCCCTCGCAGGCCAGCACCGACAGCGGGTGTTCGGCAAACACGTGCGCCTCGCAACCCAGCGCAGCCGGCGGACGCCCCATGATGGCGATGTCGATCAGGTTGTCTTCGAGATGACGGAAGATGTCGTCGCGGTTGTGCAGTGAAATGCGCACCTGAACGTCCGGATAGCGCTCGCGGAAGGCCATCAGCAGGCGCGGCGCAACGTATTTGGCGGTACTGACCACGCCGACCGACACCAGGCCCGAATGCCCGCTCGCCATCTGCGCCAGCGCGGCCTCGGCCTCAGCCAGCTGGTGGTCGATGGCGCGCGCGTGGCGGGCGATCTCCATGCCGACCTCGGTCACGCGCAACTTCTTGCCCAGGGTCTCGATCAGAGGAAGGCCGATCAGCCCGTCCAGCGCCTTCACCTGCATCGAAACTGCCGGCTGCGTCAGATGCAGCTCCTCCGCTGCGCGGGAAATCGAGCCCAGTCGCGCGACCGCCTCGAATATTCTCAACTGGCGGAGAGACACCCCGCGCGTCCATTGTGTCGCCATATCAGTCTAAATAAGAATGTTTGATCGATCTTATCAAAACAACTTATTTTCAACCAAGGTCAGTTCCAGATATATTGCACTGCAACAGCAACGGAAACGCAGCGAACACTGCCTCGCAGAACCTGCAAACCGAAGCGACCAGTTTAGCGTCAAAGCCTGTCAGCTCAACAAGAATCGACAGGTGACCCAGGCTCCTCCTCCACAACCTTGTTTGTGGATTCATACCCCGGCTCGCAAGAGTCCGGGGTATTTTTTTGCATTGCACACTCTGTTGCAACGGACGCAACACATCGCTCCAGCGGCGCAGCAACCCCTCTCCCGCACGACAGCGCAGGCAGCCCTGACACGTCGCTTGTGACAGCGATCGTGCGCTGCGGCTACGATGGAATCGACACCGGGACCCGAGGAGGCTGCCATGAGTGAAGGGCGCAAGACCCTGACGCGTTACACCATCGAGGCGCAGCAGCGCCACCCGCACGCCAGCGGGATCTTCTCCAGCCTGCTGAACGCGGTGGCCACCGCCGTGAAGATCATTGCCAATAATGTGAACAAGGGGGCACTGGTCGGTTCGCTCGGCAGCTTCGAGGCAATCGGCAGCGGCGCCGCGATCAATCTGTCCGGCCGCGTCACGCAGAAGCTCGACACGATTGCCAACGAAGCGATGCAGCGCGAGTGCGAATGGGGCGGCCATCTGGCCGCGCTGGCGCCGGAAGGCCTGGAAGGCTTCATCCCGACGCCGGACGAGCCGCCGCGCGGCAAATATCTGTTGCTGTTCGACGCGCTCGACTGCAGCAACAACATCGACGTGAACCTGACTGTGGGCAGCCTGTTTTCGGTGCTGCACGCGCCAAATCCGGGCGCGGAACCCCAGTTGTCCGATTTCCTGCAACCGGGCACCGAACAGGTGTGTGCCGGTTTCGCGCTGTACGGCCCATCGACGATGCTGGTGCTGACCACCGGCGAGGGCGTGGATGGCTTCACGCTCGATCGCGACATCGGCGCCTTCATCCTGACCCACCCGCAGATGCGGATTCCCGAACACACGACCGAATTCGCGATCAACGCGTCGAAATCGCGCTTCTGGGAGCCGCCGGTCAAGCGCTACGTCGAAGAATGCCTGGCCGGCCAGACCGGGCCGCGCGGCGAGGATTTCAATATGCGCTGGATCGCCTCGCTGGTATCGGAAACCTTCCGCGTGCTGACGCGCGGCGGCGTGATCATGTACCCGGAAGACACAATGGAGCCGCCCTCGCCCGGTCGCATTTCGCTGATGTATGAAGCGAACCCGATCGCCTTCCTGATCGAGCAGGCAGGCGGCGAAGCCACCACCGGCCGGCAGCGCATCCTCGAACTGCAGCCGCGCAGCCTGCAGAGCCGCACGCCGCTGATCTTCGGCTCGCGCGAGGAGGTGCGCCGCATCGTCCAGTACCACACGGAGAGCGACCAGGGACTCGATCGGGAATACACTTCGCCGCTCTTCAACGTGCGCGGCCTGTTCTCGGCACTCTGAGCGGTCGCGCGCACCAGCCCACTGGAAAACACTCCGGATGTCCGCCCGCCACCCTGTCATCGCGATCACCGGCTCGTCCGGAGCCGGCACGAGCACGGTCACGCGCACCTTCCAGCACATCTTCCGTCGCGAAGGCGTGAACCCGGTCATCGTCGAGGGCGACGCCTTCCATCGCTACGACCGTGAAGAGATGAAAGCAGCGATGGCGCGCGAAGCCGCCGCCGGCAACGAGCACTTCAGCCACTTCGGCCCTGACGCCAACCTGTTCGAGGAACTGGAAACACTGTTCCGGCAGTACGGCACCGACGGCAGCGGACGCATCCGGAAATACCTGCACAACGAGTGCGAGGCCGCGCCCTACCAGCAGGCGCCGGGCACTTTCACGCCGTGGGAGGACATCCCGGCTGGCACCGACATCCTGTTCTACGAAGGCCTGCACGGCGCGGTGAAGACCGACAAGGTCGATATCGCGCAGCATGTGGATCTGCGGATCGGCGTGGTGCCCATCATCAACCTCGAGTGGATACAGAAGCTGCACCGCGACCGCGAACAGCGCGGCTACACGACCGAGGCGGTGACCGATACCATCCTGCGCCGGATGCCGGAGTATGTGCACTTCATCTGTTCGCAGTTCGAGAACACGCACATCAACTTCCAGCGCGTGCCGATGGTGGATACGTCCAATCCCTTCATCGCGCGCTCGATACCGACGCCGGAAGAATCGATGGTGGTGATCCGCTTCGCCAACCCGCGGGGCATCGATTTCCAGTACCTGCTGGCGATGATGGGCGGCGCCTTCATGTCGCGCGCCAACACCATCGTGATTCCGGGCGGCAAGATCGATCTGGCGATGCAACTCATCTTCACGCCGCTCATCCTGCGGCTGGTCGAGAACGGCCGCAAAGCGCGCGCTCGCTACTGAAACGCCCTGCAACGCCGCTGTTTCCGCCACCGCTCCACCCCGATCGCCAGCAGATCCGCGCCCTTCCTGCGCCGCAGCACGGCTGGCGTGACCCCTTGTTTTCGCGGATAATTGCGGGTTTTTCCGGCCGGAACCCCCTCTGATGAGCGCGCCCTCCATCACCCCGAAAGCAGGCTTCAACCCGATCACCGGCGCCATCCGCGCCCTGGCGATGGACGCCGTGCAGAAAGCCAATTCCGGTCACCCCGGCGCCCCGATGGGCATGGCAGAGATCGCCGAAGTGCTGTGGCGTCACCACCTGAAGCACAACCCGGCCAACCCGAACTGGGCCGACCGCGACCGCTTCGTGCTGTCGAATGGCCACGGTTCGATGCTGCTGTACGCGCTGCTGCACCTCTCGGGCTACGACCTGTCGATCGACGACATCAAGTCCTTCCGCCAGCTGCATTCGAAGACGCCGGGCCATCCGGAGCACGGCTACGCACCGGGCGTCGAAACCACCACGGGCCCGCTGGGCCAGGGTCTTGCGAACGCGGTCGGCATGGCCATCGCCGAACGCGCGATGGCGGCGCAGTTCAACCGCCCCGGCCACACCGTGGTCGACCATTACACCTATGCCTTTGCCGGCGACGGCTGTCTGATGGAAGGCATTTCGCACGAAGCGTGCTCGCTGGCCGGCACCCAGGGCCTGGGCAAGCTGATCGTGTTCTACGACGACAACGGCATTTCGATCGACGGCCACGTCAAGGGCTGGTTCGCCGACGACACGCCGAAGCGCTTCGAAGCCTATGGTTGGCAGGTCATCCCGGCCGTCGACGGCCATGACGCCGCCGCCATCGACGCCGCCATCCGCGCCGCCAAGGCCGACACCGCCCGTCCGACGCTGATCTGCTGCCGCACGGTCATCGGCCTCGGTTCGCCGAACAAGGCCGGTGGTCACGACGTGCATGGCGCGCCGCTGGGCGCCGCCGAAATCGAGGCCGCCCGCGCCCACATCGGCTGGACGCACACGCCGTTCGACATTCCGGCCGACGTGTACGCCGCCTGGGACGGCCGGCCGGCCGGCAAGAAGGCGGAAGAGGAATGGTCCGCCCGCTTCACCGCCTACAGCGCCGAACACCCGGAACTGGCCGCCGAATTCACCCGTCGCATGCGCGGCGCGCTGCCCGACAACTTCGAACAGGTGGTCGCCGACACCATCGCGAAATTCGACGGCAAGGCCGAGAACATCGCCAGCCGCAAGGCCAGCCAGAACTGCATCGAAGCGTTCGCGCCCGCATTGCCGGAGCTGCTGGGCGGCTCGGCCGACCTGGCCGGTTCCAACCTGACGCTGTGGTCCGGCTCCAAGGGCATCTCGCCGAAGAACCCGGGCGGCAACTACATCTACTACGGCGTGCGCGAATTCGGCATGGCGGCCATCGCCAACGGCATCGCGCTGCACGGCGGCTTCATCCCCTACACAGCCACCTTCCTGATGTTTTCCGAGTACGCGCGCAACGCGCTGCGCATGGCGGCGCTGATGAAGGTGCGCCAGGTGTTCGTGTTCACGCACGACTCGATCGGCCTCGGCGAAGACGGCCCGACCCACCAGCCGGTCGAACAGACCGCCACGCTGCGCCTGATGCCGAACATGGACGTCTGGCGCCCGTGCGACACGGTCGAGTCTGCCGTGGCCTGGGCCAGCGCCATCAAGCGCGCCGACGGCCCGACCTCGATGATGTTCTCGCGCCAGAACCTGCCACACGTTCCGCGCGACGCCGCGACCACTGCCGCCATCGCGCGCGGTGGTTACGTGCTGTCCGATGCGGCCGGCAAGGTGGAAGCCGTGCTGATCGCCACCGGCTCGGAAGTATCTCTGGCGCTGGCCGCGCAAAAGACGCTGGAAGCCGAAGGCATCACGGTGCGCGTGGTGTCGATGCCGTCGACCAACGTGTTCGACCGGCAGGACGCCGCCTGGCGCGAAACCGTGCTGCCGCCCGGCATTCCGCGCGTCGCGGTGGAAGCGGGCGTGACCGATCTGTGGCGCAAGTACGTCGGTCTCGAAGGCGCCGTGGTGGGTCTGGACCACTTCGGTGAGTCCGCGCCGGCGGGCGAGCTGTACAAGGCTTTCGGCATCACCGCGGACGCGGTGGCGCAGGCGGCACGACAACTGCTTGGCAGGTAAGCGCCGACGCGGCGGGATGGAGTCTCCATCCGCCGCGTTTGCGTTTCCAAATGCCAATTTAGGCGCAGCGCAGCCACAAGTTGCGCCGCACAATCGAAGACTTTTCTTGAATCCACACCCAACGGAGAGGGAGTTGCTGAAATGACGATCAAGGTTGCGATCAATGGTTACGGGCGTATCGGCCGCAATGTGCTGCGTGCGCACTACGAAGGCGGCAAGCGCCACGACATCGAAATCGTCGCGATCAACGACCTCGGCGACCCGAAGACCAACGCGCACCTGACGCAGTACGACACCGCGCACGGCAAGTTCCCGGGCACGGTCAGCGTCGACGGCGACTACATGGTGGTGAACGGCGACAAGATCCGCGTGCTGGCCAACCGCAACCCGGCCGAACTGCCGTGGGGCGAACTGGGCGTCGACGTGGTGATGGAATGCACCGGCTTCTTCACCACCAAGGAAAAGGCCTCGGCCCACCTGAAGGGCGGCGCCAAGAAGGTGATCATTTCCGCCCCGGGCGGCAAGGACGTGGACGCCACCGTCGTCTATGGCGTGAACCACGGCGTGCTGAAGGCCACCGACACCGTCATCTCGAACGCCAGCTGCACGACCAACTGCCTGGCCCCGCTGGCCAAGCCGCTGAACGACAAGATCGGCATCGACACCGGCCTGATGACCACCATCCACGCCTTCACCAACGACCAGGTGCTGACCGACGTCTATCACGAAGACCTGCGCCGCGCCCGCAGCGCCACGCAGTCGATGATCCCGACCAAGACCGGCGCCGCTGCCGCGGTCGGTCTGGTGCTGCCGGAACTGAACGGCAAGCTGGACGGCTTCGCGATGCGCGTGCCGACCATCAACGTGTCGGTGGTCGATCTGACCTTCACCGCCAAGCGCGCCACCACGGTGGATGAAGTGAACGCCATCCTGAAGGCCGCCTCGGAAGGCGAACTGGGCGGCATCCTCGGCTACAACACGCTGCCGCTGGTGAGCATCGACTTCAACCACGATCCGCGTTCGAGCGTGTTCGACTCGACCCAGACCCGCGTGTCGGCCGACGGCAAGCTGGTCAAGGTGCTGTCCTGGTACGACAACGAGTGGGGCTTCTCCAACCGCATGCTGGACACCACCGTCGCGCTGATGAGCGCCAAGTAAGGACACGGCATCGACGAGCGGGGTGCGGGCGCGTGCGCCCCTGCCCCGCTTCGTTTTTCCCCTTCCCGAAAATCCACTCGATCACGCTCATCACGCACCGCGCGGAGGATTCATCATGCAGTTCAAGCGACTTTCCGATCTCGATCTCAAGGGCAAGCGGGTATTCATCCGCTCCGACCTGAACGTGCCGCAGGACGACGCCGGCAACATCACCGAAGACACGCGCATCCGCGCCTCGCTGCCGGCCATCCGCGCCGCCCGCGACGCCGGCGCCGCGGTCATGGTCACCTCCCACCTCGGTCGCCCGACCGAAGGCGAACTGAAGCCCGAGGACTCGCTGGCGCCGATCGCGCGCCGCATGTCGGAACTGCTGGGCTTCGAAGTGAAACTGGTGGCGAACTGGGTCGATGGCGTGCAGGTCGCGCCGGGCGAAGTGGTGCTGCTGGAGAACTGCCGCGCCAACAAGGGCGAGAAGAAGTGCGACGACGCGCTGTCGAAGAAGCTCGCCGCACTGTGCGACGTGTGGGTGAATGACGCCTTCGGCACCGCTCACCGCGCCGAGGCGACCACCTTCGGCATGGGCCAGTACGCCCCGATCGCCTGCGCCGGCCCGCTGATGGCCAGCGAAATGGACGCGCTGGGCAAGGCACTCGGCCAGCCGGCCCGCCCGCTGGCGGCCATCGTCGCCGGTTCCAAGGTGTCGACCAAGCTCACGCTGCTGGAAAACCTGGCCGACAAGGTGGATCAGCTCATCGTCGGCGGCGGCATCGCCAACACCTTCCTGCTGGCCGCCGGCAAGAAGATCGGCAAGTCGCTGGCCGAAGCCGACCTGGTCGACGCCGCGAAGCGCGTGATGGCCAAGACGAACGTACCGCTGCCCGAAGATGTCGTATGCGCGAAGGCCTTCGCCGCAGACGCCGAAGCGACGGTGAAGGCGGTCGATGAAGTGGCCGACGACGACATGATCCTGGACATCGGCCCGAAGGCCGCCGCGAAGCTCGCCGAGACGCTGAAGGCCGCCGGCACCGTCGTCTGGAACGGCC
The DNA here is from genome assembly GCF_000527135.1 of Methyloversatilis discipulorum. Classification (NCBI taxonomy): domain Bacteria; kingdom Pseudomonadati; phylum Pseudomonadota; class Betaproteobacteria; order Nitrosomonadales; family Sterolibacteriaceae; genus Methyloversatilis; species Methyloversatilis discipulorum. The sequence continues at coordinate 2,226,207 of NZ_AZUP01000001.1, forward strand.
CGGTCGGGGTGTTCGAGTTCGACGCATTCGGTCACGGCACCGAGACGGTGGCGCGCGCGATTGCCGAATCGAAGGCCTATTCGATCGCCGGTGGTGGCGACACGCTCGCCGCCATCGCAAAATACGGGATTGCCGATCAGGTGAGCTATATCTCGACCGGCGGCGGCGCCTTCCTCGAATTCCTCGAGGGCAAGACGCTGCCGGCCGTCGATATCCTGCTCAAGCGCGCCAACGGCTGAACATTACAGAACGCGCATACAAAACAACGAGGAGTCCGCCCAGCCATGCATCGCTTCACCAAAATCGTCGCCACACTCGGCCCCGCTTCCAGCGACCTGGCCACGCTCACCCGCCTGGTCGAGGCCGGGGTCGATGTCGTGCGGCTCAACTTTTCGCATGGCAAGGCGGACGACCACCGTGCGCGCGTCGAAACGCTGCACGCGGTCTGCGCCAAGGTCGGCCGCACGGTCGGCATCATGGCCGACCTGCAGGGCCCGAAGATCCGCGTCGGCAAGTTCGCCGGCAGCAAGGTGCTGCTGAAGGCCGGGCAGAAGTTCGTGTTCGACATCGAGTGCCAGCTCGGTGACGCCGACCATGTCGGTCTGGACTATCCGGAACTGGTGAACGACGTCGAACCGGGCGCCGTGCTGCTGCTCGACGACGGTCGCATCGTGATGGACGTCAAGTCGGTCACCGACACGCAGATCCACTGCACGGTGCGCCACGGCGGCGAGCTGTCGAACAACAAGGGCATCAACCGCCAGGGCGGCGGGCTGTCGGCGCCGGCGCTGACCGCGAAGGACATGGAAGACATCAAGATCGCGGCGTCGCTGAATGTCGACTTCGTCGCGGTGAGCTTCCCGAAGAGCGGCGCCGACATGAAGCAGGCGCGAGACCTGCTGCGTGCTGCCGGCTCCAACGCGCAGCTGATCGCCAAGATCGAGCGCGTCGAGGCGATTCCGGCGCTGGAAGAGATTCTCGAAGCGTCGGACGGCGCCATGGTGGCACGCGGCGACCTCGCGGTCGAAGTGGGCGACGCCGCGGTGCCGGCGATGCAGAAGCGCATCATTCGCGTGTCGCGCGAAATGAACAAGCTGGTCATCACCGCCACGCAGATGATGGAATCGATGATCAGCAGCCCGGTGCCCACGCGCGCCGAAGTGTCGGACGTCGCCAACGCGGTGCTCGACGGCACCGACGCCGTCATGCTGTCGGCGGAAACGGCTTCCGGTCAGTACCCGGTCGAGACGGTCGAGGCGATGAGCCGCATCTGCATCGAAGCCGAGAAGACGGCGGAGGTGAAGCTGGACCAGGAATTCCTGCAGCGCGTGTTCACCCGCATCGACCAGTCGATCGCGATGGCCGCGCTGTTTTCGGCCTTCCACCTGAAGGTGAAGGCGATCGCCACGCTGACCCAGTCGGGCTCGACCTCGCTGTGGATGTCGCGCCTGAACAGCGGCGTGCCCATTTACGCGCTGACACCGGAAGTGCGCACCCGTTACAAGTTGTCGATGTACCGTGGCGTGACGCCGCTGATGATCAAGCTCGATCCGGACGCCGACCGCGACCGCATGCTGATCGACGCCGAGGCCGAACTGCTGCGCAGCGGTGCCGTGAAGGTCGGTGACCTCATCGTGCTGTCCTTCGGCGAGCCTATTGGCGTTCCGGGCGGTACCAATACACTGAAAATCGTCAAGGTCGGGGAGTATCGTCAACTCTCCACCGTAATCTGAACTCGCAGGAGAATCTCATGCCTCTGGTATCCATGCGCCAACTGCTCGACCACGCCGCCGAAAACGGCTACGGCCTGCCGGCATTCAACGTGAACAATCTCGAGCAGGTGCAGGCGGTGATGAGTGCCGCCGACGAAGTCGGCGCCCCGGTCATCCTGCAGGCCAGCGCCGGTGCCCGCAAGTACGCCGGCGAGAGCTTCATCAAGCACCTGATCCAGGCCGCGGTCGAAGCCTATCCGCACATCCCGCTGGTGATGCACCAGGATCACGGCCAGTCGCCGGCGATCTGCCAGGGCGCCATCGATCTGGGCTTCGGCTCGGTCATGATGGACGGCTCGCTGAAGGAAGACGGCAAGACCCCGGCCTCCTTCGACTACAACGTCGACGTCACCCGCCGCGTGGTCGAGATGGCGCACAAGGTCGGCGTCACGGTCGAGGGCGAACTGGGTTGCCTCGGCTCGCTGGAGACCGGCATGGCCGGTGAGGAAGACGGCCACGGCGCCGAAGGCAAGCTCGATCACTCGTCGCTGCTGACCGATCCGGAAGAAGCCGCCCAGTTCGTCAAGGCCACGCAGCTGGACGCGCTGGCGATCGCCATCGGCACCAGCCACGGCGCCTACAAGTTCACCCGCAAGCCGACCGGCGACATCCTGGCGATCTCGCGCGTCAAGGAAATCAACAAGCGCATCCCCAACACCCACCTGGTGATGCACGGCTCGTCGTCGGTGCCGCAGGAACTGCTGGCCATCATCAACCAGTACGGCGGCAAGATGAAGGAAACCTACGGCGTGCCGGTCGAGGAGATTCAGGAAGCGATCAAGTACGGCGTGCGCAAGATCAACATCGACACCGACATCCGGCTGGCGATGACCGGTGCGGTGCGCAAGTTCCTGGCCGAGAACCCGGACAAGTTCGACGCCCGCGAATGGCTGAAGCCGGCGCGCGAAGCCGCCAAGGCCGTGTGCAAGGAGCGCTATCTGCAGTTCGGCTGCGAAGGCCAGGGCAGCAAGATCAAGGCCATCCCGCTCGACGAGATCGCCCGCATGTACGCCAGCGGCAAGCTGGCCCAGACCGTCAACTGATCCATACCGCAGACCGCAACGAAGACCGAAATGGCCGACGCACTGTTCGAATCCAGCATCAAGAGCTTGCCGCTGATCGCCCGCGGCAAGGTCCGTGACATCTACGCGATCGACGACGAGAAGATGCTCATCGTCACTACCGATCGCCTGTCGGCCTTCGACGTCATCCTGCCCGACCCCATCCCGGGCAAGGGCAAGGTGCTGACGGCCGTTTCGAACTTCTGGTTCGGCAAGCTGGCCGGCGTATCGCCCAACCACCTGACCGGCATCGCGCCGGAATCGGTGGTGACGGCGGACGAGCGAGACCAGGTCGAAGGCCGCGCCATCGTCGTGCGGCGGCTCAAGCCGCTGCCGATCGAGGCGGTCGTGCGTGGTTACCTGATCGGTTCCGGCTGGGGCGACTACTCGCGCACCGGCGCGGTGTGCGGCGTGCAGTTGCCGCATGGTCTGCGCATGGCCTCGAAGCTGCCGTCGCCGATTTTCACGCCAGCCACCAAGGCGGCGGTCGGCGACCACGACGAGAACATCAGCTACACGCAGACCGAAGCGCTGATCGGTGCCGCCATGGCGGCCAAGGTGCGTGACACCGCGATCGCGCTGTACAGCGCCGCCGCCGACTACGCGAAGAGCCGCGGCATCATCATCGCCGACACCAAGTTCGAATTCGGTCTCGACGCGGACGGCAATCTCATCCTGATCGACGAGGCGCTGACGCCGGATTCGTCGCGCTTCTGGCCGGCCGACCAGTACCAGGAAGGCAGCAACCCGCCCTCCTTCGACAAGCAGTTCGTGCGCGACTACCTGGAAACGCTGGACTGGAACAAGACCGCGCCGGGCCCGCGCCTGCCGGCCGACATCATCCAGCGCACCGGCGACAAGTACCGTGAGGCACTGACGCGGCTGATCGGCTGACACGCCTTCCGCCCCGACACGACGGAGCGCTCCGCCCTGGCGGACCGCTCCGTTTTCGCATCTGTCATCCTCAAGTACCTGTACGGGGTACCGTCCCGGTCCGCGCCGGCGCGTCGGCCGGCACTGCATCCGCCTGATCGAACGGACGGAAGCCCGCCAGCGTGAAACGGAAGGTGGCACCGCGCCCCGGCGCCGCCTCGACGCAGATGACGCCACCGTGCCGCTCGACGATGCGCTTGACGATGGCCAGCCCCACCCCGGTGCCCGGAAACTCCTCCGCGCCGTGCATGCGCTGGAACACGCCGAACAGGCGGTCGGCGTAGGCCGTATCGAAGCCGACCCCGTTGTCGCGCACGCAGATCGCGGCGATGCCGCGCCGGCGTTCGACGAACACCTCGACCCGTGGCTGCGGACTGCGCGACGAAAACTTCAGCGCATTACCGATCAGGTTCACGAACACCTGCCGCAGCATGGACTGGTCGCCGCTGGCGTGGCCAAGCGGCGACAGCTCCACGCTGGCCACCGGGTACTGTTCGGCCAGATCGGCGACGACGTTGGCCGCCAGCATGTCCAGATTGATTTCGCTGTGCGCCATGTCGACGCGCGACACGCGCGAGAAATGCAGGATGTCGTCGATCAGCAGGCCCATGCGCGAGGCGCCGCGCTGTATGCGCTCCAGCATGTCGCGCCCCTCGTCGTCCAGCACCGCGCCGGCATGCTCTGCCAGCAGATGCGCAAAGCCGTTGATCGCCCGCAGCGGACTGCGCAAGTCGTGCGACACCGAGTACGAGAAGGCTTCCAGTTCGCTGTTCGCCTGCTCCAGCAGCGTGGTGCGTTCGGCCACGCGGCGCTCCAGCGATTCGTTCAGTTCGCGCACCTGGCGCTCGGCGCGCGCCCGTTCCAGCGCCAGCTGGGCGATGTCGACCAGCCGCTCGATCACGTTCTCGTCCGCCCGCCCGGGCCGCCAGGCTTGCGGGTGCAGGATGATCAGTCCGCCCAGCACCGCGCCGTCCTGCGCCGCCAGCGGCAATGCCCACAACGCGCGCAGGCCTTCGGCTGCGAAAAGCCGGCTGCAGCCGGCAAGCTCGGGCGACGTCTGCACATCCTCGCACAGCAGCGGTCGCCGGCCGCGCAGCGCGGCAATCAATCGGCCATCGTCGCCGGTCCCTGCCGGGCTGCGTAGCCAGTCGGCCAGCACGGGCGGCAGATTGGCGCCGACCACATCGACCACGGCACCGGTGTCGGGTGCCAGCGAGAGCACCGCACAGATCGAACTTTCATTGAGCAGGCCCGACACCAGCCGCGCAAAGCGCGACATCACTTCGGACAGCGGCATGGCGGCGGCGATCAGCGACAACAGTTCGCGCTCGGCCACATCGACCTCTTCCAGCCGCTTGCGCAAGGTGATGTCGGCCACGGTGCCGACGACGCGGCTGCTGCGTCCGCTGGCATCGCGCTGCGCCACGCCGCGCAGCAGAAACCAGCGATAGCCGCCGTCAGCATGACGCATGCGCAGTTCCTGCTGGAAGTGATCGCTGCGCCCCTTCAGGTGGCTGGCGACCATGGCCGACCAGGCCTTGCGGTCGTGCGGATGGATGCCGGCGACGAACTCGCGCACGCGCATGCGGCGGCCACCGGCGTCGTAGCCCATGATCTGCGACAGACGTGGCGACACGTACATGCGGTCGCTGCCGGTGATCCATTCGGCCAGCCCCTCGTTCATGCCGCGCAGGGCCAGCGCGTAGCGCTGCTCGCTGGCGCGCAGCGCACGTTCGGCGCGAATGCGCGCGGTGAGGTCGGAATAGGAGGCCACCACCGCGTACGGCCGCTTGCTGCCGGCGTGGAACAGCGGCTGAGTGTTGACGGTCAGCCAGCGCATCTGGCCGGACGCACTCTCGGCGCCAATCACGACGTCGCGTGCCGGCAGACCGTCTGCCAGCGAGCGGATGACCGGGTGCATGTCGCGCGCCAGCGACCGCCCCTGCTCGTCACACAAGGTGAACTCGTCGCTGCCGCCGGGCAGGCCCGCATGGGCCGCATCCAGCCAGGCACAGGATTCCGCCGAACGGTTGCTGGTGAGCACCCGGGCTTGCGCGTCATACAGCACCACGGCCTCTGACAGCGCGCCGAGCAGCACGCGGAAACGTTCTTCGCTCGCGGCCAGCGAGCGTTCCGCCTGCTTATGTCCCGTGATGTCGTGACAGATGACCAGCAGCGCCGGCTGCCCCTGATGGGACAGCGGACGGGTTGCCGCCGACACCCAGCGCACAGAGCCGTCGTGACGGCGCAACGGCAGTTCCACATCGTCGGTGCCACGGCCCTGCGCCAGCACCTCGACCACACGTGACCGGTCTTCGGCGGTCTGGCAGAACTCGGCAATGCTGCGACCACGCAGCGCATCGGGGCTCTCGTTGGCCATCGTGGCCAGGGCGGCATTGAGCACGCGCATGCCACCGTCCGGCAGTGAACAGATGCAGGCGGGCATCGGCAACTCGTGCAGAAGCGCCGCGGTATCGTCGGCCGGCGGAGGCGACGGCACGATCGCTTGCGACGTCGACCCGCTGCGTAACAGCCAGATGCCGCAGGCCACGCACCAGCCCAGCCAGCCTGCCTGTGCCGCCCACGGTTGGTCGATCAGGACGAGGGCGCCGGGTGCCCAGAGCGCCGCCACGCCAAGCGCCAGGCGCGCACGGGAGCGATCGGGTGTGCGGAGCGGGCCGAAAAAACCGGACAGGAGGCCTTTCAACAAGGTCATCCATTTCTCCAGGAGCGAAACGACGAGCGGGATTCTGGCTCGGGGCCGGCGTGCGGCGGCGCTGCTGCACGCACCGGAAGCGGCTGTCTTCGCACCTTCGAGCGGCGGAGGACGAAGACGTTCCGGTCTCAAGGATAGTACAAGGAAATAAGTGCGCGGCAAGACCGCTTGACGTCGATCACGTCGTAGACCTCGAAATTCGCACGCACAGCCCCTAAACTCGGACACATGTCGAAACGAGAACACTGGGGACTGGGCGCCAAGCTGGCTGTCGCTGCGGCGCCGTTCGCCCTGCTCGCGCTGCTGTCGATCACGCTCACGCTGTGGATGTCATGGCAGCTCGATGGCGGCGCTGCCGCCGTGAACGAGGCCGGGCGCATGCGCATGCAGGCTTACCGCATGTCGCTGCTGGTCGCCACCGGCGAACGCGAAGCGCTGCCGCACGCCCGACGCGAATTCGAACGCAGTCTCGAACTGCTGCGTGCCGGCGACCCCGAGCGCCCGCTGTTCATGCCGCTGGACAACGACATCCGGCGCAGCTTCGATCAGGTACGCGGCGACTGGCGTACCTACAGCGAGCGCTGGCTCGACGCCGCACCGCGCGGCAGCGACGGTCTGCGCGACGACACCGCGCGCTTCACCGGGCGCATCGATGCGCTGGTGGCCGGCATCGAGAACCACATGTCGCACTGGACAGCGCTGCTCAACCTGCTGCAACTCGCAACGATGGCGCTGGCCGTGATCGGTGCGGTGGTGTTGCTCTACATCGGCTATCTGTTCGTGCTGGAACCGGTGGGTCAGCTCAAGCAGGCGCTGGAGCGGATTCAGCAGGGCGATCTGGGCGCCCGCGTCGAACGCGGCAGCAGCGACGAATTCGGCACGCTGGCCGACGGCTTCAACGACATGGCGGAACAGATACAGGCCATGTACCGCAATCTCGAAGCCAAGGTGACGTCCAAAACGGCCGAGCTGCAGGAAAAGCGCGAGCGACTGGAGGCGCTGTACGAAGTGACCTCGCTGATCGCCACCGCCCGCTCGCTGGAAGAACTGGCGCGCGGCTTCGTCGGCTACGTCGCGCGCGCCGTGCACGCCGACGGCGTCGCGCTGCGCTGGTCCGATGAATCGAACCAGCGCTACCTGATGCTCGCCTCGCAAGGACTGCCGGCCTACATGACCGACGGCGAGCGCTGCCTGAAGGCGGACGAATGCCATTGCGGCGCGCCGAACGCCCCGCCCTTCGCGCGCGTCATCCCGATCCGTACGATGGGCGGCGAGGCGCTGCAATACTGCGGCGAGGCCGGCTTCGAAACTCTGGTGTCGGTGCCGGTTCGCCTGAAGGACAGGCTGATGGGCGAGGTCGACCTGTTCTTCCACGCCAGCGTGGAGCTGTCCGCGCCGGCCCGTTCGCTGCTCGAAGCGCTGGCGACCCATCTGGCCAGCGGCATGGAGAACCTGCGCCTCAACGCGCTGCAGAACGAAGCCGCGGTATCGCAGGAGCGCAACTTCCTGGCCAGCGAACTGCACGACTCGATCGCGCAGTCGCTGGCCTTCATGAAGATGCAGGTCGAAATGATGCGTGACGCGCTGGCCGCGCACGACGAGACCGCCGCGCGTGCGATGCTGGACGAACTCGAAGCCGGCCTGCGCGAAAGTTCGGGCGACGTGCGCGAACTGCTGCTGCACTTCCGCACCCGCGCCAATGCCGAGGACATCGAAGCCGCCCTGCTCGCCACGCTGCGCAAGTTCGAACACCAGAGCGGCGTGCGCGCCTCGCTGGCGATGCGCGACCACGGACTGCCGCTGCTGCCGGACGTGCAGATCCAGGTGCTGCACATCGTGCAGGAAGCGCTTTCGAACGTACGCAAGCATGCGCGCGCCGGCCATGTCTGGCTCGACGTGCAGCAGCAGCCGCAATGGCGCTTCGAAGTACGCGACGACGGTCGTGGTTTTTCCACCGACGGCGGCCCGCCGGACGAAACCCATGTCGGACTGCGCATCATGACCGAACGCGCCGCGCGCATCGGTGCCCGCATCGAGGTGTTCTCGACCCCCGGTCGCGGCACCTCGGTCATCCTGACGTTGCCTGCCAGCGACCCCACACTGCTCGACCTACAGCCCATGCAGGCCGCCTCATGAACAGTACGCACGACGACACACCGATACGCATCCTGCTGGTCGATGACCACACCCTGTTCCGCCGTGGTCTGACCGCCCTGCTGTCGCGCGACCCGAAGCTGCAGATCGTCGGCGACGCCGCCGACGCGGGAGAGGCGCAGCGGCGCGCCGAGGCACTACAGCCCGACGTCATCCTGCTCGACAACCACTTGCCCGGCGTCAATGGTGTCGACGCGCTGCCGGCGCTGCGCGAGGCGGCGCCGGGCGCGCGTCTGATCATGCTCACCATCAGCGAGGACGGCGAAGATCTGGCCGCCGCGCTGCGCGCCGGCGCCAGCGGCTATCTGCTGAAGACGATGGAGGGCGAAGCGCTGTCGCGGGCCATCCATCGCGCCATGCGCGGCGAGCCGGTGGTGGCCGACGAAATGACCGGCAAGCTGGTCGAGGTATTCCGCCAGGCGGCCACCCCGACGCCCGCTGCGGCCGAGACGCCGCCCCAGAGCGGCGCACTGTCGCCGCGCGAAACCGACATCCTGCGCGGCATCGCCCGCGGCGACAGCAACAAGGTGATCGCCCGCGACCTCGGCATTGCCGAAACCACGGTGAAGATCCACGTGCAGCACATCCTGCGCAAGCTGGGCGTCGCCTCGCGCGTACAGGTCGCCGTCATCGCGGTGGAACGCGGCCTGATCTGACATCGGCACACCGGTTGCCGGGTTCGTCGAAAGCGTGACAGACGGGCGACAGGCCTGCTCGACCGTGCGCAGCGCCACCGTTGCAGTCGCGGCCAAGAGCCGGTCTTGCGGGAGCAAGCTCTGCTCGCGACGAACCCCATGTCGCAGCCGCACTCATTGACCCTGGTCAACCCTCCTCCATTCGGACGATGCAGTAGTTCTTCGGAACTACCCGAACGTCCGCGTCATCGTTCTTCCGCATCGTCCGTGCGCTACCACCGAAGGATGCCGCCGTACTGACCCGCTCCCTAAGATCGCATCAGTCTTAAAGGGAGGATTCCGTCATGACCAGGAAAGGGCAGGCACTGTCGGTGCTGATCGTCAGCACCCTGGCGTTCACCGTGTGCTTCATGGTGTGGATGATGTTCGGCGTGATCGGCATACCGATCAAGAAGGCGCTCGATCTCAACGCCACCCAGTTCGGTCTGCTGACCGCCACGCCGGTGCTCACCGGCTCGCTGGTGCGGGTGCCGCTGGGCATCTGGACCGACAAGTACGGCGGTCGCATCGTGATGACGCTGCTGATGGCGGCCACCGTGCCGGCGATCTGGATGATGAGCTATGCCACCGAGTACTGGCATTTCCTCGTCATCGGCCTGTTCGTCGGCCTGGCCGGCGGTTCGTTCTCGGTCGGCACGCCCTATGTCGCGCGCTGGTTCCCGAAGGAGCAGCAGGGCTTCGCGATGGGCGTGTATGGCGCTGGCAACTCGGGCGCGGCGGTCAACAAGTTCGTCGCACCGGCCCTGCTGGTCGCTTTCGGCTGGACCATGGTGCCGCAGGTGTACGCCGCCATCATGCTCGGCACCGTCATCATCTTCTGGCTGTTCAGCCACAGCGACCCGGCCCACCTGGTGCCGAGCAATGTGCGCTTCGTCGACCAGCTCAAGGCGCTGAAGGACCCGCGCGTGCTGAAGTACTGCCAGTACTACAGCATCGTGTTCGGCGGTTACGTCGCGCTCAGCCTGTGGATGGTGCAGTACTACGTCGGCGAGTACGGCCTCGACATCCGTGCCGCCGCGCTGCTGGCCGCCTGTTTCTCGCTGCCCGGCGGCGTGCTTCGCGCGATCGGCGGCTGGCTGTCCGACAAGTACGGCGCGCACAGCGTCACCTGGTGGGTGCTGTGGGTGAGCTGGATCTGCCTCTTCCTGCTCAGCTACCCGCAGACGCAATTCACCGTCGTCACCATCAACGGTGAGCAGACCTTCCATATCGGTCTGAACGTGTATGCCTTCACCGGCCTGATGTTCATCCTCGGCATCGCCTGGGCCTTCGGCAAGGCCAGCGTGTTCAAGTACATCAGCAACGACTACCCCGCCAACATCGGCACCATCAGCGGCATCGTCGGCCTGGCCGGCGGCCTTGGCGGCTTCGTGCTGCCCATCATGTTCGGTGCCCTGCTCGATCTGACCGGCATACGCTCCAGCGCCTTCATGTTGATGTACGGCGTGGTGTGGGTGTCGCTGATCTGGATGTACTTCACCGAAGTCCGCCGCACCCCGCTGATGGACAGCACGTCCGCAGCCCAGTCCTGAACCGGACACCACGGAGATCATCATGAACGCAAGCACACACGCCGGCACCCGTCCGGTACAGGGCGCCCCCCGCGGCCCCGATGTCGAGGACTGGCGGCCGGAGGACGATGCCTTCTGGGAATCGACCGGCAAGAAGGTGGCCTACCGCAACCTGTGGATCTCGATTCCCGCGCTGCTGTGCGGATTCGCGGTCTGGGGCATGTGGGGCATCATCACCGTGCAGATGCTCAACCTGGGCTTTCCCTTCACCCAGGACCAGCTGTTCACGCTGACCGCCATCGCCGGCATCTCCGGCGCCACGATGCGCATCCCGGCCTCCTTCCTGATCCGCCTGGCCGGTGGCCGCAACACCATCTTCCTGACCACGGCAATGCTGCTGGCGCCGGCCATCGGTACCGGCATCGCGCTGCAGCACACCGACTGGCCGCTGTGGGTGTTCCAGCTGATGGCGCTGTGGTGCGGCGTCGGCGGCGGCAATTTCGCCAGTTCGATGTCCAACATCAGCACCTTCTTCCCGAAGCGGCTGCAGGGCACCGCGCTGGGCCTCAACGCCGGCCTCGGCAACTTCGGCGTGACGACGATGCAGATCGTCATCCCGCTGGTGATGACCGTGCCGCTGCTCGGCGCCTTCGGCGGCGAGCCGATGACGCTGATGAAGGACAGCGGCTGGATCTTCGGCAAGATCGCCGCCGGCACACCGACCTGGATCCAGAACGCCGGCTTCGCCTGGGTGCTGTCGCTGGTGCCGCTATCCATCCTGTGCTGGTTCGGCATGAACAACCTGAAGGCGGTGTCGCCCGACACCGGCAACCCCATCGTCGCCTTCTCGAAGATCACCTATCTGTACACGCTGGCCTTCGTACCCGCGATCTTCATGCTCTATCTGTACCTGCCGGCGCCGACCGGTCTGGGCCTGCTGAACATGTGGGTGGCGATTCCGCTCGACATCATCATGGCGCTGACGGTGATGAAGCTCGCCGCCTTCGGCCCGATGCGCGAAGGCGTGACCCGGCAGTTCAAGATCTTCAGCGACAAGCACACATGGTCGATGACCATCCTGTACATCGTCACCTTCGGTTCCTTCATCGGTTTCTCGATGGCGCTGCCGCTGGCGATGAAGGTGATCTTCGGCGTCAGCCACGTGCCCGATGCCAATGGCGTCATGCAGCACACGCTGCCGAACCCGAACGCGCCCACCGTGCTGGCCTTCGCCTGGATCGGCCCCTTCGTCGGCGCCGCCGTGCGCCCTCTCGGCGGCTGGATCTCCGACAAGTGGGGCGGCTCCATCGTCACGCAGATCATCTCGCTGGTGATGGTCGTCGCGTCGGTGGCGGTCGGTTACGTGATGAAGCTGGCCTACAGCTCGGCCACGCCCGAGCAGTACTTCCCGATGTTCCTCGGCCTGTTCATCGTGCTGTTCTTTGCCAGCGGCATCGGCAACGGTTCGACCTTCCGCACCATCGGCGTCATCTTCGATCGCCAGCAGGCCGGCCCGGTGCTGGGCTGGACGTCCGCGGTCGCCGCCTACGGCGCCTTCATCGCACCGGTGGTCATCGGTGCGCAGATCAAGGCCGGCACGCCCGAGCTCGCGATGTACGGCTTCGCCGCGTTCTACGCGATCTGCCTGTTCATCAACTGGTGGTTCTACCTGCGCCGCAATGCGTACGTGAAGAACCCCTGACCCCATGCCCCCGCCGAGCCCCGCTACAGGAGAGCACACATGAGCCACTTTCTCGACCGACTGACCCACTTCTCCGCCCCGAAGGAGAGCTTCTCGGGCGATCACGGCATCGCCACCGGCGAAGACCGCAGCTGGGAGGATGCCTACCGCGACCGCTGGGCGCACGACAAGATCGTGCGCTCCACCCACGGCGTGAACTGCACCGGTTCCTGCTCGTGGAAGATCTACGTCAAGGGCGGCATCGTCACCTGGGAAACCCAGCAGACCGACTACCCGCGCACCCGCTGGGACATGCCCAACCACGAGCCGCGCGGCTGTGCGCGCGGTGCCAGCTACAGCTGGTACCTTTACAGCGCCAACCGCGTGAAGTATCCGATGGTGCGCGGCCGCCTGCTCAAGAGCTGGCGCGAGGCGCGCCTGAAGCATGGCCCGGTCGAAGCCTGGGCCTCCATCGTCGAGAACGACGCGAAGCGCCGTGACTACCAGCAGGTGCGCGGCCTCGGCGGCTTCGTCCGCTCCAGCTGGGACGAGGTGAACGAGCTGGTCGCCGCCGCCAACGTCTACACCATCAAGAAGCACGGCCCGGACCGCATCATCGGCTTCTCGCCGATCCCGGCGATGTCGATGGTGAGCTATGCCGCCGGCAGCCGCTACCTGAGCCTGATCGGTGGCGTCTGCATGAGCTTCTACGACTGGTACTGCGACCTGCCGCCGTCCAGCCCGCAGATCTGGGGCGAACAGACCGACGTGCCGGAATCGGCCGACTGGTACAACTCGACCTACATCATCGCCTGGGGCTCCAACGTGCCGCAGACGCGCACGCCGGACGCCCACTTCTTCACCGAGGTCCGCTACAAGGGCGCGAAGACCGTCGCCGTCACGCCCGACTACGCCGAGATCAGCAAGCTGGCCGACCTCTGGCTGCACCCGAAACAGGGCACCGACGCCGCGGTGGCGATGGCCATGGGCCACGTCATCCTGAAGGAGTTCTACTTTGGCAGCGCCGCAGAGCGCCGGGCCGCCCCAAGCGAGGCGGACCCCCTCGGGGGGCGGGCGCCGCGCAGCGGCGACCTGGGGGCCGGAAGATCTGCGTACTTCGATGATTACGCGCGCCGCTACACCGATCTGCCCATGCTGGTGCTGCTGAAGGAACACACCCTGCCCAACGGCAAGACGGTGATGGTGCCGGACCGCTACGTGCGCGCCAGCGACTTCAACGGAAAGCTGGGGCAGGCCAACAATCCTGACTGGAAAACGGTCGCCTTCGACGAGAACGGCCGCGTCGTACTGCCCAACGGCGCCATCGGCTTCCGCTGGGGCCCGGACGGCCGCGCCGACGCTGGCCAGTGGAACCTCGAAGCGAAGGAAGCGCGCCACGGCGGCGACGTGAAGCTGAAACTGTCGGTGCTCGAAGGCGATACCACCCCGGTCGAGCACACGCAGGTCGCCTTCCCCTACTTCGGCGGCATCGAGCACGAACACTTCCCGAACAGCCCGCAGGGCGGCGGCGACGTGCTGCTGCGCACGGTGCCGGTGCAGCGCATCGCGCTCGGCAAGGCAGGCGACAAGCGCGACGCACTGGTGGCCACCGTGTTCGACCTGCAGGTCGCGAACTACGGCGTCGGCCGCGGTCTTCCCGGCGACACCGGTGCGAGCAGCTACGATCAGGACATCGCCTACACGCCCGCCTGGCAGGAGAAGATCACCGGCGTGCCGCGCGACCAGATCATCACGGTTGCCCGCCAGTTCGCCGACAACGCCGACAAGACCCGCGGTAAGTCCATGGTCATCATCGGCGCGGCGATGAACCACTGGTACCACTGCGACATGAACTACCGCGGCATCATCAACATGCTGATGATGTGCGGTTGCATCGGCCAGAGCGGCGGCGGCTGGGCGCACTACGTCGGGCAGGAGAAGCTGCGCCCGCAGACCGGCTGGACCGCGCTCGCCTTCGCACTCGACTGGATACGCCCGCCGCGGCAGCAGAACTCGACCAGCTTCTTCTACGCGCACACCGACCAGTGGCGCTACGAAAAGCTCGGCGTCGAGGAAGTGCTGTCCCCGCTCGCCGACAAGTCGCTGTTCGGCGGCAGCATGATCGACTACAACGTGCGCGCCGAGCGCATGGGCTGGCTGCCCAGCGCGCCGCAGCTGAAGACCAACCCGATCCAGGTGGTGCGCGACGCCAACGCGGCGGGCGTCGATCCGAAGGACTACGCGGTCGGCGCGCTGAAGAACGGCCAGCTCGAACTGAGCTGCGAGGACCCGGACGCGCCGCAGAACTGGCCGCGCAACATGTTCGTGTGGCGCTCCAACATCCTCGGTTCCAGCGGCAAGGGCCACGAGTACTTCCTGAAGCACCTGCTGGGCACCAGCAACGGCGTGCAGGGCAAGGACCTCGGCTCGGACGACGCCAAGCCGCAGGAAGTGAAGTGGCACACGGAAGCGCCCGAAGGCAAGCTCGACCTGCTGGTGACGCTCGATTTCCGCATGAGCACCACCTGCCTGTATTCGGACATCGTGCTGCCGACCGCCACCTGGTACGAGAAGAACGACCTCAATACCAGCGACATGCACCCCTTCATCCACCCGCTGTCGACCGCGGTCGACCCGGCCTGGCAGTCGAAGAGCGACTGGGACATCTACAAGGGCTTCGCCAAGAAGTTCAGCGAAGTGTGCGTCGGCCACCTCGGCGTCGAACGCGAACTGGTGCTGACGCCGCTGATGCACGACAGCCCGGCCGAACTGGCCCAGCCCTTCGGCGTCGCCGACTGGAAGCGCGGCGAGTGCGATCTGATCCCGGGCAAGACGGCGCCGCAGATGACGGTGGTCGAGCGCGACTACCCGAACGTCTACAAGCGCTTCACCGCGGTCGGCCCGCTGCTGACCAAGGTGGGCAACGGCGGCAAGGGCATCGCCTGGAACACGCAGGACGAGGTGCGCCAGCTTGGCGAACTGAACGGTCTGGTGACCGATGAGGGCGCGACCAAGGGCATGCCGAAGATCGACAGCGACATCGACGCCTGCGAAGTGGTGATGATGCTGGCGCCGGAAACCAACGGCCAGGTCGCGGTGAAGGCGTGGAAGGCGCTGGGCAAGCAGACCGGGCGCGATCACGAGCACCTGGCCATCTATCGCGAGGACGAGAAGATCCGCTTCCGCGACATCCAGGCGCAGCCGCGCAAGATCATCTCGTCGCCGACGTGGTCCGGACTGGAGAGCGAGAAGGTGTCGTACAACGCCGGCTATACCAATGTGCATGAACTGATCCCATGGCGCACGCTGACCGGCCGTCAGCAGTTCTACCAGGACCATCCGTGGATGCGCGCCTTCGGCGAAGGCTTCGTCAGCTACCGCCCGCCGGTGGACCTGAAGACCACGGCGGCGATCGCTGGCATCAAGAGCAACGGCAATCCGGAGATCCAGCTCAACTTCATCACGCCGCACCAGAAGTGGGGCATCCACTCGACCTACAGCGACAACCTGCACATGCTGACGCTGAACCGCGGCGGCCCGGTGATCTGGCTGTCCGAGGACGACGCGAAGAAGGCCGGCATCGTCGATAACGACTGGGTCGAACTGTTCAACGTGAATGGCGCGATCACCGCGCGCGCCGTGGTGAGCCAGCGGGTCAATCCGGGCATGGTGCTGATGTACCACGCACAGGAAAAGATCATCAACACGCCGGGGTCGGAGATCACCGGTGCGCGCGGCGGCATCCACAACTCGGTCACCCGCATCGTGCTGAAGCCGACGCACATGATCGGCGGCTATGCCCAGCTGAGCTACGGCTTCAACTACTACGGAACCATCGGCACCAACCGCGACGAGTTCGTCGTCGTGCGCAAGATGAAGCGCATCGACTGGCTCGACGGCGAAGCCGCTGCCACCGATACCGCCCACGCCTAAGGAGACATGACATGAAAATACGCGCTCAAATCGGCATGGTGCTCAACCTCGACAAGTGCATCGGTTGCCACACCTGCTCGGTCACCTGCAAGAACGTGTGGACCAGCCGTCCCGGCATGGAATACGCGTGGTTCAACAACGTCGAAACCAAGCCCGGCATCGGTTACCCGAAGGAATGGGAGAACCAGGACAAGTGGCAGGGTGGCTGGATGCGCAAGAGCGACGGCTCGATCGCGCCGCGCCAGGGCGGCAAGTGGCAGCTTCTGATGAAGATCTTCGCCAACCCGCATCTGCCGGAAATCGACGACTACTACGAGCCCTTCACCTTCGACTACGACCACCTGCAGTCGGCGCCCGAAATGAAGGCGGCGCCGACCGCGCGGCCGCGCAGCCTGATCACCGGCCAGCGCATGGAAAAGATTGAATGGGGCCCGAACTGGGAGGAGATTCTCGGCGGCGAATTCTCGAAGCGCTCGAAGGACAAGAACTTCGACGAGGTGCAGAAGGACATCTACGGCCAGTTCGAGAACACCTTCATGATGTACCTGCCGCGGCTGTGCGAGCACTGCCTGAACCCGGCCTGCGTCGCCAGCTGCCCGTCCGGCTCGATCTACAAGCGCGAAGAGGACGGCATCGTGCTGATCGACCAGGACAAGTGCCGCGGCTGGCGCATGTGCGTGTCCGGCTGTCCGTACAAGAAGATCTACTACAACTGGCAATCGGGGAAAGCAGAGAAGTGCATCTTCTGCTACCCGCGCATCGAAGCCGGCCAGCCCACCGTGTGCTCGGAAACCTGCGTCGGCCGCATCCGCTACCTCGGCGTGCTGCTGTATGACGCCGACCGCATCCAGGAAGCGGCTTCGGTCGAACATGACCGCGACCTCTACCAGGCCCAGCTCGACATCTTCCTCGACCCGAACGATCCGAAGGTGATCGAACAGGCCCGTGCCGACGGCATCCCCGATTCGTGGATGGAAGCCGCCCGCCGCAGCCCGGTCTACAAGATGGCGGTGGAGTGGAAGGTGGCGCTGCCGCTGCACCCGGAATACCGCACGCTGCCCATGGTGTGGTACGTGCCACCGCTGTCGCCGATCACCGCCGCCGCCAACGCCGGCCAGGTCGGTGTCAATGGCGAGATTCCGGACGTGAACCAGCTGCGCATTCCGGTCAAATACCTCGCCAACCTGCTTACCGCCGGCGACACGCAACCGGTCGTGCGCGCACTCGAACGCATGCTGGCGATGCGCGCCTACCAGCGCGAGAAGCACGTCGATGGTCGCATCAATACCGCGGCATTGACCCAGGTCGGCATCAGCCAGGCCGCGGTCGAGGACATGTACCACGTGATGGCGATCGCCAACTACGAGGACCGCTTCGTCATTCCGTCGGCCCACCGCGAGTACGCGGAGAACGCCTTCGACGTGCGCGGCGGCTGCGGCTTCTCATTCGGTAACGGCTGCTCGGAAGGCAGTTCCGACAGCAGCCTGTTCGGCGGCAACAAGCGCCGGACCATCCCGATCAAGGCGGTGGTATGACCATTTTTACGACACCGAAGAAAATGACCCACACGCTGCGCGCCTGCGCGCTGCTGATCGGCTACCCGGACGCCAGCCTGCGCGGACTGCTGCCCGACCTGCGCCTGGCGCTGCACGACGAGGCGGCGCTGTCGGCCTCCCGTCTGGCCGAGCTGGATGCGCTGATCGACACGCTGCAGCAGCAGCCCGCGCTCGATGGCGAAGCCGCCTACGTCGAACTGTTCGACCGCGGCCGTTCGACCTCGCTGCACCTGTTCGAACACGTGCATGGCGATTCGCGCGACCGCGGGCCGGCGATGATCGATCTGGCGCAGACCTACGAGAAAGCCGGCCTCTTCCTGTCCGCCGGCGAACTGCCGGATTACCTGCCGGTGGTGCTCGAATTCGCCTCGACCCAGCCGCCGAAGGAGGCGCGCGCCTTCCTCGCCGAAATGACGCACATCCTGAATGCGTTGTTCACGGCGCTGGTCAAGCGCGAAAGCCGCTACGCGAGCGTGGTCGGCGCGCTGATCGAACTGGCCGGCGAACGCGCCCACGCGGTGAAGATCCAGCCCGACGAAGCGCTCGACGACAGCTGGGCCGAACCACTCGCCTTCGACGGCTGCTCCTCGCACGGCCAGGCCAAGCCCGGCACACCGCAGCCCATCAACCTCGTCCGCAAGTCCTCCGCCACTCAAGGAGTACAACCATGACTTCCTGGCTCGACAACCTGCTGTTCGGTTACTACCCCTACATCTGCCTCGCCGTATTCTTCATCGGCAGTCTGCTGCGCTTCGACCGCGACCAGTACACCTGGAAGAGCGATTCGTCGCAGCTGCTGCGCCGCGGCCAGCTCAGGCTGGGCAGCAATCTGTTCCACATCGGCGTGCTCTTCCTGTTCTTCGGGCACTTCTTCGGCATGCTGACGCCGCACGTCGTCTATGAGCATTTCATCGGCGCCGGCGCCAAGCAGCTGGTCGCGATGGTGACCGGCGGCATCGCCGGTCTGCTCGGCTTCATCGGCCTGACGCTGCTGCTGCACCGCCGGCTGACCGAGCCGCGCATCCGCGCCACGTCGAAAACCAGCGACATCGTCATCGCCGTGCTGCTGTGGGTGCAGCTGCTGCTCGGTCTGGCCACCATCCCGCTGTCGGCACAGCATCTGGACGGCAGCATGATGATGCTGCTCGCCGAGTGGGCGCAGCGCATCGTCACCTTCCGCGCCGGCGCGCCGGAACTGCTGGCCGAAGCCGGCTGGGTGTTCAAGACCCACATGTTCCTCGGCATGACCATCTTCCTGGTGTTCCCCTTCACCCGTCTGGTGCACGTGTGGAGCGGCTTCGCCTCGGTGCTGTACGTGTTCCGCCCCTACCAGGTGGTGCGCGCACGCCGGCTCAACCTGCCGGCCGGACACAATCAGCCGCGCCAGCCGGGCGCCGGTGTCTGAGATGATGTGAAGGATGCGTCGCCGCTGCGCGGCGCATCCATTCATAAAAGGATCGAGGAGACACCATGCAGTCCACGCAACAGAGCGGCGGCATCGCCCGCGTCAACGGCATCGCGATCAACGGTGCGGACGAGGACGTTACGCCGGACGAACTGCGCAACCGCGCCTGCACCGAACTGCTGCGCCAGGCCGCCCAGAAGGCCGGCCTGCTTGCGGCCAGCGACGAACAGTCGGCCGACGGCCTGATTTCGGAAGAGGCCGCTACCGCCATCGACACGCTGATCGGTCAGGCGGTGCAGGTGCCGGAGCCATCCGAAGAGGCTTGCCGCCGCCATTACAGTGCCCACCTCGGCCGCTACACCGTGGGCCAGCGCGCACGCATGCGCCACATCCTGTTCGCGGTGACGCCGGGTGTGGACGTCAATGCACTGCGCGGTCGGGCCGAAGCGGTGCTGATCGACGTACGTGCGCACGCCGACGGCGAAGACCCCTTCCCCGACGCCGCCCGGCAGAATTCGAACTGCCCGAGCAGCGAACGCGGCGGCGACCTCGGCTGGCTGGCGCCGGAAGAAGTGGTGCCTGAATTTGCCCGCGCCATCTTCGGCCAGCACGACATCGGTGTACTGCCGCGCCTGGTGCACAGCCGCTTCGGTTTCCACGTGATCGACGTGCAGGAGCGCGAAGCGGGCACCGTGCAGCCCTTCGAGGAAGTGCGCGGCACCGTCGCCGCCTCGCTGCGCCAGCAGAGCTTCGCCACCGCGCTGCGCCAGTACGTCGCGCTGCTGGCCGGTCAGGCCGTGCTCGAAGGCGTGGACATGGACATCGCCGACACGCCGCTGGTGCAGTGACTCAAATCGCGCGGCGCCGTGTGCAACCGGTCTGACCCGGATCAACACGGCGCCGCGCGCGATGCCCACACTGGGCGGCGCCCGCAGTTCCGGACCTTTCCGACATGCAAACATCCCGCACCGCCCACGCAACGCTCCCCCGAAAACCCGCCCTGGTCTGCCCGGCCGGCTCGCTGCGCGCGCTGACGCTGGCCATCGACGCCGGCGCCGACGCCGTCTACATGGGCCTGAAGGACGCCACCAACGCGCGCAACTTCGCCGGTCTGAACTTCGACCTCGCGCAGGCACGCGACGGCATCGCCTACGCCCGCAGCCGCGGTCGCGAAGTGCTGATGGCGCTCAACACCTTCGCCGACGCGCGTGCGCCCGAACGCTGGTTCGCCGCGGTCGATGCCGCCGCCGGCCTCGGCATCGACGCGCTGATCTGCGCCGACACCGCAGTGCTCGCCTACGCGCGCGATCACCACCCCGATCTGCGTCTGCACCTGTCCGTGCAGGCTTCGGCCACCACCTGGGAAGCGATCGATTTCTACCGCGAGCGCTACGGCATCCGTCGCGCCGTGCTGCCGCGCGTGCTGACGCTGCCGCAGGTCGAACAGGTGTGCCGGCAGAGCAGCGCAGAGATCGAGGTGTTCGGCTTCGGCAGCCTGTGCGTCATGGTCGAGGGCCGCTGTGCGCTGTCGTCCTACGCGACGGGCCAGTCGCCGAACACGGCCGGTGTCTGCTCGCCGCCGTCGGCCGTGCGCTGGGAGGACGGCGCCGACGGCGTATCGGCCCGGCTCAATGGCGTGCTGATCGACCGCTACGCGCCGGACGAACCGCGCGGCTATCCGACGCTGTGCAAGGGCCGCTTCGACGTCGACGGCGCGCGCGACTACG
Source organism: Methyloversatilis discipulorum (assembly GCF_000527135.1). Taxonomy (NCBI): domain Bacteria; kingdom Pseudomonadati; phylum Pseudomonadota; class Betaproteobacteria; order Nitrosomonadales; family Sterolibacteriaceae; genus Methyloversatilis; species Methyloversatilis discipulorum. The sequence continues at coordinate 2,247,351 of NZ_AZUP01000001.1, forward strand.
CGCTGGAAGAACCGACCAGCCTGAACACGCTGGCGCTGCTGCCGCAGCTGATGGACATGGGCATTGCCGCGATCAAGATCGAGGGGCGACAACGCAGCCCGGCCTATGTCGAACAGGTCACCCGCGTCTGGCGTGCCGCCATCGACGACTGCGCCGCGCAGCCGGCGCGCTTCGGCGTACAGCCGCAATGGACCGCCGCGCTCGGCCGCTGGGCCGAAGGCCAGCAGCACACGCTGGGCGCCTACGACCGGCCGTGGCGGTGAACCGATGAACACACAGATGAACGCCCGCATCGCACTGACCGTCGGCCCGGTGCTGTATTACTGGCCGCGCCGCACGCTGCTCGATTTCTACGCCGAAGTCGCCGAGTCACCCGCCGACACCGTGGTGCTCGGCGAAGTCGTGTGCAGCCGCCGCCATGAAATGAAGACCGAGGACTGGCTGGCCCTCGCGCGCGAGCTCGCCACCTGCGGCAAGGAAATCGTGCTGGCCAGTCAGGCATTGCTCGAATCGGCTGCCGACCTGCGCGCACTGCACCGCTGGGCCGACCAGACCGAATTCCTGGTCGAAGCGGGCGACGCCTCGGCGCTGCGCGCACTGGCTGGCCGACCCTTCGTGCTCGGCCCGCACATCAACGTCTACAGCCAGCCGGCGCTGCGCGAGCATGCCGCACTCGGCGCCATCCGCTGGGTGGCACCGGTCGAACTTGCGCTGGACGCGCTGGCGCTGATCAATCCGCCGGCCGCACCGGTGACCGGCGGACCGGCGAACGACACGCCGGTCGCCACCGAGGTATTCGCCTTCGGCCGCCTGCCGCTGGCTTTCTCGGCACGCTGCTTCACTGCGCGCCATTTCCACCTGAGCAAGGACCAGTGCGGCTTCCGCTGCATCGAGCATCCGGACGGCCTGCTGCTCGATACCACCGAACAGCAGCACTTCCTCGCCTTGAATGGCATACAGACGCAGTCGGCGGCGCAGCACTGCCTGATCGCCGACGCGCCGGCACTGCGCGCCGCTGGCGTCACGCGCGCACGGCTGTCACCGACCTCGCGCGACTTCGCCACCGTGCTCGACCTGTTCGAACGCACTTACAACGGCCAGGCCGACGCCGCTGAAGCCGCCGCTGCGCTCGAAGCGCTGAGCCTGCCCGGCGGCCTGGTCAATGGTTACGCCCACCGCCGCCCCGGACTGGAAAGGATGCCCGCATGAACACCTCGTTCCCGATCAGGCTGCCGGCACTGCCGCCGCCGCCCGCCGCACTGCGCAGGCTGATCGCCCGCCTGCCGATACAGCCACCCTCGCTGCTGCTCGCCGCGGCACTGAACCGCGTGCTGCGTCCGCGCCTGCCGGCCGACGCGGCGCTCGAACTTGCCGACCACACGGTGGAGATCGAGGTACGCGACTTCGGTCTGCGCTGCCGCCTCGCGCTGCGCGACGGCCGCTTCCGCAGCGCGCCCGATCACGGCCCGGTCGCGCTGCGCATCGCCGCTGACAGCGCCAGCTACCTGCGCCTGCTGCGCGGCGACGACGACGCCGACCGCCTGTTCTTCGAACGCGCGCTGGTGATGGAGGGCGACACCGAGTACGGCCTGCTGCTGAAGAACACGCTGGACGCCATCGGCCCGCTGCTGCACCGCGCCGTCTGAACCGGAGGACATCGCCATGCCCGACGAACTGCTCGCCCGCCTGCGCCGCTTCCACGAGCACACCTTTCCCGGCGTGCAGGAACAGTTCCAGGATCTGGTGCGCGACGGCCAGCACCCGACCATCCTGTTCATCGGCTGCTCCGATTCGCGCCTGGTGCCCTATCTGCTGACCGGCACCGGTCCGGGTGAGCTGTTCATCGTGCGCAACGTCGGCGCCTTCGTACCGCCCTACGACGGCGGCACGCAGCGCGGCGAACTGGCCGGCTTCCACGGCACGGCCGCAGCGATCGAGTACGCGGTGCTCAATCTGAAGGTCGCCCACATCGTCGTCTGCGGCCACAGCCACTGCGGCGGCGTGCGCGCGCTGTACGAAGGCGTCGGGCCGGACGCGCCCAATCTGAACGCCTGGCTGGACCTCGGGCGCGAAGCGGTGCTGCCAGTGCAGCTCACCGACGAGGCGCTGCGCCGTACCGAACAGCGCGCCGTCGTGCTGCAGCTCGAAAGGCTGATGGACTACCCCATGGTGCGTCGTCAGGTCGACGCCGGGCAGCTCGCGCTGCACGGCTGGCACTATGTGATCGAGGAAGGCGAGGTGCATGTGTTCGACGTGCACCGCGGCGCCTTCGTACCGGCGTCGAGCGCCGACCACAGCGGCACCGGTCCCTTCCTGCCCTTCGCCAGCGACGACATCAGCCCGGTGGATGCGTGGTGAGTCATACTCGTGCCATGCCCACGCACGACCTGCCCCACGACTTCGCGCCGAGCAACCGCCGCGATTTTCCCGGCCGCCGCTGGCTGCTGGTTGCGCTGCGCTCGCTGCATCTGGTCGGCGTCGTGCTGGTGGGCAGCGCACTGCTGACCGGCCACGACGAATACCGCCGCGGCGCCGCCGCGCTGATGCTGGCGACCGGCCTCGGCCTCTATGGCATCGAGGTGTGGAGCAAGCCGCGCCACGCAGTCGAACTGGCCGGGCTGTTCATTCCGCTCAAACTGCTCGGCGTCGCCGCAATGATCACGCTGCCGCAGTTCGCCGCCGGCCTGTTCTGGGTGCTGCTGATCGCCTCGTCGGTCGTATCGCACGCGCCGGCGCACTTCCGCCACCTGCGTTTCTGACACCGGCCGCTTCGCGAGCAGACCACCCGGCTTCCGGTGGGAGGCCGATCGCGACTGGCGGACCGTGCCTGAGCGTGGGTCACGCCAGCCCCCCCTGCACGACCTGTCCAGCGCTGAGACGTCGCACGCCCGCGCGAGACACCCGTCTCCGTTGCGACCCCGAAAAGCGGTACACCCGTATCCCGCTGGCGATTATCCCGGACCATGCCGGGCGCATTTCCCGGGTTTCCATCGGCACCGATCTTGCGTCGTCCTGGCACGCAGCGGCAGACCGCCGTTGCGTTCCACAGACGAACACAACGAACTCGATTGGAGAGAGGAAACATGGCGATGCTGAATTCCGCGGGCGCTTTTCCCCGCGCAGCCAGGAAGACACTGTGGCTGTCCATCATGCTCGGCGCAGCCCCGCTGGCGATGGCCGCTGCGGGCGACGGCAACTGGACCGAGTACAACGGCGACAAGGCCGGCTCGCGCTATCTGGCCGGCGGCAAGGTGAACGCACAGAGCGTGAAGTCGATGAAGGTGGCCTGGCGCTGGGCCATGCCGGACAACAAGATATGGCAGGACAACGCCGAACTGCGCACCTGGGTGAACCAGTCGACGCCGCTGGCGATCGACGGCGTGCTGTACTCCAGCTCGCCGATGGCGATGGTGTCGGCGATCGACGGCAAAACCGGCAAGACCTTGTGGACCTACGACCCCAAGGCCTATATCGAAGGCACGCCGCCCAATCTGGGCTTCATCAGCCGCGGCCTGTCCTACTGGGCGAACGGTGAGGACAAGCGCATCCTGGTCGGCACCGGCGACGGCTACCTGATCGCGCTCAACGCGAAGACCGGCAAGCCGATCGAGTCCTGGGGCGACAAGGGCCGCATCGACATGACCAAGGGCCTGCGTCGCTTCGTCGACCGTTCGCTCGTTGCCCTCACTTCGCCACCCATCGTGTGCGGCAACACCATCGTGCCCAGTCTGGCTGTGCTCGATTCCTTCGCCGTCGGTCGCGCGCCGATGAAGAACCATCCGCCGGGCGACATCCAGGCCTTCGACATCCGCAGCGGCAAGCGTGTGTGGCATTTCGAACAGCCGCCGCAGGAAGGCCAGCCGGGCAACGAAACCTGGGAAGACGGTTCGTGGAAAACCACCGGCTCGGCAAACATGTGGGCGCGCCCGAGCTGCGACGAGGAACTGGGCCTGGTCTATCTGCCCTTCTCGACGCCGACCAATGACTTCTACGGCGGCCACCGCAAGGGCAACGGCCTGTTCGGCGAGTCGGTGGTGGCGCTCAACGCGAAGACCGGCAAGATCGCCTGGTACCAGCAGATCGTCCACCACGGCCTGTGGGACTACGACCTGCCGACCGCGCCGAACCTGATGGACCTCACCGTCAACGGCAAGAAGGTGAAGGCGCTGGCGCAGGTGACCAAACAGGGCTTCGTGTTCACATTCGACCGCAGCACCGGTGCGCCGGTATGGCCGATCACCGAAAAGCCGGTGCCGCAATCTACGGTGCCGGGCGAACGGTCCTCGCTCACGCAACCTTTCCCCAGCCTGCCCGCGCCCTTCGTGCAGCAGGGCGTCACCGAGGACGACCTGATCGACCTGACGCCGCAACTGAAGGAAGAGGCGAAGAAAATCCTGTCGCGCTACAACTACGGCCCGCTGTACACGCCGCCGACCATCGACAAGGCCGGCACGCTGCAGGTGCCGGGCGTACTTGGCGGCGCCAGCTGGGCCGGTGCCGCGCACAACCCGAAGACCAATGTGCTGTACGTGCCGTCCTTCACCATTCCCTTCGGAATCAAGCTGAAGAAGGAGAACGAAGGCGTGTACGACTACACCGGCACCTGGGCCGGCGTCGGCGGTCCGCAAGGTCTGCCGCTGTTCAAGCCCCCCTTCTCCACCGTCACCGCGATCGACATGAACACCGGCAAGCACCTGTGGCGCGTGCCGGCCGGCAAGGGCCCGGTCGATCACCCGGCGATCAAGGACCTGAAGCTGGATCGCGTCGGCGTGCCGCGCGAGAGCTTCATCGCGCTGACCGACGACGTGCTCTTTCTGGCACCGGAAGGTACGAACTCGGTGATCGGCCTGTCGTCGCGCGGCAATGCGCTGATCACGCAGGCGACCGCGGAAGAGAAGGAACCCTTCCTGTACGCGCACGACGCGCGCACCGGTGACGTGCTCGGCGAAGTGAAGCTGCCGGGTGCCGCCTTCGGCGCGCTGATGACCTATCGCGCCGGCGGCAAGCAGTACGTCGTGGTGCCGATCGGTGGCGCCGGCCTGCCGGCCGAGCTGGTGGCCGTCCAGGTCGATTGAGGCAGGACGCGGCAAGCCTGCGTCCGGACCGTGCCGCGCCGACGCGCGGCACGGTCATCAAGAACACGCACTACCCGGAACGGATCAATGGATATACGGAAACTCACCTTCGCAGCCCTGATGAGCTGCATGGCTTCGGCGATGGCCTTCAACGCCGTACTGCCGGACAAGGCCGCGGAAGGCGCGGCACCCGCCGGCCCCGCCCCCTTCGACCTCGCCGACCCGGCCCGCATCAAGGCCGGCCAGGGCCGCTTCCAGTCCACCTGCGCCGACTACTGCCACGGCCACAAGCCGGCGCTGTTTGTCGACCGCGAGGGGCTGGAAGCGGAATACGTATTCAACACCATCCGCGACGGCGGCAAGGGCGCAACGCCGATGCCGCCCTGGGGCGAAGTGTTCACGCAGGAAGAGATCTGGGAACTGGTGGCCTACATCAAGTCCATCGGCAAGTGGTAGACCGCCGTCCCCGGGTGCTTCAGGCGCGGCGACGGGCCGCCGCCGCGATCACGCCGAGGCCGGCCAGCATCAGCACGACCGCCGACGGCTCCGGCACCGCCGGCAGCGGCGGCAGCTCGCCGACCTGATCGCCGTCGAGCTCGATGTCGTACAGCCGGATCGACGCCACGCGGCCGTCGGCGAATTCGCCCTGACCGCCGCCCACGAGGTTGTCGGCGAAGAAGTGGATCAGGCGCGACGGGTTGGCTGCCGCGTAGGCGCTGAAATTCATCGAGGTCGAACTCAGCGTGAACTGGAAGATGCCGTCCATATAGCCGGTCACCGTGTCGTTGCCGTTGTTGGTCAGCGTGACGCGGTGGTATTCGCCATAGGTGAAGGGCGTCGGGCCGTCGCCGCTGGGCCACACCTCCAGGCGCTGGCCCGGATCGATGTAGAGCGCGTTGTCGCTCTGCCGGTTGGACACGCCGAAAATGTTCTCCCAGCTCGCCGTGTCGGCTTCGAACTGGAACACGATGTCGACGGAATAGGCGTCGTCGGCATCGAGCAGCCCGCTGCTGTCGACGAACAGGCCGGCCTGCTGGCTGGGCGTGGCGTTGCCGTCGAAGCGGTACACCCAGCGCGATTCGCCGAATACGGTGTCCATCATGAAACCGCTGGTCGCCAGCGGATCGATGACGGACAGTGCAGGCTTTCCGGCTTCATCGGCGGCCAGCGTGTTGTTGAAGTTCCAGGTCGCCACCGCGGTCGGTGCAGCGGCCTGGGCCAGCGATGCCGCGCTCAGCAGCACGGTCGTCGCGGTCAGGGCAAGCAGTCTCATTTCGTCAGCCTTTCGGATATCGGTCACTCGACAGCGGCTGACAGCAAAATCGGGGCCATCCAGACAGATCCTTGTTTCTTCGAGGAAATGACAGGCGGGCGTTGCCGCGGTGTCAGATATGCCGACAGGCAGGCCGTCAGGCGTGGTCGAGCAGGCGCGGCGGCGGCGGACATCCGCCCAGCACCCGCTCGATCGCCACGCAGGTCACCAGCAGCGCTTCGTCCTGCCAGCGTCGGCCGACGCACTGCAAGCCGACCGGCAGGCCGTCCTCGACACCGGCGGGCAGCACGACCACCGGACTGCCGGTCAGCGAAAACGGCGTCACCATGCCGATGGCACCCTCGACGAAGGGCAGGTGGGCGTCGTCGACCGGAATGTCGGGCGGGCGGCGCCACCACACCAGTTCGGACTGCGGATAGGCGGTGGTCGGCGCGACCGGGCACAGCCAGATGTCCCAGCTGTCGAGGAAGCTTTCAAGCGCGTGAACCATGCGGTCGCGCCGGTTCAGCGCACGGTTGTATCGCTGCGCGTCCAGCGCCAGCCCCTGCACGAAGGCGTGCGCGATCGGCTGGTCGCGCGTGACGAAGCGGCCCATCACGGCGATCAGCCGACGTGCCAGCGCCGGCATGCCGAGCCCGATCTCGGTGCCGGCGAGCCAGCCGTAGGCCTGCCAGGCCTTGATCACGTCGAAACCTTCCGGGCAGCGCCGCTCGACGACGCAGCCGGCGGCTTGAAGCGCCGTCACCGTTTGCGCCAGTGCGGCACGCGTGCGGCGGCACAGCGGCAGGCCGCCGAACTCGTCCCACCACGCGATGCGCAGCGGCCGGGTCAGCGGCGGCGCCGGCTGTATCGGCAGGCGCGGCACTTCGACATCGAGCCCGTCCGGGCCGGCCAGCACCGCCAGCGCGGTCTGCAGGTCGGCGACTGACGGCGCCAGCGCGCCGAAGGACAGCAGGTGGCGCACGCTGCGCCGTCCGCCCGGCAGATGCGGAATGTGGCCACTGCGCGGAATTCGGTTCTCGGTCGCCTTCAGCCCGGCCACGCCGCAGCAGGCAGCGGGTAGGCGGATCGAGCCGCCGATGTCGCTGCCCGGATCGATGTACGAAAAGCCCATCGCCACGGCGGCCGCGCTGCCACCGGAACTGCCGCCTGGAGTGAGCGCCAGGTCCCAGGGATTACGCGTGGGGCCGAACAGAGGGCTCCAGCACTGCGGCGTAGCCGCCAGTTCCGGCAGATTGGTCTTGCCGACCAGCACCGCGCCGGCCGCCTTCAGCCGCGCGACGACGGTCGCGTCGGTCGCGGGCACGTGCTGCGCCAGCGGCGGATGGCTGGCGGTGGTGCGCAAGCCGGCGGTCTCGAATGCATCCTTCACCGTCATCGGCACGCCGAGCAGCGGCGGCAGCTCGCCACCTGCCGCACGCCGCGCATCGGCGGCGCGCGCAGCGGCGTATGCGCCGGCCTCGTCCAGTGTGACCACCGCATTGATGTCAGCGTTGTGCCGACGGATGCGCGCGAGGCAGACCTCCAGCTCGTCGACGGCCGTGCTGTCGCCGCGTGCGATGCGGGCAGCGACGTCGAGTGCGGAGTCGGTCATGGCAGGGCCTGGTCAGCGCGCATTCGCGTACGCGATCACATCGCCGACCGAGCGTGCATCCGGCGCGTAGACGCTCATCGCGAAACCGGTCACGCCGAGGAAGAACGCCGTCAGTGCAAAGGGCAACGCCGTGCGCCGGCAGGCCGTCGCCAGCCAGTGCGGGCGATCGGTCGCCTTCAGGTGACGGTACAACGAGCAGGCGAGCACACCATCGAGCAGCAGTTCGGCAAACAGCACCGGCGCGGCATACACGATGTACAGCGACGCCAGCGCCATGCCCAGCAGCAAGGCCAGCACGACGAGCGGAATCGCCAGTTCGTCTGCGTCGACGGACGAGCCGGCTTCACGCACGACCGAGGGCAGCGCGTCGTTGTCGATGAGGCTTGACGACGACGCGTCGTCGAAGGATCCGCCCGCGCCGCCTCCGCCGAACTTGCCACCGTTGCCGCTGAAACTGGCACCGTCACCGGAACAGGACGATGCGCCGGACAGGTCGGGCACGTCGACATAGTCCTCCGTTCGCGTGTGCAGCCACAGCCAGAGCAGCCCCAGAAACACCAGATAGGCAAAGCCGAGCGCCAGCGGATAGCGCAGCGCCATGCTGTCGACCCCGGCACGCAACAGCGCAAAGGACGCCACCAGACCGGCCCCATCCGTAAACGCCACGATCACCATCATCTGCAGGCGCGGCCAGGACTCGCTTTCGATGCGGTGCTTCAGTCGCGCCAGCAGGACGGAACGGGAGTCGGAGAACTTATGGCGCATGGCGAAGGTGAAGGCGGGACAGATGCCGTGACGATAGCGCATCCGGATGGATGATTCCGGAATGGCCGTCGGCCGCCGTGCAGGACGATGTGACCGGCGCCATTGACACCGATCAACGCCGCGCGCGCGCGCCGGTGACAGCATGGATGCAAGGAGGACGACACCATGAGCACCCCGCTTACCCAGGCCGACCGCGAACAGCTGGAACGCCGTCTGCGCGCGCGCCACGACGCACTGACCGCCCACATCCAGGCACAGCTTGCCGGCCGCACACGGGCCGAACACGCGCGCGAAGTACTGCTGCAGGACGGCGACGACGCGCCACAGCGCAGCGCCGACCGTGAGATCGATCTGGCGATGACCGATCTCGAAACGGTCGAACTGGCCGCGCTCGACGCCGCGCTGCAGCGTCTGGACGACGGTCACTACGGTACGTGCGCCGAATGCGGCACCGACATCCCACTCGCCCGGCTGCAGGCGGAACCGCAGGCCGCGCTGTGCGTCGGCTGTCAGGGCGCCCGCGAACGGGGGCGCCCGCACGCGGCCAGCCTCTGAGGCGCACGCTCTGACCGATGACGGCCGCCCCGTGCGAGCGGCCCTGTCCGCGACGCCGCCGCACGCGCTTCGACGCAGGCGGCCGGCCTTGATCAAGGCCGCTGTCGGGGTCAGAAGACCCCTCCCACAGAGTCCTGATTCAGGCCCAGGCGCGGACCGAGCGCATCCCCCTGTGGGAGCGGTCTTCTGACCGCGACGCGGCCTCCGCTGTCCGCGGGCTCCGATACCGGCCATTGTCGGGGTCAGCGGCCCCCTCCCACAGAGTCCTGATTCAGACCCAGGTCGCGGATCGGGCGCATCCCCTTGTGGGAGCGGTCTTCTGACCGCGACGCGGCCGCCGCAGCCCACCGGCTTCGATACAGGCCGCGGTCGGGGGCTGAAGTCCCTTCCCACAGAAGCACCTCCGGACTTGGATTCACCGGCGCCAACCCCATCTGACCGTCGACATCCTTCCGGGGAGCAACACCATGCATGTCGTCTGTCCGCAGTGCAGCGCCACCAACCGCATTCCCGACGAGCGCCTGGGCGACGGCCCGGTCTGCGCGCGCTGCAAGGCGCCGCTGCTCGAAGCTGAGCCATTCGCGCTCGGCGACGCGAACTTCGACGCCTATGTCGGCCGCACCGAATTGCCGGTCGTTGTCGATTTCTGGGCCGACTGGTGCGGCCCCTGCCGCATGATGGCGCCACAGTTCGAAGCCGCCGCACGCCAGTTGCCGCAGGTGCGCTTTGCCAAGGTGGATACCGAAGCCGCGCGGCAGACCGCCGCGCGTTTTGCCATCCGCAGCATTCCGACGCTGATGCTGTTCCGCGACGGCGTCGAAGTCGCCCGACAGGCGGGCGCGATGAGCGCCGCCGACATCGTGCGCTGGGTGCAGTCGCACGCACGCGGCTAGAAGATCACCCGCTCCGGTGCCCGCCTTCCTAAAGGAACGGCGGTCAGGGACTCCGATTCAGGCCGCTATCGCGAGCAAGCTTGCTCCCACAAAGTGCTCGCTTACTGCCGCCGGGGAGGCGCCGTTTTGTGGGAGCAAGCTTGGTCGCGATGCGGCATTGGCTGGCCGTCGCTTTCGATCCGGGACGGGATCGCGAGCACGCTCACTCCGACAACGACACAGCCCTCAGCCGTCCACGCGACGCATCGGCAGCATGTCCGACGCGACGAAACCATGTCGCGCGTAGAAGCGCTGCGCATCGGCATTGACGCGGTCGGTCAGCAGGGTGATGCGCGGACAGCGCTGGACGCGTGCAAAGTCGATCGCGACGGTCAGCAGCGCACTGCCCACACCGGCGCCGCGCGCGGACGGCGCGACCACCATGTCCTCCAGCAGCACGACGCGTTCACCGAGCGCGGTCGATACGGTGAACAGCAGATTCACCATGCCGACGATTTCGCCGTCGCGTCGCGCGACCAGCACGCTGCCGACGCGCGGGTCGCTGACGATCATCGCCAGCCCGCGCGCCTGGGCGGTGGTGTCCGGCGTGAATTCGGCTTCCTGCGCGAACAGCGCGGACAGCAGTCCGCACAGTGCGGGTATGTCGGCGGGTGTAGCGGTATCGATCTGCATCATGCGGGCTCCTGGAATACAGCCCGCATGATGACCGGATTCCGGCCGGACGATCTAGTCCGGCAGCCGCTCGAACCGCAGCTGCGGCACGCCGTCGATCTCGACCAGCCCGACAAACATGTCATACGGCCTCACCCACAGGCCGGAATCGTTGTACAGCGGCCGGTACAGCACCATGGGCTCCAGCGTTTCGCTGTGGCGGACGACGCCGACGACTTCGTACTCGCCGCCCTTGTAGTGGCGGTAGCGGCCGGACGCGATGGTCGGGAGCGGCGACAGATCACTCATCGTATTGGGCCGACCTGAGTCGATTTGGAGGTGACGGGCGGGATACTACTGCGACGCGCAGGCGGGCATCCAGGCGGTGCATACGCCGGATGCACCGCCCGTTTCTCCATCCAGATCGTGCGTTTCCCGGCTCAGCCGCGCCGGCGACGGCGCGCGGCCAGACCCGTGAGACCAAGTCCGGCGAGCAGCATCGCGTACGAAGACGGTTCAGGCACCGCCAGCACGGCCACGCCGCGCACCTGCGACGGGCTGAACGGCTGCTCGGGATCATAGATTTCCTGCGCGCGCAGGATTTCCGCCGCGCCGCTGCCATCCAGCCCCATGCTGAAGATGCGGCCCGCGCCCAGGGTCTGCGTGCCACCGGGCAGCGTGGTCACACCATTGAGCGCTGACACGTAGATGGTGTCGTCGGTCACGTCGATGCCATTCAGGAAACCGAGGCCGCTGGCCAGCGTGGTCAGACCGCTGCCGTCGAGGTTGGCGCGCTTGACGAAGCCGTCGGTCGTGGTCAGGTAGATGTAGCCACCGGTGACTTCGAAGTCGTAGGAATTCACGCCAGTGAGCAGCGTCTGCGCGCCCGAGCCATCGAGATTCGAGCGCATCAGGCGGTTCGACGTGCCGACCTGGCTCCAGAACACGCTGTCGGCCGTCACGTCGATCGCGAATGGCGAGCTCAGGCCGCTGAGCACGGTCGCCGCCGGCGGAAAGTTCAGCGACAGATCCAGCCTCAGGATGTCGCCCGAGTTCTGCCGCGTCACATAGAGCATGCCACCCTGCACATCGACGTCGTAGGCGCCGGCGATGTTGTAGGTCTTGAATTCGGTGCCGTCCGGCAGCATGGACACGACGCGGTTCAGCTGCTGGTCCGGCCACCACAGGCGACCACCGACGAACTCGACGCCATTCGGCCCCTTCACGCGGGTCTGGTCGGTCACCAGCGCGCTCGACGCGCCACCCGGCACGGTCGCGGTATTGATCGAACCGACGAAAGTAAAGGCCGGCGTGAAACGTTGAAAGGTTTCCGACCACACCAGCGGGTCGGCCGCGACGGCGGCGAAGCTGCTACAGGACAGCGCAAACGCGAGGAGGTGACGACCCCGTTTTTTCATTTTTGGTGATCTCCGGATCAGTGCGGCGAAGGATTCTTCGCCCGGCGAGTCGGAGCAAAAGACATTCCTTCGCGCATGAAGCGCCGAAGGGGTGGTGGTGGCAGGCAGAAAGGCCGCAAATCGCAGGAGACGGCGCAGAGACCGGCCAGAGCACAAGACACCTTTCCGCTCAGCCACTTGGCGCCGCCGGACATAGGCTCTCAGCCGCCCGCCCATGCATTGCGCGTAGATCGCTATCGAACCGGCGTCGAGAAATCTGCCCGGTCGTGCGCCGGGCGCCAGACGCCCTTGCACGCCGACGGTGCCAGGTGCAAAGAAATCCGACAGGGGATGGACAAGAGCCCCGGTCGGGACTAACTTGATTGAAAGTGATTGGGAGTGATTCATGGCTTCAGCAGACACCCGAGTGATGACCGCTCACCTGCCGGTTGCGCTGGCGGAGCAGGTGGACGAATTGGCGGCGCGACTTGAGCGTTCGCGCGGCTGGGTGGTGAAGCAGGCCCTTGCCGCCTACGTCGAGCGCGAAACGGAGCGCTACCGCCTGACGCTGGAAGCGATGGCAGACGTGGATGCGGGGAACGCAGTAAGCCACGACGACGTGAAGGCCTGGGCGGCGACCCTCGGCACGGATCTGTCCGGAAAACTGCCTGAATGACCCTCAGATGGACGCGCGCAGCGCTCGGTGATCTGCAACGGCTGCACGCTTTCCTTCGGCCAGTGAATCCGGAGGCCGCGGCCCGCGTGATTCAGCGTCTGAGCGCGGGTCCGGACCTGCTTCAGACCCAGCCGCGCATCGGCACGAAGCTGCCCGAATTTGAACCGCGCGAAGTACGCTACATCCTCATCGGCGACTACGAACTGCGCTATGAAATCACTGCCGATCAGACAGTCTGGATATTGCGCGTATGGCACACGCGCGAGTTTCGTTGACGTACAGCCTGTCGTTGGCGTGATCGCAACCCGCCGATAACCAGATTGGACGAAGCGCAAGCCTGGCAATCGTCGGGACGGCTCGCACAATCCCTCAACACAGCGCCTGATTGATCAGCAGGAATGACGGGCGCCAACGGAAGGTCCAGCCTCCGCTCGGGCAAAGACAGACCTCATCCGCCCACCCGCTCCAGCAACACCTCGAACCCCGGCCACCCCTCCTTCGTCAGCGCGAACTTGCTGGTCGACTTGCGACCCTTGCGGTTGTCCTTGTCGCCCGACTTGAGCCCGTCGATGAAGGCTGCGCGGTCCTCGACCCAGCTGCCGCCGAGCAGCGTGACGCCGCGGGCGAACAGGGCGTCGGGCAGGCAGCCGGCGCTGGGGCCGACCATGGCGAACCAGCGGGCGGCGCGGCAGTGGGCGAGCATGCGGTCCAGCGTGTCGTTGAGCAGCAGCGTGCTGGTGGACAGCACCTTGCCGCAGTTTTCGAGCGCCGCCGCGTCGGTGGTGACGCGCCAGCCCTCTCGCTCGCCGACCGCACTTTCGTCGAGTTCGACCACGGTGAGCCGGGCGCCAGCGGCGACGATGCGCTCCACCAGCGGGCCGAACAGGCCGATCATGCCGATGGTCTCCCCCGGATGCGGGTCCATCTGGCCGATCGAATCGCTGCTGCCGTCCGGCCGGTAGCCGGCGCGATCGAACAGGCAGCGCGTGATCGCGTTGGCGCAGACGAAGCCCAGCGTGCGATCGACGCCCTGCCCGCTCACGTAACGGCGTGCCAGTGCCAGCGCGTCGGCGCCCTTCAGGTCATCGAGGCCGGGGCCGCTGCGCAGGCGCTCAAGTGTGTCGTCGAGCAGCACGTATGAGAGGCCGATGCTGCCGTCCTCCAGTTCGAGCGCGCAGAACTCGCCCCGTGCGTGGCCGCTCTGGCCGTCGCGACAGGGTTCGTCCGGCCGAGACGGCGGCAGGTGCAGCGCGCGCACGCGTGGCAGCGGCATGCGCTCGGCGATGCGTTCGATCTGGGCGAGGTAGTCGGTGGCGAAGCTCATGATGTCGGGTCGTCGGACGAAGGTTCGGGTGGCAACAGGTCGGCCGGCAGCGGCTGGCCGCGTCGCAGGCCGGCGCGCACGGCGGCCGACGCGATTTCGCCGCTGACCGTGGCGTCGCGGTTCTCGGCGGTGCGCAGCGCGCCCGGAAAGTAGAGCGCGGTGAGGCGGTGGGTATGCACCGGCGAATCGCCGCCACGCGCGCCGTCGCCGTAGCGGCGCCAGTCGCGCACCGGGTGGATGTGGTCGGCCACTTCGAGGAAGCCTATCGTTTCGCGGTCGCCGATCAGCACGCCCTGCACGCGCAGGCCGAGCGCGCGCTTGGCGTCGTCGAGCCGGGCAACCAGCTCGGGCGTGGCGCCGAATTCGCCGTCGGAGGCGATCAGCAGGTCGGCCATCTGCCAGGCCGCCTGTTCGAGGCAGGCGATGGATTTTTCCAGCGGGCCGCAGATGTCGGTGCCGCCCTTAAAGCCCTGGCCGAGGAAGTGGATGAGCCGGCCGATGCCGTCGGCGTCGACGCCGATCTGCATGTCCACCACCTCACCCGCACCGCCGAAGGCGAACACGTGGCAGGCGCGGCCCTGCGTGTGCGCCGTGCGCACCGCTTCGAGCACGACGGCCTTGGCGACTTCGCCGGCGCCACCCTGCATCGAGCCGGAAGTGTCGACGCAGACCAGCAACGGCCCCATTTCCAGCCGCCGGTCCGGCTGAGGATCGGGCCGCGGCCGCAGCACCGGCGCGTCGATGTGGCGCACCTCGGTCATGCGGTCGTCGTCCTCGTAGCACAGCAGCGTGCGCTCGGCGCGGCGGGCGTGCCACACCAGGCGCAGCGCCGGATGGCCGAGCAGCACCGATTCGGCCGGCAGCATGCGGGCGATGCGGTCGGCGCGATGCACGCCGCGCGTCTCGCCCGGCATGTCGGGCACGCGCACGGTGCGCTGTTCGGTTCGGCGCGCGATCGCGCTGTCCATCACCTCGACCTGACTGCGACTGGCGTCGTCGCGTTCTTCGGATGGCCGCGCGCGGCCGAGCCGGCGTATGCATTCGGCCAGTTCGGGCAGCCGTTCGAGCAGGCGGCGGATGCGCAGCACCTCGCGCCAGCCTTCGGATTTCAGCAGCCCGGGCAGCAGGTCCCAGCGCGCGTTCTTGCCGTCGTCCGGCAGCTTGCCGAACACCTCCATCAATTCGTCCATCTGCCCGCGACGGTTCTGCCAGTCGGAACCGAAAGCCTCGATCGCCATCCGCGCGGCGCGCGCGTCGGTCGCGCCGCGGTCGCGGTAATCGGGGATGAAGTCGAGATGGAACAGCAGGCTCTGCACGACCACGTCGCTCAGTTCCTGGCGGCCGGTGCAGTAGGCCGGCAGATCGAGTTCGGCGAAGGTTTCGCACAGTGCGGCAACCAGTTCGGGCGTCGGCCAGCACCAATCGACGGCCGGCGGCACGCGGCCGCCGATCAGCGCGCTGCGCAGCGCCACCAGCGCCGCCAGTCGCGGTTCAAGCCTCCCCTGCGCCTGCGTAAGCGCCCCCAGCCACAGCGTGCGCGGCAGCGCGTCGAGTGCGGCCAGCCGCGCTTCGCGCGACTGGAACAGCAGCGGCGTCTGCGTGCTCACACCAGCGGCTCGTGCGTGACCGGCTCCGGCACGTCGGCGTAGCGCGCCGCCTCGTCGGCCGACAGCCGCGGCAGGTTCTCGAAACCGCGGCGCGCGTCGCGCGCACGCTCGGCCAGTTCGGCGATCAGCGCAGCGGTCGCCGCAAGATGGGCATCGACGCGGGCAAGCAGCGCTTCGTCCAGCCACAGCGTGCGGGCGCGGGTGGCGGCGAGACTGGCGCGTTCGGCCGCCAGTTCTTCCGCGTAAGCGGCGATGCGCGCGAGCAGATCGTCGATCTGCGCGGTGCGCGCGGCGATGTGCGCCGGGCCGTAGCGACGGCGGCGGCTGTAGCTCATGCGCAGCGCTCCCGCGCCGCCCTTGGCGTCGCCGATCTCGCCCGCCAGCTCCTCGGCCTTCTCGGTACCGGCTTCCGACGGCGAAAAACGCAGCCGGCCGGATTCGTCGTAGTCGAGGTCATTGGCGTTCTGCTCGGTTTCGAGCTGGGCCTGGAAGGCCTGCACGACGCGTGTGAGCCGCGGTGGCGCGAAGGCTTCGCGCACACCGAGACGCGCGTGCAGCCAGTCGGCGACCTCGGCCTGGCGTTCTGCGTCGGGCGCGACGCAGGCGGGCAGCAGCAGCAGGTCCCACAGTCCGACTTCGGCACGGCCTTCGGCGGCGGCGGCCACACGCAGCAGCCACACCGTCTTCACCCAGCGGCGGTCCGATACGTAAGTGCCCTGCTCCACCATCTGCGCGCGCAGGTCGGCCAGCACGCCGACCACGCGCTGCGGCAGCACGATCTCGTGCGCGGCCAGCGACACCGCGCCGAGATCCTCGTCGCCGAGCGTCAGCGCTTCCTCGGGCGGCGTCCATTCGTCGGCGCAGCCCGCTTCGAGCAGCGCGGCGAAGCCGTCGGCGCTGACGCGGCCGACCGGCACACGCAGCAGGAAGCGGTCGAAGAAGGCTTCGCCCACCTCGTCGTCCGGCACTTCGTTGGTGGCGCCGATCACGCTGACCAGCGGACACAGCTGGCGGCCGGCGCCGTTATCAAACTCGCGCTCGTTCAGCAGTGTCAGCAGCGCGTTCAGGATGGCGCTGTTGGCCTTGAACACCTCGTCGATGAAGGCGATGGTGGCGTCCGGCAGGAAACCGTCGGTGTGGCGCTCGTAGCGGTCCTCCTCGAGCGCGCGGATGGACAGCGGGCCGAACAGTTCTTCCGGCACCGAAAAGCGGGTGAGCAGGCGCTCGAAGTAGCGGGCGTCGCGGAAGGCGCGGTGCAGCCGGCGCGCCAGTTCGCTCTTGGCCGTGCCCGGCGGGCCGATCAGCAGCGTGTGCTCGCCGGCCAGCGCGGCCAGCAGCGCGAGCCGCACGACGTGGCGGCGCTCGACCAGACCGTGTTCGAGGGTGGCGAGCAGTTCAGCCAGACGCGACACGAAGGGCGAGTCAGCGGCGACAGCAGGGGCAGACATCGGTGTAGGTCTCCGTTGTTCAGCGCAGGATGCGACTGGCGACCAGCGCGTGCGCGCGCTGTGCACAGGCTTCGACGTCGATCTCGTGCAGACCGTCGTCGCCGACTTCGAAAATGCCCGCTTCGGTCACGATGAAATCCATCGGTATGTCGTGCGGCTGCGGATGGATGGTGGGCATGCGTGACAGTTCGAAGGCCACACCTATCTTCAGCGGCTGCACGGTGCAGGCGGCCAGCGTGCGGTCGAAGAAGCCGCCGCCGTAGCCGAGGCGGTAGCCGCGCGCGTCGAAGCCGACCGGCGGAATCAGCAGCGCGTGCGGCTGCACGACATTGGTGTCGTCCGGCACCGGCAGGTCGTACACGCCGGGCGTCGTCGCCACGCCGGGCCACCATTCGCGGAACACCAGTGGCGTCTTCGGCTCCACCACTTCGGGCAGCGCACCGCGTGCGCCCTGCACACGCAGCGAACGCAGCAGATGGCGCGAATCGAATTCGCCGCGGAAGGGCCAGCAGAAGCCGACCGTCATGTGCTGCAGCAGCGGAAAGCCGGCTTCGAGATAGCCGGTGATTTCGACATTGCGCGCCATGCGCTGTGCCGGATCGACCGCCTCGCGCTCGGCCAGCAAGCGCTGCCGCTCGGCACGCCGCCAGGCGGCCAGGTTGTCCGGGGTGCTCATGCAGGCATCTCCTTCCTGTGTGAAGCTGCGCTCACCGCGCGCAGCATGACGACGGCAAACAGCAGGATGGCCAGCGCGTGACCGGCGCCGGCGACCATCAGTGCATCATGCCGCCCGACGCCCACCGCGACAATGCGCAACGCCAGACTGGCCGCAAGCAGCCACAGCGGCAGGCGCGCCAGACCGCTGTAGGCCGGGCGCAGCCGCAACAGCGCCGGCAGGATGATGGGCGCGTGACCGAACACCATGGCGAACACGAAACCGAGCAGCACCGCGTGCAGTCCGGTCGCGGCGACCGCAGCGGCGTCAACCGACAGTTCCCCGTACAGCCCGAGCAGCGCGCCCACCAGCAGCCACAGATAACCTACAGTCAGGCACTGGGCCGTATGACCCGGCCAGCCGGCGGCGCGCCAGGCGCGCGGCGCGATGTCCCAGCCCAGCAGCCAGACAGCCAGCAGCGCGCAGCCCGTCCACAGCGAGAAGGGCAGCAATCCGCTGACACCGAGCGCAATCAGCAGCACTGCGGCGACGAACAGCCGGCGCGCCAGCGGCGGCAGGCGCACCATCTGCGTCAGCTCACGGCGCTCGCCAGCGATGGTGAGCACGAGGAAGCCGACGCCACCGCGGGTCAGCGCGCCGAGGTCGCCGTGCAGCATCCACAGCAGCAGACCGATCAGCCAGCATGCAGCGCCGCCCGCTTCGACCAGCAGATGCAGCGACCAGGCACGGGTGACGCCCGCATAGATATAGAGGGCGACAAGGCCGGCCGCGGCGGCTGCCCAGCAGACCTGGGCCAGCGGCAGCAGCACCGGCACCTGCGCCAGCACGCCACCGATGCCTGCCAGCAGCGGCGCCAGCAGGCCGGCCAGTCGCTGCAGCGCCACCGCGCGTTCGAGCGCGATCAGCGTGCCGAAGAAAGCGCACACCATCAGCGCGCCATGCACCGGCGCCGGCATCAGAGGCAGCGGCAATCCGAGGCGCGCCAGCCCGCCGGTCATGCCGGACAACAAGGCGAACGCAGCCAGCAGCGCGCAGGCGGCGACCGCCCTGCCCCGCAGCGGCGAGCGCACTGACGTCATCCCAGCCGCACCGCCCGGCCGTGGCGGTCTATCGGCATCAGGCCATCGAGCCGGCCGGCCTTGACCGATTCGACCATGCGGTCGAGTGCGCGATCGACGTCGGCACTGGCCGGCGGCTGACCGCCGCGTCCGGACAGCGCGGCGACGAAGGCGATGGCCCAGTCGGGCGCGAACAGGCGCGACTCCTCGACCAGCGCGGCGAAGTCCTGCAGTTCGTGCGGCGACTTGTCGACGCAGACCTGGGGCACCAGCGCGCCGCCCTGCCCCGCCTCGAAGCGGGCGCGCTCGGTGGCGGTGGCGCCGTCCGGCAGTTCGGCGCGGGCAAACACCAGCAGCAGGCGCTGCGGCTCGGCTTGCTGGCGGGCGGCGGCGAGCAGGTCATCGAAGGTGGCAATCTGCATGCGGAAGGCTCCGTGAATGTTGGCTGTCGGTTACCAGCCGAAGCGTAGCTGCAATGCCGGACTCATGCGGCCCGGATGCCACTCGGTGTCCCAGTCGAACTCAACGTGCACCACCCAGCCGGGCGGGCAGGCGGCGCGCAGCGCGGCGGTTGCGTCCTCGATCAGCACCTCGCCCATCGGGCAGGTGGCGCTGGTCGGAATGAGCACGACGTCCACGCGGCCGTCACCGATGTCGATGTGCTTGAGCAGACCGAGATCGACGATGCTCTCCGCCAGCTCCGGGTCGGGCACGGTGTGCAGCGCGGCTCGCAGTGCGTCTATGGTCGGAATGTTCGATGTCATGACACCCTCCTGAGCGATGCGACGGCAACGGGCGTCTGCGCCAGCAGGTCGGCCAGCGTATGACCGTCGAGATGGGCGAGAAAGGCCTGCAGCGCACCATCGACGATGGCGGTGAGCCGGCAGCGCCCGTCCAGCGTACAGCCGGTGCGCGGCGTGTCGGTCAGGCACTCGACCAGGCGGAAGTCCGGCTCGACGCTGCGCACCACCGCACCGAGGCGGATGTCGGCCGGCGCCTGCGCCAGCCGCATGCCGCCGCCCTTGCCGCGCACCGTATCGAGCCAGCCGGCGAGCGCGAGCTGGTGCGTCACCTTCATCAGGTGCGCTTCGGAAATGCCGTAGGCCTGCGCCACCTCGGCGATTGTGCACAGCCGCTCCGGATGCTGCCCCACGTGCATCAGCAGGCGCAGCGCGTAGTCGGTCATCGTCGTCAGGCGCATGTTCAGCTCCGGCGCGGCGTGATGGAGACCGCCTGAACCGCCGGCCCGGCGCGGTCCGGCCGCGGCCGGATCATCATCGGGAAGAAGCGCCACAGGTAGAGCGCGAAGGCGAGCGCCCATGCTGTCGCGGCCAGGTGCAGCAGGTGCACCGACGCGGCCGACGGCTGCAGTGCGGCCAGGCGCAGCACGACTGCGGCGATCACCAGCGCATAGGCCGCGACCATGCTGCGGTCGGTGTCCAGCGGCCGGCCGAGGTGACCGAGCGCGGTGCGCGTGATCATGCCGATGATGAGCACCGAAAAACCACCCATCGCGATCACATGCACGTGCAGTGCAGCCGGCGCCGGGCTGCCTGCGGCGTGCGCCGCCGCCAGCAGCAGACCGGCACCGAGCGATACGTAGCCGACGTACAGAATCCACAGCAACGGCTTGTGCAGTACGCGCCACGGCTTCCAGCTCGCCCACTGCACGAGCGTAATGCCACCGGCCGCCGCGAGCGCGGCGGCCTGCACCAGCGGCCAGCCGGCGAGCAGACCGAGCACCGCCAGCGCACTGGCGATCAACTGCGCCATGCCGCTTTTCAGATGAGTGGGCACGGTCAGGCCGGGCACTGCGCGCATGGCGAAGAAAGGAATGACGCGTCGTGCGACCAGCAGCGTGAGCAGCGCCATCACCAGCAGACCGGCATTGAAATGCTGCATCAGCGTCGCGTAGTCGCCGGCACGGGTGGCCATCAGGAAGGCGGCGTCGGTCATGCCAAGCGCCAGCAGCATGAAGGGCACGGCGTAGTTGCGGGTGTTGCGCGACAGCAGCACCGAGCGCCCGAGTGCCGCTGCGGCCAGCGCGAAGAAGGCGACGTCGGCCAGCGCACCGACCAGGAAGGCGGCGTCGCCCGGCAGCAGGAAGGCGGCGCGCGCCACCATCCAGGGCAGGCAGAGCGCGGCCAGCGCACGCCCTTCGATCGGGTTGATGCCAGTCCAGGCGCCGCCGGCGGTCATCAGGAAGCCGACCGCTATGGTGGCGACGAAGCCCCACAGCATTTCATGCGCGTGCCAGGCCAGGCCGCCCAACGTGCCACCCGCCCACTGCGGCGCGAATATCCACAACGCCACGGCAAGCAGTGCCCACAGCGCACCGGCCAGGTAGAGCGGGCGGAAGCCCATTTCGAGGAAGGCGTCGGCCGAAGGCGCGTGCGCCGGGCCGGTCGCCGGTTCGTCGATGGAAAGCAGGATGGCCATGTTCGCGGTCCGTCAGGTTGACGGCAGCAAACATATATCTTCGAGGAATCTTAAAACTTGATACAGGACAAGCCGGGCGTTGTCGCCCACCGGAATCAGCGGCTGGCGGAATCCTGTTCGCTGCGGATGACCTCACCCTCGATGATGCGACCGCCGCTCGCCGGCACGTCGCCGAAGGGCGTCTGCATAGGATTGTCCATCTGTTCGCGCATGCGCCGGCGCAGTTCCCGCGTCTTCCACCACATGAAGCCCCAGAACAGCAGGCCGCCGACCACCGCCACCGCGACGATCACCACCGAGAACATGAGCCCGAGCACCAGCAGGCCGCCCGCGGCAATAAGCGCGAACAGCTTGCCGAAGAAGCCCTTGGGCTGGAGGTGGATCTGACGGCCGTGCAGGCGCCGGGAGGATGGATCGGTGTACATGCGTGGGCGCCCCTGTCTGTGCGAACTGTCGATATGGGGCTGACCGCAGGCGCTTGCAAGGGTTCGCCGCGATGGCCCGAGGCGCGGGGTCAGAGGTCCTGCTGTGGGAGGGGTCTTCTGGCCCCGACAGCGGCCTGTATTGAAGCCCGCGGACTGCAGACGCCGCGTCGCGGTCAGAAGACCGCTCCCACAGGGGTGGGCGCGCGATCCACGATCTGAGCCTGGGGCCGGGGTTCTGTGGGAGGGGTCTTCTGACCCCGACAGCGGCCGGGACCAGAACCTGCAGCCGGAGGGCTGCGACTACAGCCGCCGGTGCGGCTGCTCCACCAGGTTCTGATAGACGTAGCTCTTCAGGAACACCGAGGTCTGCGCGTTGATGTCGTCGAACTCGACGCCATAAGCAGGTTCGCCGGTGTCGGGGATCTCGTGACGGTTGCGGATATGGCCTCCGACGACGACACGGGTGCGCACCTTGTGGATGTCCAGTATCAGCTCCAGCGACACTTTGTCGCCCACCTCGCGCCCCGGCTGCCACACGCGCACTTCGGCGCCGGTGGCACTGAGGTTGGTGACCACGGTGGGCACCGGCTCGTCGGCGTCCATCACGCGCGCCGTGATCGACGTGGCGATGCGCTCGGCATTGCGGATCTGCCGCATCGAAATGCGGCGCGGGAATTCGAGATGCAGGTATTCGAAGGGGCGCACCGAACGTTTGCCGACGACGGTGCTGAAACCATAGGCGTGGCGACCGGAGAAGGCGCGCACGCTGATGGTGTCACCTTCGATCGGGGGGCCGGCCCAGGGACGCGTATCCGGCATCGTCACCAGCACGCTCAGCTCGTTCACCCAGCCGATCAGCTTGACCACGCCCGGCTGGTCGCCGAGCTTGGCCGGCGGTTCGATCACCATGCGGTCACCGACCTTGAGGCCGATGTCCTTGAACAGCACATCCTGCAGCGTGGTCGCGGCGTCGCCGGTCTTGACGGCGTCTTCGATGGGGCTGGTGGCTCTGGTGTTCATTGTTGTTCCGACACGGCATGAGGCGTTGATCGGCTACCCGAAACGGTCTTAACGATTCATCCGCGTGGAACTGAAGGGGCCGGAGGCCGCCGGCGCAAAAAAAATTTACATTTCACGCACCGGCGGGCCAGCGCCTTCAGAGCAGGTGCTTCGCCGCCTCCAGACCCTTCTGCGCGCACTCCTCGTCCTCCGCCTCGCTGCCACCGCTGACGCCGACGCCACCGATGTGCGCGCCCTTCGACGTCATGATGGGCAGGCCACCGATGATGGAAGTGGTGCGCGGCAGCACTTCCGCGCCCGGAATGCCCTTGGCCAGATCGCGGAACTGACGGGTGGACACCGGCAGGCTGGCCGAGGTGTCGGCCTTCAGTCGCGCGACCTGCACGCTGATCAGGATGCTGCCGTCCATCCGGCTGAAGTACTTCGGGTTGCCGGCGCTGTCATGCACCGCGGTGATCATGCGCCAGCCCTTGCCGGCGGCGTACTTCTCGCAGCCCTCGGCAATGGCCTTGGCGGTGGCCAGGTCGAGCGCCGGCTGCGCGGTCTGTGCGTATGCGCAGCCGGCCGCGAGGGCAAGGGCGAGCGCTGCGGTGATGCGTGCTTTCATATCGTGTTCTCCTTGTTGTGGTGTGACAGGCTCAGAACCAGTTTTCGTCGTCGGCCGCGTCGGCCTTCTTGTCGGCGATCTGCACGCGCTTCGCCTCCTCGCGCAGGAAAGCGATGATCTGGCGGATCTCTTCCGGCTTGAGCGCCGGGCCGAAGCCGCCCATCTGGGTGTTTGGCCGGCCTTCGGAAATGATCTTGAACATGTAGTCGTCGCTGTTCGCGCCACCCGGGCCCCAGGCGCCCTTGACCAGTTGCGGGCCCTTGCCGCCCTTGCCGCGCGAGTTGTGGCACTGCTGGCAGTTGCGACCGAACAGCTCCTCGCCTGCGCTGGCGTCGCTGGCGGCCGGCGTATTGCCGCCGCCGGGACCGCCCGGACCGAAGGCCGAAACCTGGGTGACGCCGAGCGTCAGCATGAGGGCCGCAACGCCGCGCGCGACCCTGCGTATCAGGGGGTAGGTCATCAAATGTGCTCCATCAGAAATGCGTGAAATCCGGCCGCACCGAACGCCAGCCGGACGCTGGATCAGAACCAGAGATCGTCCTCGGCACCGGCCTTCGATTTCTCGGCCGCCTTGACGCGTTTCGCTTCCTCGCGCAGGAAGGCGACGATCTGCCAGATTTCCTGCTGCGTCAGCGCCGGGCCGAAGCCGCCCATCTGCGTGTTCGGGCGCCCGTTGGCAATGATTCCGAACATGTAGCCGTCACTGTTGGCACCGCCCGGCCCCCAGGCGCCCTTGACCAGCTGCGGGCCCTTGCCGCCCTTGCCGCGCGAGTTGTGACACTGCTGGCAGTTGCGGCCGAACAGCTCTTCGCCCGCTTTCGCAGCTTCCGGGTCGTTGGTCAGCGGATTGGTGGCCGGTATGGCGTCGTCGGCCTGCGCTCCGGCGATCAGGCCAGCGAGCAGCAGGCTCGCTGCGATGACACGAAACATCTGCAACTCCATTCGAATGCGGTGGCGCCAGCGACGAGCCGCCAGCGCCGGTGAATCACGGGAAGCCGGCCCGACGGGCGGCGGCGTCCAGCGTGCCGTCGGCCTTGAGCGCCGCCAGCGCCTGGTTCACGGCGCTGCCGAGCGCCGCATCGGCGCGCCGGCTGGCGATGACGAAGCGGGTGGTCAGCGACGGTTCGTTCAGCACCTGGCGTACGCCGATGCCGTCCGGCGGCGGAGCGTCAGCCAGGCGGCCGGCCCACACCAGTGCGCCAGCGATCTCGCCGCGCGCGAGCGCGTCCATCAACTGCCGGTGATTGCCGTAGGGCGTGCGGTTGTAGCCACCGGCCAGCAGGTGCAGGTCGGCCGGCGTGGCGGTGACGGCACCGACCTTGGCCTTGCCCAGATCGGACAGCGACTTCACCTTGCCGGCGACCGGCGCGACCAGCACGTAGCCGACCGACAGATAGGGCGTGGAGGCAACCAGGCCGCGTTCGGCCAGGTCCTCACCGCCGCCCTCGGTTTCCGGCAGGCCGACGAACAGATCGCAGGTGCCGGCCTGTATCGACTGCTTGAGCGCGCGCCCCATGCCGCCGCGCGACGGCACGACGATCCAGTTCAGTTTCGCTTCGCGGCCGAGCTTCGCCGCCAGCGCCTGCACGACGTCGACGTCGAGGCCACGGGCGCCATCACTGCTGGACGAGAACGGTTCGTTGCCGTCGACCACGCAGGCGGTGAGCGGCGCTGCCGACACGAGTGAAGAAAGCGCCAGTGCGAGCGCGCAGGCGACGGTGCGGATTGCGGAGGACTTCGTCATGACGATGCGGGGCGCCCTTGCGGGCGCCCCGGCTCCATTACTCGGCGAGGCCGAAGATCATCATGCCGCCGCCGCGGTTCTGGTGCTTGAACAGCTCGTCATACACCAGCGGCCACAGGCTGCCGCCGCCCGGGCCGTACACGATGGCCACGTACTGCTTGCCGTCGACGGTGAAGGTGGTCGGGTTGCCGTGAATGCCGGTACCGACGTTGAAGCGCCACAGCGCCTCGCCGGTGTCGTCGCGCATCGCATGGAACCAGCCCTCGGCGTCGCCTGCAAACACCACGCCGCCCGCGGTCGCCAGCATGCCGCTGGTCGCCGGCGTGCTCTGCGGGCGCTGCCACACCAGTTCGCCCGTGGTGGCGTTGAAGGCCTTGATGCCGCCGGTGTAGGGGTTGGCCTTCAGCACCTTGGACGACAGGAACCACTCGCCGCGCTTCCATTCCATCTTCTTGGCCTGCACGTCCATCGAGCTGTCAATGTAGGGCACGTAGAGCAGCTTGGTCTGCGGACTGTAGGCCGCGGGGTGCCATTCCTTGCCACCATCGAGAATCGGGGCAATGTCCTTCACCACCTTGTCGTAGCCCGGCACCTTGTCCGGATTGACGATCGGACGGCAGTTGTCGCCCCAGCTCTTGACCCAGTTCACGCGTGCGATCGGCACCACCCAGTTGCACTTGCCGGTGGTGCGGTCGATCGAGTACAGGTGACCGTTGCGATCGCCGTGCAGCCACACCTTGCGGCCCTTCTCGTCGTCCACCAGGATGGTTTCGTTGTTGCCGTCGTAGTCCCAGGCATCGTTCGGCGTGTACTGGAAGTGGTTCTTGATCTTGCCGGTACGCGCATCCATGATCAGCGTGGAGTTGGTGTACAGGTTGTCGCCCTTGCGCACGCTGGGATCGAAGTCCGGCGCCGGATTGCCCACACCCCAGTAGATGGTGTTGGTCTTCGCTTCGTAATTGCCGGTCAGCCAGGCCGAGCCGCCACCGGTGCGCCACGAGTCGTTGGCCCAGGTCTTGGCGTTCGGATCGTTGGCGTCGATCGGCCGGGTGGTCGTCTGCCACACGATTTCGCCAGTGTCCGGATCGAGCGCGGTGATCTTGCCGACGTTGGCGCCGACGTCACCACCCGAGTTGCCGACCACGATCTTGCCGTCGGCCACCAGCGGCATCGAGGTGTAGATCTCTCCGCTCGTGTAGTCGCCCAGCTTCTTCTCCCACACCACCTTGCCGGTCGTGTTGTTCAGCGCGACGACGTGGGTATCCAGCGTCGCCATGTAGACCATGTCCTTGTACACGGCCACGCCGCGGTTCACCGCCTCGCAGCACAGGCGCGGGCCGAGGTCGCCCGGCAGCGAGCGCTCGTACTTCCAGATCATGCGGCCGGTCAGGCCGTCGATCGAGAACACCTTGTTCTGGCTGGCAGTCACGTAGATGCGGCCATTCACCACCGTGGTCTGGCTGTCCTGCGCATCATTGACGCCGAAGGACAGGTTCCACTTCGGCACCAGCTTCTTCACGTTGTCCTGGGTCACCTGACGCAGCTGCGAGAAGCGCGTGGCCTGGTAGTCCTTGCCGTAGTGCAGCCAGTTGTTGGCGTCCTTGTCGGCGTGGATGAGCATGTCGTCGCTGACGTAGTTCGGCCGCCACTTGAAGGTGGCTTCGAGTACGTTGATGCCGAGCGGGGGTTCCGGATCCTCGGCGTGAACGACCATCGGGGCGAGCAGCAGCGCTGCCAGCAGACTCCCTGCAACCGAACTCAATGCGCCGGGCCGCAGTGCGCGGCCGTTGTGCTTGTTCATCAGGCTTCCTCCGTTGTTGTGGATGCGCATGCCCGGTCACCGGCCCGGTTTTTATCGGCCGGTACCTGCGGAACTTCCTGCGTTCCGATGACACACGCAGGCATACGCCTGCAGCATTCGTGCCACGGATGCGGTGTCGGATCGGTTGCAGAGGAAATCCGGGAACAGGCGGCGCTATCCGGCGGAAGGGATGCCGACCCGCCGTTTGCAGGAGGTCGTCCCTGAGACAGTCGGAGGCGGTTGGATGAGACAGCTGTCTCGAAAAAAATGCGCTACAAATGTCGCAACAAGGAAATCTTGAGAGGCATCGACCCGCGCCCTCGATGGCGCGCGGCGCCCCCGACGCGTGTCTTCAGCGCCCCTCGAACTTCGGCGTGCGCCGTGCGATGAAAGCGGTCACCGCCTCGGCGAAATCCTGGGTCGCGGCGCAGCGGCCGAAGGCGGCGGCTTCGTCAGCCAGTTGCTGCGCCAGCGGCTGACCCGACATATTGAGAAGTCGCTTTATTTCCGCCCAGCCGTGGCGCGGACCGCTCGCCAGACGCTCGACCTCGGCTTCGACCGCATCGTCAAACTCAGCCACCGTCACGACGCGCTCGACCAGTCCCAGCGCCTTCGCCTCGTGCGCGTCGAAGCGGCGTGCACTCCACATCAGTTCGCGCGCCCGCCGCTCGCCCAGCGCGCGCACCAGGAAGTGCGACTGACCGCCGGCACCCGGCTGCGCGAGTCCGATGCCGGCGGTACTGAACACCGCGTCGTCGGCCGCGATGGCGATGTCGGATGCCAGCATCAGCGACAGTCCATAGCCGACACAGTCGCCGCGCACCGCGGCCACCACCGGCTGGTGCGCGTGACGCAACGCCAGGATGACCGGATTGACCCAGTTCTCGACCAGGGCACGAAAGGTCGCCAGACGCGCCGGCGCATCCAGCGGCAGGCTCTGCGAAAACTCGTGCACGTCGCCGCCGGCACTGAAGCTCGCGCCGTCACCGCGCAGCAGCAGCACGCGGCACTCGGGGTCGGGCAGCGCCCGCTCCACCGCTTCGCGCAATGACTGCATCATCGCCGTCGTATAGGCATTGCGCCGCGACGGGCGCGACATGGTGAGCGTGGCGACGCCACGTTCGAGCGTGCTCAGGATGTGGCCGGAATCGTTCGATTTCATCTGCTGGACAGTCTCAAGGACGAAGGCGCGAGCTTATACCGCCGGCGGAAGCCTGAACTGAAGCCGGCGGTCCGCCACAGCCGCATCGCGACCAAGGCCGCTCCCACAATAGAGCAGTCACCGCCCACCGCCGGAGCCGCGGTCCTGTGGGAGCGAGCTTGCTCGCGATGGCGACCTGAACCGAAGCCCGCGGCCTGCCAGCGCTGCGTCGCGGCCAAGGCCGCTCCCACAGGAGGCCTCGGCAACGACCAGAGCGGATGATTCTGTGGGAGCGGCCTTGGTCGCGACCGGGCCTTCACACCGGCGCGCCGTCGACGTTCCGCTCACACCTTCTCGAATATTCCCGCCGCACCCATGCCGGTGCCGATGCACATGGTCACCATGCCGGTACGCGCTTCGCCGCGCTGCATGGCAGCGATGACGGTGGCGGTGCGGATGGCGCCGGTGGCGCCCAGCGGATGGCCGAGCGCGATGGCGCCGCCCAGCGGGTTCACCTTCGCCGGATCGAGATCCAGCGTGCGCATGACGGCCAGCGCCTGCGCGGCGAAGGCCTCGTTCAGCTCTATCCAGTCGAGGTCGGCCTGCGTGATGCCGGCCTGCCTCAGCGCGCGCGGGATCGCTTCGACCGGGCCGATGCCCATGATCTCCGGCGGCACGCCGGCCACCGCGAAACTGCGGAAGCGCGCGATCGGCGTCGCACCGGTGCGCTGCACCGCCGCGTCCGACATCAGCAGCACCGCCGCCGCGCCGTCCGACATCTGCGAACTGTTGCCGGCGGTGACCGAGCCGCACGCGGCGAACACCGGCCGCAGCTTCGCCAGGCCTTCGGCGCTGGAATCGGCCCGCGGGCCTTCGTCGGTATCGAACACGCGTTCGACGATGCGCACCGTATTGCTCGCCAGATCGGGCAGATGGCTGCGCACCGTGTAGGGCAGGATTTCACCGGCGAAGCGGCCGGCAGCGATCGCCGCCAGCGCGCGCCGATGGGATTCGAGCGCGAAGGCGTCCTGGTCCTCGCGCGACACGGCATACTTGTGCGCCACCTTCTCTGCCGTCAGGCCCATGCCGTAGGCGATGGCCACGTTCTCCGGTGACTCGAAGGCGCGCGGATTCACCGTCACCTTGTTGCCCATCATGGTCGGCATCACCGTCATCGATTCGGTGCCCGCGCCGATGGCGATGTCGCACTGGCCGGTCATGATCTTCAGCGCCGCATCGGCTACCGCGTTGAGCCCGCTGGCGCAGAAGCGGTTCACCGTGACGCCCGGCACCGACACCGGGAAACCGGCCAGCAACAGACCGATGCGGGCGACATTCATGCCCTGCTCGGCTTCCGGCATCGCGCAGCCGACGACCACGTCGCCGATGTCGTTCAGGTCGAATTCGGGCACCGCGTCGACCACGCCGCGCAGCGCGTGCGCCAGCATGTCGTCCGGCCGCACGTGGCGGAAGGCACCGCCCTTCTTCGCCACCGGCGTGCGTTTGGCGGCGACGATGTAGGCATCCTGTATCTGTTTCATCGCGAATCTCCCGTCAGTTCCGCAGCGGCTTGCCGGTGTCCATCATGTGCGCGATACGCGCCTGCGTTTCCTTCGTCTTCAGCAGATCGACGAACAGCGCGCGCTCGACTTCGAGCAGCCACTGTTCGTTCACCCGCGCGCCGGTTTCGATGTCGCCGCCGCACAGCGCGGTCGCCGACGCGTGCGCGACGCGGTAGTCGTGCGCCGAAATCAGGCCGCCCTCGCGCATGTTCACCAGCATCATGTCCAGCGTCGCGATGCCGCTTCGGCCGGCCACCGGAATATCGACCGCCGGCAGCGGCGGCCGCCAGGCGCTGTCGGCCATCGCCACCGCGTTGCGACGGGCGACGTGCAGCAGTTCGCTGGCGTGCATGACGACAACGTCCTCCTGCTTCAGCAGACCCAGTTCCTGCGCGTGGCGTGCGCTCTTCGATACGTTCGCCATGGCGATGGTCTGGAACACCGACTGCAGGAAATTCATCGGGTCCTTCGTCGCCGACGCCTCGGCCGCACGGGCGGCGCGGATCGCAAATTCCTTGCAGCCACCGCCAGCCGGAATCAGACCCACGCCCGCTTCAACCAGACCGATATAGCTTTCAAGCGCCACCACCGCGCGCGGCGAGTGCATGACGAATTCGCAGCCGCCGCCGAGCGCCATGTTCTGCACCGCGGTGATCACCGGCACCTGGGCGTACTTGATCGCCATCGACGCCTGCTGGAAGTCGTTGATCACGCGCTCAAGCCGCACGAAGTCACCCGCTTCGAGTACCGGACGGATCTGCTTCAGGTTGGCGCCGACCGAGAACGGCCCTTGCGGCTGCCAGATCACCAGACCGTCGAAATCGCGCTCGGCGCGCGCGATCGCCTCGCGGATGCCATCGAGCACCTTCGGGCCGACGCAGGACATGCGGCTCTTGAAGGACAGCACCGGCACCCGCTCGCCGTCGGCGTCGTCCAGCGTCCACAGCCGCACCTCCTCGCCTTCCCACACGGTGTGCGTCGCGCGCGGCACTTCGGCCAGCACGCGCTCGGGGAAGAGCTGGCGCGGCGATACGCTGCGAGGCTCCAGCTTCGCGGCCGAGGCCGACCATGAACCAGCCGCGTCGTGCACGCCGTGCCGTTCGAACACCCAGGCCGGCAGCGGTGCGTCCGACATCGTGCGGCCGGCGGCGATGTCCTCGCGCAGCCATCCGGCGACCTGCTGCCAGCCGGCGCCCTGCCAGGTTTCGAACGGGCCAGCGCTCCAGCCGAAGCCCCAGCGCATCGCGAAGTCGACGTCGCGCGCGTTGTGCGCAATGTCGCCGAGATGCACGGCGACGTAATGGAACACGTCGCGGAAGATGGACCACAGGAACTGCGCCTGCGGATGTTCGCTGGCACGCAGCGCAGCCAGCTTCATGGCCGGATCGCGCTCGGCGAGGATGGCCTGCACCTCGTCGGCAATGGCGCCGGCGGCGTCGCGGTAGTCCTGCTGCGCGAGGTCGAGCACCTTGATCGCCTTGCCGTCCTTGCGATAGACGCCGGCCTTGGTCTTCTGGCCGAGCGCGCCGCGCTCGACCAGTGCAGCGAGCCAGGCCGGCGCGACGTAGTGGCGATGCCAGGGGTCGCCCTGCAGGTTGTCGGTCATGGTCTTGACGACATGCAGCAGCGTGTCGAGGCCGACCACGTCGGCGGTACGGTAGGTGGCCGATTTCGGTCGGCCGATCGCCGGGCCGGTCAGCGCGTCGACCTCGTCGAAGCCCAGGCCCAGCCGGGTGGTGTGGTGCATGGCCGCCAGCATCGAGAACACCCCGATGCGGTTGGCGACGAAGTTGGGCGTGTCGAGCGCGCGCACCACGTTCTTGCCCAGCGTGGTGGTGAGGAAATCTTCGAGGCGGTCGAGCAGCGCGGCGTCGGTGCCGCGCGCCGGAATCAGTTCGACCAGCGCCATGTAGCGCGGCGGATTGAAGAAATGCACGCCGCAGAAACGGCTGCGCATCGCTTCCGGGCAACCGTCGGCCAACGCGTTGATCGACAGGCCGGAGGTATTGGTGGCGAAGATCGCGTCACCGCGAAGATGCGGCGCCACCTTGGCGTACAGGCCATGCTTCCAGTCCATGCGCTCGGCGATGGCTTCGATCACCAGATCGCAGTCGGCGAGCCGGTGCGCGTCGCGGTCGTAGTTCGCCACTTCGATATGGGCGGCGCGGTCGGCGGTGGCCAGCGGCGCCGGTTCGAGCTTCTTCAGGCCGGCGATGGCGCGCTTGACGATGGCGTCGGGGTCACCCTCCTTCGCGGCGAGGTCGAACAGGATGACGGGAACGTTCGCGTTGGCGCAGTGGGCGGCGATCTGCGCGCCCATCACGCCGGCGCCCAGTACGGCGACGCGACGGATGCGGAATCTGGAGGATGTCACGATGCGGACTCCCGGGAGAGGCGGTCCGGCCGCGCACGGCGACCGGACCGGGTACGACAGGAAGGACGGATCAGAAGCGGGTCGAGTACTGCACGCCGAGGATGTCGACCGAGTTTTCGTACTCGCCGACCAGCGTGCCCTTGGCCAGTGCATTGCCGCCGTTGGTATTGATCTTCGCGTCCTTGACGAACAGATGGGCGTAGCCCACGTCGACCGCGGAGGTCGCGTCCGGGCGCCACTGCAGGCCGAAGGAAAGCCAGACGCGGTCCTCGTCGGGCACGCGTGGCAGGCGCGTGGTGTCGCGCACTGGCGTCTGGTCCCAGGCCAGGCCGAACTTCAGGCTCAGGGCATCGGTGTAGGCATAGGTGCCGCCGAAGGCGACGCGCCAGGTGTCGCGCCACTTCAGTTCCTCGGTCGTCACGTTGACGCCATCGACCCGGTCCACCGCCAGTTCCTGGAGCGTCGACCAGCCGGTCCAGCTGATGTCACCGAGCATGGTCCAGCGGTCGGAAATCTTCTGCATCACACTGAAGGTGGCCGTATCGGGCAACTCGACATCGGCGGTCACATCGCCACCGCGCAGCGCGTTGAGCGTCGGTGCAGCGGCCGCGCCGGCTGCATTCAATCCGCTGAAACGTGCGGTGCCTTCGAGCTTGTAATCGACCTTGGAACGATAGGTCGCGCCGAGACGCGTGTCCGGCGACAGCTGGAACATGGCGCCGATGTTCCAGCCCCAGGCCGTGTCGTCGCCGCGTATGCGTCCCAGTGCAGTGGCGCCGGCGCCGGCGATGGCCGCCGCGTTCACCGCATTGGTCAGATCGGCATCGATACGCTGGAAGTTCACGCCCAGGCCGATCGAGAACACGTCATTGACCTTGAAAGCGATGGACGGGTTGATATTGACCGTCTTGAGTTCGGACTTGATCGCGTGAAACCGTCCGGCCCAGTCGTTGTTGTACTGCGTCTTGAGCCCGAAAGGTGCCCCCACACCGAGACCTGCGAACAGACGGTCGGTCAGTTGCCAGGTCATGTAGCCGGCCGGAATCGCGGCCCAGTCGCCGGCATCGCCGCCATTGCCACCCGGACCCTGGGCGAAGGCGTTGGTGGACCCGCCGTTCGAGAACTCGGCCTGCGGCCGTACCAGGTCAACCGAAAAGGCGAGGTTGCGACCGGGCAGCAGCGTCATGCCGGCCGGATTGAAGAACACCGTGCTGGCGTCTTCGGCGACTGCCGCACTGCCGGCGTAGGCGTTGCCCAGGCCGCTCGCGTTGCCTTCGAGCAGCTGGAAGGCCGCTGCGTGGCTGGCGGTCGAGCCGACCGCGCCGATCGCCACGGCCAGAACTTTTATCGTGGCACCGTGGCTGCGGCGCTGTTTCGTCTTCGTCATGACTCCTCCTCTGTGCGTCGTAAAGGTTGCTGCGTTCACGGCGTGTCCCTGCACAGGGCACACCGAATACTGTCAGGACTGTTCCGGTGCGATCAGTCGCTTGCTGCCGTCCTCGTTCACCGCGACATAGGTGAGCTGTGCCGAGGCGACCTTAAGGATTTTCACGTTGTCATAGCCGGTTTCCGCGTAGACGTCGACATCGACCGTGATCGACGTGGTGCCGACACGCGCGACGCGCGAGTAGAAGGACACGAGGTACTGCGTGGTGATCGGCTGCAGGAAAACGAATGAATTGACCGCCACCGTCACGACGCGGCAGCGCGTACGGCGCATCGCGGCGATCGATCCGGCGACGTCGACCTGCGACATGACCCAGCCACCGAAGATGTCGCCGGCCGCGTTGATGTCGCGCGGCATGGGCAGCATGCGCAGCGCGGGTTGTTCTTCAGGAAGGTGTTCTATGTTCTGGCTCATTTACGACTCTGATGTTGCATTGCGGAAACCGCATGATAGTGCAGCGGTCCGCCGGTATAGGGAGCGAAGCCGGCGCCGAAGATGAGGCCGGCGTCGGCCAGGTCGGCGTCGGCCACCACGCCCTGCTCGACGCAGCGGCGCGTAACCCGGATCAGCGGCTCGACCAGCCGCGCCGCCAGTCCTTCCGGCACGGCAGCGGCGCCGGTGCGCACCGGTCGGCCATCCTTCCAGACGTAGAAACCCTGCCCGCTCTTGCAACCGAGGTGCCCGGCATCAATCCGCTGCTGCAGACAGACCGGCGCTGTCGCACCGCCCGTCAGGCGGGCGCCCGCCGCCATTGCGATGTCGAGGCCGACGGTGTCCACCAGTTCGATCGGGCCCATCGCCATGCCGAAGTCGAGCGCGGCGCGATCGACCACTTCGGGCGACACGCCTTCGTCGACGCACTTCATCGCTTCGAGCATGTAGGGTCCGAGCACCGCGTTGACCAGAAAGCCTGGCGCGCTGGCCACCGGCAGCGGCAGCTTGTCGAGCGCACCGACGAAGGCGGCCGCCCGCTGCACTGCCTGTTCGAAGCTGTCGGCGCCGCGCACCACTTCGACCAGAGGCATCTTCGCCACGGGATTGAAGAAATGGATGCCGACCAGTCGGCCGGGCACGTGCAGCGCCTGCGCGATGTCCTCGATGCGCAGGCTGGATGTATTGGTGGCGAGCAGCGCGTCGGGGCGGGCGCGCCGCTCGACCTCGCGCATCAGCGCACGCTTGGCGTCGAGGTCCTCGAAGATCGCTTCGATGATCAGGTCGGCACCGGCGACACCGGCGCCGGTCGGGTCCGGAATCAGCCGGTCGAGCGCGTCGCGCTGCGCCTGGCGGTCGCGGCGAAACTTGCGCGCGAAGGCCTTCGCCGCCCGCTGCATCGCCGGCGCGATGCGCGCCAGGCCGTTGTCCTGCAAGGTCACATGGAAGCCGCGCAGCGCGCACCAGGCGGCGATGTCGCCGCCCATGACACCGGCGCCGACGACGTGCACACGGCGGACGGGCGGCAAGCCGACGTCGCTTTTCGCGTAGCCGCGCAGCCGCTCGCGCAGGTGATAGACGCGCTGCAGATTGGGCGTGGTCGGGTGGGCCACCAGCGCGGCCATCGACGACGGGTGATCGGCCGGCACCGCCAGCGCATTGCCGCCGAAGTCACGCCACATTTCTACGATGGCGTAAGGCGCCGGGTAATGCTCACGGCGTGCCTTTTTCGCCACACCTTCGAGTGCCTTCTTCGCCACCACGCCGCGCAGCGGACCGAGCAGCAGGCGCTGTCCCGGCGACAGCGGGCGGCGCGGCGGGTCGGCCAGCACGCGGGCGCGGGCGTGCTCGCGCATCAGTCGCGCCGGCGCGATTTCGTCGACCAGGCCGGCCGCCTTCGCCCGCTTCGCGTCGAGTGCGCGGCCAGTGAGCATCATGTCCAGCGCGGCCGGTGCGCCGATGCGCTGCGGCAGACGCAGCATGCCGCCCCAGCCCGGGACGATGCCGAGCAGCACTTCGGGCAGCGCGAAGCGGGTGCCCGGTTCATCGACCGCGACGATGTGGCGGCAGGCCAGCGACAGTTCGGTGCCGCCGCCGACGCAGAAGCCGCGCACCAGCGCGCAGGTCGGGTAAGGCACGGCGGCCAGCCGGTTGAACAGGTTCCAGCCGCGACCGACGATGTCGCGCGCGCCGGCTTCGTCCTTCACCGCGCCGAACTCGCCGATATCGGCACCGGCGATGAAGCCGGTCGTCTTGCCAGACAGGATGACCAGCGCGCGCGGCGGTGCGGCGTCGAAGGCGTCGAGCACCAGGCCCAGTTCGCGCATCGCCTCACCGGACAGCGTATTCACGTGCTCGCCGGCGCGGTCGAACACGAGCCAGACGAGGTTGTCTTCGTCACGCTCGATGCGCCAGTGCTTCAGATCGCTTGCGTGCACGCTCATGCGCTTTCCACCAGCATCGCACCACCCTGTCCGCCGCCGATGCAGATCGACGCCATGCCGCGGCCACCGCCACGGCGCTTCAGCACGTGCAGCAGGTGCAGCACGATGCGGGCACCACTGGCGCCGACCGGATGGCCGATCGCGATCGCGCCGCCGTCGACGTTGAGGCGTCGTTCGTCCAGCGTACCGAGCGCGTGTGACAGTCCGAGCTGTTCGCGGCAGTAGCTGTCGCTCTTCCACGCCTCGACGCAGGCGATGACCTGGGCGGCGAAAGCTTCGTTGATCTCCCAGGCGTCGAGGTCGTTCAGCCCGAGGCCGTGGCGCTGCAGGATGGGCGTCGCCGCATGCACCGGCCCCAACCCCATCTGCGCCGGATCGAGCGCCGCCCACTGCACGTCGAGGATGCGGCCGAGCGGCTTCAGGCCGTACTGGTCGACGGCCTTCTGCGAAGCGAGCAGCAGCCAGCTCGCGCCGTCGGTCACCTGCGAACTGTTGCCGGCGGTGATGTGGCCGTGCTTGCGGTCGAATACCGGCCGCAGCTTTGCCAGCCGCTCGACCGACGAATCGCGACGCATGCCGTCGTCTTCGGCGTACAGCTTTCCGTCGCGGTCGGTCAGCGGCACGATTTCGCCAAAGCAGCCTTCGTCGAGCGCGCGTGCCGTGCGCTGGTGCGAACGCATGGCGTAGAAATCCATCTGCGTGCGGCTGATGCCGAACTTCGCCGCGAGGTTCTCGGCGGTCTGACCCATGTTCAGGCCGATCACCGGATCGGTCAGTCCCTTGATCAGGCCGATCACCGGCGCCAGCATCGCCGGCCTGAACTTCGTGATCAGCGCGGCGCGCTGACCCAAGGTCTTCGCCGCGTACCACTGCGACAGCCAGCGCACCATGGCGTCGGAGAACAGCAAGTGGGCGCGCGACAGCGCGTCGACGCCACCGGCGAGCACCAGGTCGGCGCGGCCGCGCTGGATGTTGGCGAGGCCCGAATCGAGCGCCTGCATGCCGCTGGCGCAGTTGCGCATCACCGTCCAGCCCGGCACACGGTCGCCGCAGCCCATGCGCAGCGCGGCGATGCGGCCAATGTTCGCTTCGTCGGCAGACGGCGCGGCGCAGCCGAGGATGACTTCGTCGAGCTGATCCGGCCGGAAAGGCTGGCGCGCCAGCAGCGCGTTGCCGGCCGCCACGGCGAGGTCGGCCGCGGCGAACGGACCGGGCGCGTTGCGCGACTTCAGGAAGGGGGTGCGCGCCCCATCGACGACGAATACTTCAGGCAAGGACATGAACACTCCTCAGGCGGCGAGCGCGGTCACGTTGCGCGCCTCGGCCGGCGTCGCGGGCACGGCGTCGGCGCCGAAGTCCTGCGCGAAATCGTCCACCTTGACCACGCGGTCGCGCAGTTCGTCGCGCCGGGTGACCAGCGCGAATTCCTGCGCGTCGATGACGCCGGCTTCGAAGGCGGCACGCATCATGCCCGGCCCGCGCGCCTTCAGTTCGCCGCGCTTCTGTGCCGCGCGCACCTTGGCTTCGATCGCCTCGGCGGCCACCGTCGCCTGCAGCGCATGTTCGATGGCGCCGACCGCATCGTGCTCGTCCTGCGGCACGTACATGTCGGCGGTCAGCCGGTCGCGCGTCGCCGAAGGCTCGATCAGCAGCTTTGCCACCTCGCCGCCGAGGCGGTCCGATGGCACCACGTAGGGCCGGCCGAGCGGGAAGATGAGGCGGCGCAGCAGCATGCCGATCAGCCGGTTCGGGAAGTTGGAAATGACGCCTTCGAATGCGGTCTGCGCATGGAACATGGCGTCCCACATCGCCCAGTGCATCAGCGGCGCGTCGGCGGCCTGGCGCCCTTCGGCTTCGTAGCGCTTCAGCGTGGCCGAGCACAGATACATCAGCGACAGGATGTCGCCCAGCCGCGCCGACAGCTTTTCCTTGCGCTTGAGGTCGCCGCCCATGGTCAGCATGGCGGCGTCGGCGATGAAGGCGAAGGCGGTCGAGAAGCGGGTGAGCTGCTGGTAGTAGCGGCGCGTCTCCGGCGCCAGATCGCCCGGCACGCCGACCCAGTGCGAACCGGTCAGGCCGGTGATCAGCGTGCGCACTGCGTTGCTCGCGGTGTAGCCGATGTGGGCGAACAGCGCGTCGTCGAACTCGGTGAGTGCTTCCGGCGTGTCGTCTGCCAGCGCGGCGCGCATTTCGCGCAGCACGTAGGGATGGCAGCGGATGGCGCCCTGGCCAAAGATGATGAGGCTGCGCGTCAGGATGTTCGCGCCTTCGACCGTGATGCCGATCGGGATCTGCTGGTAGGCGCGGCCGAGGAAGTTCGACGGGCCAAGGCAGATGCCCTTGCCGCCGAGGATGTCCATGCCGTCATTGACGACGATGCGGGCGCGCTCGGTGATGTGGTACTTGACGATGGCCGACACCACCGACGGCTTCTCGCCGAGGTCGATGGCGGACGCGGTCATCCGCCGCGCGGCGTCCATCATGTAGAGGTGGCCGCCGATGCGGGCCAGCGGTTCCTGTATGCCTTCGAAGCGGCCGATCGCGGTCTTGAACTGGCTGCGCACGCGGGCATAGCCACCGACTGCGCGTGCGGTGAGCTTGGCCATGCCGGTGTTGGAGGCGGGCAGCGAGATCGAGCGGCCGGCGGCCAGGCACTCCATCAGCATGCGCCAGCCCTGCCCGGCCATCGCCGGCCCACCGATGATCCACTCCAGCGGCATGAACACGTCGCGCCCCCAGTTGGGGCCATTCTGGAATACCGCGTTCAGCGGGAAGTGGCGGCGGCCGATCTGCACGCCCGGATGGTCGGTCGGAATCAGCGCGCAAGTGATGCCGATGTCTTCGGTGTCGCCGAGCAGGTGGTCGGGGTCGTACAGGCGGAAAGCCAGGCCGAGCAGCGTGGCGACCGGACCCAGCGTGATGTAGCGCTTGTCCCAGGTCACGCGCATGCCCAGCACTTCGCGGCCCTCGTGCATGCCGCGGCAGACGATGCCGTAGTCGGGGATCGACGCCGCGTCCGACCCCGCCTGCGGACTGGTCAGCGCGAAACACGGAATTTCCAGCCCCTTGGCCAGACGCGGCAGATAGTGATCCTTCTGCGCGTCGGTGCCGTAATGCAGCAGCAGTTCGGCCGGGCCGAGCGAGTTCGGCACCATCACCGTCACCGCGGAAGCGGAGCAGCGCGTCGACAGCTTGGTCACGATCTGCGAATGCGCCCAGGCGGAGAACTCCTTGCCGCCGTACTTCTTCGGGATGATGAGGCCGAGGAAGCCCTTGTCCTTGATGTATTGCCAGGTCTCGGGCGGCAGGTCCTTCAGTTCGTGCGAAATGCGCCAGTCGTCGGACAGGCGGCACAGTTCGTCGACCTCGTTGTCGAGGAAGGACTGTTCTTCGGCGCTCAGTTGCGGTTCCGGGTAGGCGTGCAACTTTTGCCAGTCGGGATGCCCGCGGAACAGTTCGCCTTCCCACCAGACGGTGCCCGCTTCGAGTGCAATCCGTTCGGTATCCGACATCGGCGGCAGGATGTTGCGATACACCACCAGCAGCGGCCGCGAAATCAGTGCGCGGCGCAGCGGCACCAGGTTCAGCAGCAGCGCCGGCACACCGAACAGCACGGCGGCGGCGACGCAGGCGGCGACCGACCAGTCGAAATGCAGCGCCGCGGCGACCAGCCAGGCGGCCAGTGCCGCGGTGATCAGCAGCAGCGGTACCCGCATATAGGCCAGTGCGATCAAGCCCAACGGCAACAGCAGAAGAAGCATCCAGGTCATTTGAGTCTCCTCGTCCGGTCATGCTGCTGCGATAGGCGCGCAAGGCGCTTCTGTCCGCAGTCTAGTTCCAATCTAGTTGCAATCGTCGGTGCTTTCGCCCCATCAGTTCGATTCCGGCAACGGCGCACGCAGGCCGCCGAGCAGGAAACTCATCAATCGCGGCACCATGCGCGCCATCGCGTCCGGCTCGTCGATCTGTACGCCGGTCATCACCTGCAGCGTGTCGATGCCGGATACCGCGTAGGACATGGCGCCGAACATGAAATGCAGGCGCCACACGATGTCCTCGACCGGCACCGCCGGCAGCGCGCGGCT
Source organism: Methyloversatilis discipulorum (assembly GCF_000527135.1). Taxonomy (NCBI): domain Bacteria; kingdom Pseudomonadati; phylum Pseudomonadota; class Betaproteobacteria; order Nitrosomonadales; family Sterolibacteriaceae; genus Methyloversatilis; species Methyloversatilis discipulorum. The sequence goes on from NZ_AZUP01000001.1 coordinate 2,287,363, forward strand.
CAGGGCGTCGCGATAGCGGCCGATCACCGGCGCGTACTCGGTCGCCAGACACTCGCGCACCACCGCCGACGGTTCGGTGAAGGTGCGGCCCAGCAGGCGCATGAATTCGCGACCCTGTTCGCTCTGCGCCGCCAGCGCGAGCGAGCCGCTGAAGAAGCATTCGACGATCACCCGCGCCTTCACCGGCGCGCCGCCGGCAGCCGCTTCAGCTTCGTCGAGCGCCTGCATGCGCAGCGCATTGAGCGGTCGAAGTCCGCGCAGCAGCACTTCCTGCACCAGCACGTCCTTCGATCCGAAGTGATAATTGACGGCCGCCAGATTGACGCTGGCCGTGGTCGTGATCATCCTCATCGAGGTCGCCTCGAAACCGTGGGCGGCAAACAGCGACTGCGCCGCATCAAGGATGCGGGTGCGCGTTTCGATCACGGAAGGTCGGTTGCGGCGGGCGTCCATGGCGTGAAGCACGGCCTCATGTTCAAACGTTCGTTTGAATCTAGACCCTTGAATGTCGTCTGTCAATCTTGCACCGCCGCATTGAGGCAGAACGCGCGCAGCTACCTCTTTCGGGGCATTGCCCTGCCCCGCCCCGGCCCGAATAATCCGCTCTCGATATCCGCGCCCGCCCTCGGCACGACATCGTCCGGGGCGGATCGCGGTGACCGCACATTCAGGAGGCCTCTCATGCCGGACGCACCGGTGAAATATCCGAAAGAGCCCCTGGTCGCCGACGGCGGACCGGGTGTGCACTGGATCACCCGCCCCGACCCGCAGGGCTGGACCGCGCCGGTGCTGATGGAGTGGGAACTGCGCGGCGAAACGTGGACCGACGAGCACGCGCACGACGAATACGCCTACGTGCTCGAAGGCCGGCTGTTCGTCGAATCGGGCGGCGTGACCGTCGAAGCGACCACCGGCGACACCGTCTGCGTGCGCGGCGGTTCGGTCGGCCGCTATTACGCACCGGAATACGCACGCATCCTCGGCATCTACGGCCCCAACCCCGCGGGCGGCGGCACCCGGCTGCTCGGCTTCGGCAAGCTGACCGACTGAGACACGCCAGGCGGCCGGCGCGCGCCTGATAGCATCGGCGCATGACGCTCTACCAGCACCTCGCCGACCGCACCGCGCAACTGATCGCCGACGGCGTGCTGCGCCCGGGCGACCGCCTGCCCTCGGTGCGCCATGCCTGCCGCGCGCACGACCTCAGCCCGATCACCGTCACCCAGGCCTACGCGCTGCTTGAAAGCCGCGGCCTGGTCGAGGCGCGCCCGCGCTCCGGCTATTTCGTGCGCGCCCGCCTCGGCCAACGCCTGCCGGAACCGGCCATGTCGCGGCCGGGGCAACGCTCGACCGCGCTGCAGGTGAGCGACTTCATCTTCGAAATCCTCGACAGCGTGCGCGACCCGGCTGTCGTGCCGCTGGGTTCCAGCTTTCCGGCGCCCGAACTGTTCCCGCTCGACCGCCTCGGCCGCTGCCTCGCTGCCGCCGCGCGCCGCATCAAACCGCTGGACACGCTGACCGACCTGCCGCCGGGCCACCCCGAACTGCGCCGGCAGATCGCGCTGCGCTACCTCGGCCTCGGCGCCGACGTGTCGCCGGACGACATCATCATCACCAATGGCGCGATGGAGGGGCTGAACCTCTGCCTGCAGGCGGTGACCCGGCCGGGCGACCTGATCGCGGTCGAATCTCCCACCTTCTATGCGGGCCTGCAGGCCGCCGAGCGGCTCGGGCTCAAAGTGGTCGAAGTACCCAGCCACCCGCGCGAGGGCGTGAACCTCGCCGCACTCGAACAGCTCCTTAAGAAGCACCCGGTGCGCGCCTGCCTGTTCATGCTGAACTACGCCAACCCGACCGGCGCCTGCGTGCCCGACGACGGTCGCCGCCAGCTGATGGCCCTGCTCGACCGCCACGACGTGCCGCTGATCGAGGACGACGTCTATGCCGAACTGCACCACGGCGAACAGGCGCCCTTGTGCAGCAAGGCGGTCGACCGCGACGGCTGCGTCATGCATGTGTCGTCCTTCTCGAAATGCCTGGCCCCCGGCTTCCGCGTCGGCTGGGTCGCCGCCGGCCGCTACGCCGACGCGATCCGCCGGCAGAAGCTGTCATTCAGCCTCGCCACCCCGGTCGCGCTGCAGCACGCGCTCGCCGACTACCTCAAACAGGGCGGCTACGACCGCCACCTGCGCACGCTGCGTAGCACCCTGCGAACACAGATGGCCGCACTGGTCGCCGACGTCGAAGCCCATTTCCCCGCCGGCACCCGCATGGCCGAACCGGAGGGCGGCTATTTCCTGTGGCTCGAACTGCCGGAAGGCTGCGACACATTGGCGCTTCACCGCGAAGCGCTGGCAAGAGGCATCAGCATCGCGCCGGGGCCGATCTTTTCGGCGCAGAGGGAGTTCCGGAATTTCGTGCGGCTGAACTTCGGGCATTCTGAGAGTCCATCGCAGCGCGAGGCGCTCGCGGCCTTGGGTCGCTTGATCGCCTCCATGCTCTAAAGCACGGGCGCGACAGCCTAACGACAGCGCAGCGCTCTGACCGGCGCTGCAGGAGAGCGACATGTCAGGGGGACGAAAGAGCGCACCGCTGGGTATCGGAAAGAGCGCTTCAGGCCGCCGGTTCTGTCAAGCGTGGGCGTTCTCCTTGCGTCAGAGGGTCGGTCTGACAGCGTTGAAACGGAGTTTCACATGATCGAAAAGATATTGTCCGCCCCCGGGTCGGCGGCGGACTGGGCCGCCGTCCTTGTCGGCTTGGCCAACGCCGTCGTCGGCATCTGGATCGCCGTCAGCGTGAGCCGATTGACCAGGACCACCGAAAAGAACCAGAGCCTGCAGACCATTTACGAACAATGGATGCGCAAGAAGGAACTGAGCATCCAGGTGCCGGCGATTTCCGAACTGGATGCCGCGATGTACAGCCCCGGCAGCGCGTACACGCTGAAGGACCAGCAGCAACGCGTCTGGCTGGTGCTCATCATCGACATCCTGTTCAACTGCTATCTCGCTGCCAAAGACGGGCTCTATCCGCAGGATGTCTATGAGGAGGACATGGAAGCCCACCTCGGTTCGATGCTGCGTTTCGACAGCACGATGGTGGACGCCCTGATGCGCGAACGGGGCTACTGCGGCAAGGGTGTGGTGGGCGAATTCTACGAGGAGGTGCAACGGATCAAGCAGCGAATCGAGGCCCGGAACGCCGCCCCACCGGATCAGCCATAAGCCCCGGCACACGCAAATACGGCTTCGAGCATGACGCGGCGATTCATCGCCGAAGGGATGTGCTTGTGCAAGCAACGGCTGTCCCAGATAACCAGCGTGCCGGCCTTGCCGCGCAGCGGAACCGGTGAGAGCTTGCGCCGGCGCATCAGCAGTTCGGCGCGGTAATGCGTCAGACAACCGGCAAAGTGGTTCTCGATGCGGCCCGATATCGCGTCATACGACGCCTTTTCGGTGTCCCAGCTTGCAGCGCTGCGCCTTTCCACGCTGTAAAGCTCGTGCGCAAGCGGAACGCGCCAGAATCCCTTGGTGGAGTTCGGAACCACCACCAGCGTCCCGTCGTCGTGACCGACATCGGTCAGATAGAGGAAGGCCTTGATGCGGTGCTTGAAACTGTCGATGTGAAAGAATTCGTCGAACGCGCCGCGCGGTCCGTCCGCCAGCCTGACCTGGGCCCAGTCGCGCACCCGTTCAGCGCGCGCCCCCATGATGGTCTCGACCACGTCGCGAATGCGCGAGTCCTCGAAGAACGGCGCAAAAGCGGCCATCGACGACGCGTCGTGCAGTGAGCGCACCGACGGCGATTGCGGTTCAACCGCGAGCGTAGAGACCTCCGGTACGGCGGCGCGCATTGCCGCCACCGTATCGCTGTCGTACCAATCGTCGACGACACTGAAACCCTGTTCGACGACCTCGCGCGCCTGCCGGTTGGACAAGTCTTTCCGCGCCAGACGTGCATAGATACGCTGGATTCGCACGTATTCGAGCAGAAAATTCGCGGTCATCTGACGCCGCCGAGCAGGGTATCGGTCGCCGACACATGAATGCGACGGGCACCAGTATGAACCGATGCAAGGGGACTGGCATCGGCCGAACTTCTGATCCTGAACGCCGGCAAGGACATCCTCTCGATCATCTGTATGCGGAGTAGCACGGACGACGATGCGGGCTGGACACGATGCATATGTCCGGCGCGGAAGCGCTTCTGAAGAGCGCCGAACTCGACTGCTCCTAGGTAGCACGAGGTCATGATATATGCACCTATCTCGACGCTTAGGAATACAGGCATGCTGATCGCGGCGGTCAATGCGCGCCCTGATCGCCGGCACAGCATCAACAGGTCGCCCACCGCTCCGACGGAAGTGCTGCGGGACGCGCGGCCGCAGCGTTGATGCCCCCGAAGACCGCTTTCTTTTCGTTCAGGCCGCTGGCGACCTATTCATACACTGGCCACGAGTCATCTTTCCAGAACGTTTCTCCGACGAGCCATCCTTCATGTACACCTCCACCTTCACCTTCGCCAAACGCCAGTACGACGACGACTTCCACGCGCTGGACGCAGTCATCGCCGGGGTCGCCCGCTCCGTTCCCGGCTACCTCGGCGAGGAAGCCTGGGAGAACGCGCAGACCGGGCTCATTTCGAATGTCTATTACTGGGATTCGATGGACGCGCTGCAGGCGCTGATGCGGCACCCGGAGCACATCAAGGCCAAGCAGTTGCAGGGGCGCTGGCTAAAGGGCTATCAGGTGGTGATCGCGCAGGTGGTGCGCACGTACGGCGACAAGGGCATCCCGCATCCGCTCGCGTCGGTGAGCTGATCCGCATCAAGGGGCGCGACGGATTCCATCTGTACCCATTGTGATTTCACTCGGCTGAATCTGTTCCTGTCCGCCCGCGGCGGGTGTACTGCCGGCATCCCTTTCCGGAGCCTGCAGATGAACACCGATACGACGCTGGCGGGAGGCGCGGTCCGCGCTGTGCCACTCACTTTCCATCCCCGGCCGGGCACCGTGCATGCGCGTGCAGTGTCCGGCCGTTTCAACAGCTGGCGCTGGGCCATGGTGTGGCTCACCCAGCTCGTGTTCTACGGCGGCGTGTGGCTCACCTGGCGCGACGGCGACGCGGTGCGGCCGGCGCTGTGGATGGACATACCGCACGAGCGGCTCTATCTGTTCGATTGGGTGCTGTGGCCGCAGGACGCACTGCTGTTCGCCTTCGTGCTCATCGTCGCGGCGCTGGCGCTGTTCTTCGTGACCGCGCTGGCCGGACGGCTGTTCTGCGGCTTCGCCTGTCCGCAGACGGTGTACACAATGATGTTCACGTGGATCGAGGCGCGGCTCGAAGGCAAGCCGGCCGCACGCCGGGCGCTGGACGCAGCAGCCTGGGGCCCGCGCAAGGCGGCGATCAAGGGTGCCAAGCACGCGCTGTGGCTGGCGCTGGCGGCGTGGACCGCCATCACCTTCGTCGGCTACTTCACGCCGATCCGCGATCTGCTGCCGCGCCTCACCGCCTGGGACGTCGGCATGTGGGAAGGCTTCTGGCTGCTGTTCTACGCCGCCTTCACCTATCTGCAGGCCGGCTTCGCACGTGAATCGGTGTGCCAGCACATGTGCCCGTACTCGCGCTTCCAGGGCGTGATGACCGACGCGCACACGCGCCAGGTCGGCTACGACAGACTGCGCGGCGAACCGCGCGCGTCGGCGCGCAGCCGGGGTGCAGGCGACTGCGTGGACTGCGCGATCTGCGTACAGGTGTGCCCGACCGGCATCGACATCCGCAATGGCGTCCAGTACGCCTGCATCAACTGCGGTCTGTGCGTCGACGCCTGCGACACGGTGATGGACAAGGTCGGCCGCGCGCGCGGATTGATCCGCTACGCCTCCGAACACGCGCTGTCCGGGCGGGGTGCGACGGCGGTTCAGCCGCGCGTGAAGATCTACGCCGCGCTGCTCGTGCTGTTCGCCGCCCTCGGTGTGTGGCAGATGGCGAGCCGCCCTGAAGTGCGACTCGACGTGCTGCGCGACCGCGGCGTGCTGATGCGCGAAACTGCGGACGGCCGAATCGAAAACGCCTACCTGCTGAAGGTGGCCAACCTGACGCGCGAAGAGGTCGAGTACGTCGCACAGATCGACGGCGTGCCGGGTGCCACCATCGTCGGCAACGACCGCCTGCGCGTGGCGGCCAACAGCGTGGCCAGCCTGCGGCTCACCGTGTCCGCACCCGACGACGGCACGCTGCACGGCGCGCAGCCGCTGGACATCGTGGTCGCCCGACTGGGGCGGCCGGACGAAAGCGCCAGCGAGCGCAGCCGCTTCCTGTTCCGGTAGCGCCGGTTCAGCGCTCCACGGCGCGCCGGCGCATCGCCAGGAGTGCCAGTCCCGCGCCGAACATCGCCCAGCTTCCCGGTTCAGGCACGGCGACGATCTGGGCGACGAAATACGCCGGACCGTTGTAGCCGGCGCTCCAGTCCGCGTAATAGGCCCAGATCGCTTCGGCGTCGGCCGAAATGCCCTGGCGCTGACCCCAGATCTGCAGGCCGGCATTGGTTCCGAGACTTACCGGTGTCGCACCCGGCGCGCCGAAACCGCTTTCATTGACCGTCCAGTAAGCGGTGCCGGTGCTGAGGGTCTGCCCGCCGTTGGCGAACCGGAAACCTTCGCCGCTGATCGAGAAATCCCCGATGAACATGGCCGGACCGCTGAACACGTTACGCGCACGAATCAGCAGGTAGTAATCCTGCCCCGCTGCCAACGCGGCGCCCGAGAACGTCTCGCTGGAACCCCAGAGCGTGGTCTTGTCGCTGATGATTTCACTGGCGTCGGCAAGCAGGTCGGTGGACAGATAGACGGTTGCGTAATCGTCCGCCGTGTAGGTACCGGACAGGCTTGCCGCCTGCGCCGGCACGGCGGCGACGATGGAGGCCAGCAGTCCCGCGGCAACGAATACCTTGGTGGTTACGTTCATTGATGATGCTCCTCTACCGGAAAGCCACGATGCGATGGACCGCGAGCAAGAGCTGCGCCACAGCGTGCGCTGCCGGCATCACTGTCCCGCAAAAGCAATGGCTTGCGTTCACCAGGCCCCATCAATGCCATTTCTCGGACAGGTCGGTGTAAAAGCCGCCGACACGCAGAGGCCGCGACATGCTCGTCGTGTCGCCGCTCACCGCCTCTGGCTCCGCCCCGGCGCACCCTGCCCTCCAGCCTCCAGCCCCTAGTCCCCAGCCCCTCACATCACATTCGCATGCGGATGCACCGGATGTTCCAGCGTGTCGGCGATCAGGCGCAGCGCGATGTCGCAGTCTTCGCGCGACATCGGGCCGCCGAGGCAGACGCGCACGGCGTCCGGCGGGGTGCCGTCGGTGCTGAAGGCGGCGCTGGCGACGACGGCCACGCCCTGGGCGCGCAGGTGGGAGGCGAACTCGACCATGGACCCGTCGGAACTGAGCGGCAGCCAGAAGTGGAAGCCTTCCGGTTGTGCACGCAGCGCGTGTCCCGCCAGCATGCGCGCGGCCGAGGCCTGACGCGCCATCGATTCGGCGCGGATCGCCTGCAGCATGGCTTCGGCGGTGCCATCGGTAATCCAGCGCGTGGCCAGTGCGCTGGTGATCGGCGAGCACATGACCGTGGTCGCGCGCAGCGCGCCTGCCAGCCGCTCGGCCTGACGCGGGCCCGGCGCGTGCACATAGGCCGCGCGCAATCCCGCGCCGAAACACTTCGACAGACCGCCGATGTAATAGGTGAGCGCCGGCGCCAGCACCGCCAGCGGTGGCGGCACCTCGGGCGGCAACATGGCGTAGGCGTCGTCTTCGATGATGGGGATGGCGTAGCGCAGCGCGACGTCGGCCAGCGCCTCGCGCCGCGCGCGGCTGACGGTGGCGGTGGTCGGGTTCAGCAGCGTCGGATTGCAGTACAGCGCGCGCGGCTTCAGTGTCTTGCAGGCGTGCTCGAAGGCGTCGGCGCTGGGGCCGTCGTCGTCGAGCGGCAGCGCGTGCAGCTGCACGCCGAGCTGGGCGGCGATGGCCTTGATGCCCGGATAGGTCAGCGACTCGACGCAGATCGTTTCGCCCGGCCGCGCCAGCAGCGAAACGAGCGCAGTCAGCGCGCTGTGGATGCCGGGGCACACCAGCACACGCTCGGCCGCGCACAGCGGCAGCCGCTGGCGCAGCCAGTGCGCGCCGGCCACACGGTCGTCGCGGGTGCCGCCGAAATCCTGGTAGCGCAACAGATCGTTCCAGTCGGACTGCGCCATCAGCTGTCCTGCGCTGTGGCGCAGGTGGGCGAGCAAGGCGGGGTCCTGTGGCTCGGGCGGCAGGTTCATTGTCATTTCGGCTGCACTGCCGCCACGCAGCGCCATGCCCGGCGTCGAGCCGCGGACGAAGGTGCCCATGCCGGCGCGCGCGTCGATCAGCCCGCGCTTACGCGCCTCGGCGTAACCACGCGCCACCGTCGTGTAGTTCAGTTCGAGCGCGTCGGCCAGGTCGCGCAGCGCCGGCAGACGGTCGCGCGGGCTCAGCCGTCCACTGCGCACGTCCTCGGCGATGAGGTCGGCGATCAGCAGATAGGCCGGCTTGTTGCTCGACCGGATGCGCTTGAGCCAGTGCTGCGAAGTCTTGTCCATCGGGGCGTTCAGGGCAGTCGTCGTTTGCGGGTGATCAGGTCGGCGATGCGCGCGCCATCCGCGCTACGGCGCACGCGCCACCAGTGCGCGAACTCGGTGGCGTCTTCGCGCGCGGCGAGCAGTTCGACACGCACCGTCTCACCGGGATCGATGTTGCCGTAGAAATACAGTTCCCGCTCGGCGGTCAGCGCCGGGCGCAGCCCGAAGCAGGCCAGTTCGGCGCGGTCGGCCAGCGCCTGGAAGCTTGCGAAGTAGAGCAGGCCGGCGCCGTTGAAGTCGTTGTGCGGACAGGGCGTGATGTCGACCGCGCGCAGCACGCTCCCACCCGCCGCCGGCTGCAGCCCCATGCGGGCGACGCCGTCGCCGCTGCGGAACAGCCGGGCGCGCGCCTGCAGCGACAGTGCGGCGTCGGTCAAGCTGCGGTCGCCGCATTCGGGGCCTTCGACCGGCGCACGCACGATGCTGCGGTTGCTGCCGCTATCGCGCCGCACGAAAGCGGACAGCAGTTCGATGCGCGCCGCGCGCGTGTTGCCGCAGCGCAGGGTCTGCGCGCTGAAGTGCTGGGCGCGGCCGGGCGATACGGCACGTACCGTCAGCGAGAACGGCGCGTTCTCCGCCACTGCGTCGAGCTGCGCTTCGCGCAGGTGCACCGCAGTCAGCGCCGCGTAGCACTTGCGGCCGACGGCGTCGACGAAGTCCGGCACCGCCCGGCCCTGCGCACGGGCGATCGCCATCCAGTGCAGGTGGCCGCACTCCTTCAGCAGCCAGTTCTCGGCCAGGCCGTACAGCCCGAGCTGCGGCATGCCGGCGCAGTAGTGCTGCTGCAGCGCCGCCGACGACTGCAGGCGCTCAGCGCTGTCCATCAGCATGTCAGCGCCTCCGTGTCGGCGGGCTGCGCGCTGCGCCGTTCGGCGATGCGCGCCGCAATGTATTCGGCATCGCGTGCCACGCCGGAGAAGCGGCCCGAGCCCCAGGTATGCAGCCAGGGCAGGCCGAGGAAATAGAGGTCCGGCTGCTGCGTCACGCCGCGCACATGCACCGGATCGCCGCGGCCGTTGAACACCGGCGCGTCCACCCAGCGGAAGTCGGGCGAGAAGCCGATGCACCAGATGATGCTGGTGATGCCGGCGGCGACCGGATCGAGCGCCGCGCACTCGTCGCCCGGTTGCCACACCGGCTCATAGACGGACGGCGGCGGCGCATCGATGCCGCGCTCGGCGATATGTTTGTCGATGGCGGCGTTGATGCCGTTGTAGATGCGGTCGGCGCTGTCCAGCGCAGCGCGCAGGCCGGGCGCGAACTGCAGTGCGCCGTCGCGGTAGTCCTGCAGCAGGCCGTACAGCTGCATGCCTTCGAGCGCGAAGCGGCGCAGGTCGATGTCGCGCCCGCCGTCGCGGCCGGTCACGTAGTGGTTGGTGTTGTCGCGCACGCCCTCGCGCAGCGGGTGGGCGGTCACCGGCATGTCGTAGTAACCCATGTCGGCCAGCCAGTCGACGACGTCGCGGCCGCGGTAGAAGCGGGCGCAGCGCGGCGCATCCCCCACCGCCAGATGCACGGTGCGGCCGGCCAGATGCAGGTCCTCGGCGATCTGCGCGCCGGACTGACCGGAACCGACCACCAGCACCGCGCCCGGCGGCACCGCGTCGGCGTTGCGGTACTGCTCCGAGTGCAGCTGCACGATGCCGGCCGGCAGCCGCTCGGCCATGCGCGGCACGATGGGCACGTGATAGCCGCCGCTGGCCACCACCACCTGGTCGGCGGTCCAGTCGCCGGCCGAGGTCGATACGTGGAAGCCGCCATCCGGTCGCGGTGTCATGCGCTGCACCGACACGCCTTCGCGCAGCGGCGGATTCACCTTGCGGCGGAAGGCGTCGAGGTACGCATTGATCTCGTCCTTCTTCATGAAGCCGTGCGGCTCGGGGCCGTCGTAGCTGTGGCCGGGCAGCGCGCACTGCCAGTTCGGCGTGACCAGGCAGAAGTTGTCCCAGCGCTGGGTGCGCCAGACGTGCATGGCGCTGTGCTTCTCCAGCACCAGATGGTCGATGCCGGACTGCTGCAGGCAGGCGCTCATCGACAGGCCGGCCTGACCGCCGCCAACGATGATGACCGGCAGATGGGGGATGTGGGCGGGTGCGTTCATTCGGAGCTCCTCGGTGTGGCGTCAGTCGTCGAAGGCGACGACTTCGACATGGGTATTCGGGTCGTCGCCCCAGCGGGCGGCGAGCTGTTCGAGATCGGCCAGCTGGTCCATCGCGGCCGAACAGGCAAAGCCGTACTTCGCGCGCACCCGCTCGGACGCGATGTGCAGTGCTTCGCGCGCCGAGCGCATGAAGTCGGGCAGCGGATAGCGACTGCCCGGCGCGAAGTAGTCCTTGATCACCAGCGATGGCGAGTAGCAGCGGGTTTCGGTCGCGTCCGGCCAGCGGACGGTGAAGTGCATGGCGGGCATGAGGGTCCTCAGACGGTTTCGGGTTGGCGCGCTGGCGCGGCGCACAGCGCGCGGTACAGATCGACGTGGCGGGCGGCGCAGGCGGCCCAGCTGTAGCGGTGGCAGACCGGCGGCGGCGTGCGCAGCAGCGCGGCGCGGGCCGGATCGAGCGCGTGCCGCATCGCCTGCGCGATCGAGGCGGTATCGAGCGGGTCGGCCCAGCTGGCGGTGTCGTCGCCGAGGTATTCGGTGAAGGGCGCGATGCGCGAGGCGACCACCGGCGTTCCGCTGGCCAGCGCCTCCAGCACGACCAGACCGAAGCCCTCGCGGATGGACGCCATCACCAGCACGTCGGCGAGGCGGAACAGCGACGGCATGTCGGCGTCCTCGAGCGCGCCGGTGATGACGACGTCGCCGCCTGCGCCTTCGCGCAGTCCGCTGGTGCGCAGATCGTCGTTAAAGGCCTGCATGTAGTCGGCGTGATCGAGCAGGCTGGCGCCGCCGGCGATCACCAACTGCGCCTGCGGCAGCGACGGCTTGAGCAGCGCGAAGGCCTGCAGCACGCGGCGCGTGTTCTTGCGCGCCTCGATGCCGCCGACGGCGAGGAAGACCGGGCCGCCGCGCAGGCCGAGGCGCCGCGCCAACGCGGCATCGCGGGCGTCCGGCGTGCCGGTGTAGCGCGCCAGATCGACGCCGTTGCTCACGCAGTGCGCCTGCACGCCCAGTTCGTCCTGCAGGCGTTGCTGCCACAGCCGGCTCACGCACAGCACGCCGCACGCAGCCCGCACGCCTCGCGTCTGCCACGCCGCGAGCTGCGGATCGGCGAACGGATCGAGGTGATGTACGGTGCGCACGAAGCCGGCGATCAGACCGCGCTGCTGCAAGGTGGCCAGCGCGTTGGCGCCGAGACCGTCCTGTGCGTGCAGCACGTCGAAGCGGGTCTGTTCGAGGCGCGGTGCGAGGTGGTCGACGAAGGCGTCGATGCGGCGGCGGGCCATGTCGACCACGTCGGTCGCGTACGTTGCGACCGGCACCGGCTCGAAACGGCAGTCGATGCCGCGGAACAGACGCTGCCCTTCGGCGGCCGGTGCGAACACGGTCACCGCGTGGCCCTGCGCGTGCAGCGCCTGCGCCAGCTCCAGCGTGTGCACGACGCCGCCGCGCGGATTGACCGAATGCGTCAGCAGACCGATGTGCAGCCGCTCAGACATCGAGGGTCTCCCGCGGCGCACGGATGAAGGGCTCATCCTTCACGTTCCACAGCAGCGCCCGCTCGCCGCGCTGGGTCAGCCACACTTCGGGCGAGGCCGTGACGCGACCGATGCGCGCCGCCGCGATGCCGCGCGCGGCGAAGCGTTCGAGCACGCGCAGCCGGTGACGCGGACGCACCGACAGCACGTAGCCGAAGCTGGGAAAGGACAGCAGCCAGCGCAGCAGCGGCACGCCTTCGGGACGCGGCACGGTGTCGAGGTCGATCTGCGCGCCGACGCCGGAGCATTCGAGCAGCATCAGCGCACTGCCGATGGCGCCCGCCATGCTGACGTCCTTACCGGCGTCGCACAGGCCGTCTTCGGCCAGGCGCGGCAGGATTTCGATGTCGCCGCGCAGCCGCTCGGCGGGCGCGCGGGTCGACGCGTTCCAGTACGGATAGGGTTCTTCGAAGGCGCCGCGCAGGTCGACCGCGAGGATGAGGTCGTCGTCCGGCTGCGCGTCGAAACTGGTGATGAGCGTGCGCGCGCGGCCCAGTACCGCGACCGCCAGCTGGCCGCGCGCCGCGCGGTGGTTGCTGTGGCCGCCAACGATGGGCACACCGTAGCGCGCCGACGCGGCGGCAAGACCATCGAGCACCGGCTCGGAACTGTCGGCGCCGTCGCTCCACAGCGCATCGACCACGGCCAGCGGCCGGCCGCCCATTGCGCAGATGTCGCTCACGTTCACCATGACGCCGCAGTAGCCTGCGAACCACGGCATGCGCGCGACGAATTCCTCGACCAGCCCTTCGATCGCGAACAGCAGCCAGCCCTCGCCCGACGGATCGGGAATGGCGGCGCAGTCGTCGCCAACTGCCACCGCCTGCGCCATGTCGGCGACGCCGCCGGGCAGCGCGCGACCGAGCGCGGCCATCACGTCGGAAATGTCGCGCTTGTGCGCGAAACCCGGGCTGCCGCGCAGCGCGTCGGTCAGTTCGGCCAGCGTCATGGCGGGCAGCGTCATGCCGACGCTCCGGCGCTGCGCGCGACGAAGCCGGTGTAGACGTCGTAGCACGGCGGATAGTGGTCGAGTTGTGCCTGCATCAGCCAGTGCGGCCGGCCGTGCAGCGTTTCCGCCTGCAGCGGTGTCCAGTGCAGGCGACGGAACAGCGGCAGGTTCTGCGCCTGCACATGGGCGAGGAAGGTGTGGCAGCCGCGTGCGCGCGCGCTGGTCACCGCCAGGCGGATCAGCGTGGCACCAAGCCGGCCCTGGCTGCGGAAGGCCGGATGCACGGCCAGACGCGAGCCCCACCACAGACCGGGATCGCTCGCGCGGTCCTCGTGGATGCGCACGGTGCCGACCACCTGGTCCGGCATGCCGCCGACGCAGGCGAGCGCGACGATGATCTGCGCGTGCGCGTCGATGGCGTCGCGGTCGTCGCCCGGGAACACGCCCTGTTCGGCACAGAATACCGCGCGGCGCAGCCGCATTGCCTGGTCGTGCTCCCAGTCGCCGTGCGCCCACTTGATGCGGAACTCGCAGGGCGCGAAGCGCGGCGCCAGTTCGCACAGGTCCTTCGCGTCAGCCGACAGCATGGGCGACCTCCGCGCGTTCGAACGAGGACAACGACGAGCAGGCGCCGCACTTGCCGCAACCGGCCTTGATGTCGGCAGAGCGCAGGCCGGCGGCCGACACCCGTTCGCCGAGCGGCGCCAGTATCGAGCGCATGAATTCGGGCGACGGCGCCGGATGGTCTTCCAGCGGCGTGCCGCTGATCGGCACGAAGGGCACGACGAAGGGATAGACGCCGAGCGCGATGAGTTGCGCGCTCATGTCGAGGATGGCCTCTTTCGTGTCGCCCAGCCCGGCCAGGATGTAGCTGCTCACCTGGCCGCGGCCGAACACCTCGACCGCCGCCGCGAACGCGTCCATATAGCGCGCGAGCGGCACCGTGGCCTTGCCCGGCATAAGCTGTTCGCGCAGCGCCGGCGTCACCACTTCGAGGTGCATGCCCAGCGTATCGATGCCTGCGGCTTTCATCCGCGCGAACCAGCGGTCATCGTCCGGCGGTTCGCACTGGCCCTGTATCGGCAGGTCGACGGCGGCGCGCACCGCGAACGCCGAATCGCACAGCACCTGCGCGCCGCGGTCCGGCGTGGCCGGCGTGCCGGTGGTCATGACCATGTGCTTGACGCCGTCGAGCAGCACCGCGGCACGCGCGACCTCGGCCAGCTGTTCCGGCGTCTTGTGCGCGATGGTGCGTCCGGCCGCCAGCGACTGGCCGATCGAACAGAACTTGCAGGCCTTGCGCCGGCTCTCGTAACGGATGCAGGTCTGCAGCACCGTGGTCGCCAGCACGTCGGCGCCGTGCAGCGTGGCGATGTGCGAGTACGGAATGCCATCGAAGGTCTGCAGCGCATAGAAGCGCGGCTGCTTCGGAAAGCTGGCCAGCGCGATCGGGATGTGACCGCGGCGGATCTGTACGCGGCCGTCGGCGTCCGGCGCGTCGGCGCTGAAGGGAGATTCGAAGGCGCTGCCGGTATGCACCGGCACCATGATGGTGACGCCATCGACTGTGACCGCCTTGTGGTCGGACGGCCCGGCGCCGCCGCGGCGGCTGGGCGCGCCGGCTTTCGGATCAGCCAGTCGCAAGCCGTACGACTGCAGCTCCGTCATCAGTTGCCGGCTGGAGGCGTCGGGGGTCGTGATCGTGCTCATCGGCAGTGCTCCGGGGTGAGGTGTCGTGCAGGGCGACCGTCGTCGTGGCTGGCCGGTCGTTGATGGCGAGGCTCAGCAGTTCCGGCCGCGCGTAATGGCCGACCGAATCCATCATGCGTTTGCGCTTGGTCACCAGCGCCATGTCGAGATCGGCCACCACCATGCCTTCGCCCTCGGTCAGCGGCGGCGCCAGATGCACACCTTCCGGTGACACGATGGCGGTGTGGCAGCCGCCGCGCAGCGCGCGCTGCAGCGTCGCGTCCGGCGTGATGGACTGGATCTGTTCGTCGCTGAGCCAGCCGGTCGAATTGATGACGAAGCAGCCGGATTCCAGCGCGTGGTGGCGGATGGTCACTTCCATCTGGTCGGCGAAGATCTGGCCGACCATCGATCCCGGAAACTGGGCGCAGTGGATCTCTTCGTGCTGGGTCATCAGCGCATAGCGCGCCAGCGGGTTGTAGTGCTCCCAGCAGGCGAGCGCGCCGAGCCGGCCGACGGCAGTGTCGACCACCTTCAGCCCGGCGGCGTCGCCCTGCCCCCACACCATGCGTTCGTGATAGGTCGGCGTGATCTTGCGACGCTTGAGCGCGAGGCGGCCGTCGGCGTCGAACACCAGCTGCGTGTTGTACAGGCTGCCGTGGTCGCGCTCGTTCACGCCGAGCACCACGACAACACCGCGCGACTTCGCCTTCTCCGCGACCGCCTGTGTGACAGGCCCAGGCACCGTCACCGCCCGTTCATACAGCTTCAGATGGTCGGCGCCCATCTGCACCGGCGGCCGTACGAAGGAGAAGTACGGGTAATAGGGAACGAAGGTTTCCGGGAACACGGCAAGCGTCGCGCCGCGGTCCGCCGCCTCGTCGATCGCCGCCAGCACGCGGGCCAGCGTGCCGTCGGCGGATTCGAGATCGGGCGCGATCTGGATGGCGGCAGCGCGCACGATGCGCGGCGCGCTCATGACCGGCGCTCCGCTGCACTGCCGGACACCCGGACCGGACGATGCTTGCCCGCACGCCCCCATGGCCAGGCGCCGGCTGTCTGCGTCGCCCTGCGCGGGGTCGCCGTGCCGACCGCAGGCGTGGCGGAGCCCCAGGGCCAGGCTGCAGCCTCAGCCGATGCAGCCGGCGGCGCGACATCGCGCCGCGCGAGCGGCAGCACGCCGCAGGCATGCCGCGCGCCGAAGAACGAGCGGGCACCCATGATCACAGCGTCCAGGTGTCGAGGATGAAGGCGTTGTCCTTGCGATGCAGCAGGATCAGATCCAGCACGTCGAGCGGATTGATCGGACGGATGCCTTCGATCAGCGACCCTTCGCCGTGGCCGTACAGCGCCTGCAACGCAAAGCGGCACGCATAGACCTTGCCGCCCTCCTCGATGAACTTCTCGATCTGCTTGTTGAAGTTCTGGTGCCCGGGGAAGGCTTCGTCGCCCAGCGTCGGGAAGCCGCGCTTGACGCCCAGCGTGACGCCCGGGCCGTACAGCAGCACCGAGGTGTCGAAGCCCTTGCGCTTCAGGCGGGTGGCCTGCAGCAGATTGACGAAGCCGATCGAACCTTCGAAGGCGACGGTGTGGAAGGTGACCAGAGCCTTCTCGCCCGGCTCGGCCTTCACGTCCTCGAACACCTTCTCTTCGTAATCGACCAGGAATTCGCCCTTCTCGTTGGCGGGGCGGGTGACTTTGGGCATGGCAATCTCCGGTGGTGGTATGCGATCAGGAATGCGGCGCCCGGAACATCGACTGTCCTTCAGGCGCTCGTCTCCCCATTCGCATACGCCGTGCCACCGGCGTCCCGGACGAGTGCGATCAATGTGCGATCAATGGATGCACATGCCGCCTTGCGGCCGCACGCATCTCGCACGGGTGTGTAAAAACCCTTTTCAAAGCATGGATTTAAAGGCCCGATCGCGCACCGGAATGAAGCACGCGGATGCGATCAATGCACCCGATCATTGGCGATCTGCCGGCTGCGGAGGCGGCCCGACCCCTGTCCGACGCGCATCGGGCGACGGCGCAGCGGCCGTGCCGGGTGCGCTACTTCAGCGCGTAGCCCTCGTCTTCCAGCACCTGCCGGATATCGGCTTCGCTGACCAGCGGGCTGTGCTCGACACTGACGGTGCCGGTCGCCAGCGCGACCTCCACCATGTTGATGCCCGGCAGTTCGTGGATCACGTTGGTGATTTCATGGACGCAGTCCTCGCTTTCGAGGCCATCTACGGTGATCAGGGTGGTGTGCATGGGCAGGGTCTCCGCTTCATTGGACGGCCGGAGTCCGGCGCGCCGTCGGGTAAGGTAATGGTATGAGCACATTCCATCCTCCGCCATGCCCGCCGACATCGATCCGCGGCTGACCGGCCTGGCCGCCGCACTGGGCATCGGCCTGCTGATCGGCATCGAACGCGAACGTCGCAAGGGCGAGGGCCCGGCGCGTGCCGCCGCCGGGCTGCGCACCTTCACGCTGGCTTCGCTGCTGGGCGCGCTCGCCATGCTGCTCGGCGGCGGCGCGACGCTGGCCGTACTGGCTGCGGTGGTCGGCGCGCTGGCCATCGTGTCCTACCGCCGCTCGCGTGACGACGATCCGGGCCTCACCACAGAAATCGCGCTGGTGCTCACCTTCATGCTCGGTGCGCTGGCCATGCACGACGCGCGTCTGGCGATCGGCATCGGTGTGCTGGTCGCCATCGCGCTGGCGGCGCGCAGCCAGTTGCATCGCTTCGTCGTGCGTGTGCTGTCGGAGCAGGAAGTGCATGACGGGCTGCTGCTGGCCGCCGCGGCGCTGGTCATCCTGCCGCTGGTACCGGACCGCATGGTCGATCCGCTCGGAGCGATCAACCCGCGCACCTTGTGGACGCTGGCGGTACTGATGATGGCGATCAACGCCTGCGGCCACATTGCGCTGCGCGCCGCGGGTCCCGCGCTCGGTCTCAGTTTCGCCGGCTTCGCCTCGGGCTTCGTGTCGAGCACCGCCACCATCGCTGCCATGGGCGCGGAGGCGCGGCGCAATCCCTTGCTGCGCGCAGGCGCCGTGTCGGGCGCCGTGCTGTCGTCGCTGGCGACCGTGGTCTATCTCGCGCTGTTGCTGGCGGCCACCAGTCCGGCGGTGCTGCGGGCGATGGCGCCGCCCTTGCTGGCGGCCGGCGTCGCCGCCGCCGGCTACGGTCTGCTGATCGCGCTGCGCAGCGTACGCGCGCACAACGGCGATACGCCGCCGCCCGGCCGTCCCTTCAATCCGCGACTGGCGCTGCTGTTTGCCGCCACGATGGGCGTACTTCTGCTGCTGACCGCCTTCCTGACCGACCGCTATGGCACCGGCGGCGCAGGCATCGCCGCCGCGCTGGCCGGCTTCGCCGACGCCCATTCCGCCTCGGCAGCGGTGGCCTCTCTGCAGGCGTCGGGACGCATTACCGCCGACCAGGCCGTACTGCCGGTCCTGGCGGCCTTCACCACCAACGCGTGCAGCAAGCTCATCGTCGCCACCACCACCGGCGACCGCGCCTTCGCGCTGCAGGTCGTCCCGGGCGTGCTGCTGTCGGTGGGCGCCGCCTGGCTCACCATGTTGATCTGACCGGCAGGCGGGCCACGCGGTCTGCTCGCGCGGGGTGCGTGCCTCGGTGGTGAATTCCCTTCAGCCGGCCCGGCAGCCCGTAGAATCCGCGCATGAGACGATCCGCCACTGCCCCCCTGCCCGCTGCAACCGTACCGGGCGCCCGCCGCCGCGATTCAGAAACCATCCGCAACCTGCTGCCTTACCTGTGGGCCTACAAGTGGCGGGTGCTGATCGCGCTCGCCTGCCTGGTGCTGGCCAAGGGCTCGAACGTCGCGGTGCCACTGGTGTTCAAGCAGGTCATCGACGCGCTGGCGCCGGCCGCCGCCAGCAGCCGCGCCGCGCTCGAAGCGGCGCCGCTGCTGGTGCCGCTGGGCCTGCTGGCCGCCTACGGCGCGCTGCGCTTCTCCACCTCGATGCTGACCGAACTGCGGGAGATCGTGTTTTCGCGCGTCACCCAGCAGGCGGTGCGCCGTATCTCGTTGCAGGTGTTCCGCCACCTGCACGCGCTGTCGCTGCGCTTCCATCTGGAGCGCCAGACCGGCGGCCTGACGCGCGACATCGAGCGCGGCACGCGGGCGATCGGCTCGCTGATCAGCTACACGCTGTACTCCATCCTGCCGACGCTGGTCGAGATCGGGCTGGTGCTGAGCATCCTCGCCGTGAAGTACGAAGCGAGCTTCGCGCTGATCACCTTCGTCACGCTGGCGCTCTACATCACCTTCACCGTCACCGTCACCAACTGGCGCACGACGATACGACGCGAGGCGAACGAACTGGACTCGGCCGCCAATACGCGGGCCATCGACAGCCTGCTCAATTACGAAACGGTGAAGTACTTCAACAACGAGGAATTCGAGGCGCGCCGCTACGACGAGCAGCTCATCCGCTGGCAGCGCGCACAGGAGCGCAGTCAGGTGTCGCTGTCCTGGCTCAACATGGGCCAGGCCTTCATCATCGCCATCGGCGTCACGCTGATGATGTGGCGGGCCACGGTCGGCGTCGCCGAGGGTCGCATGACCATCGGCGACATCGTGCTGGTCAATGCCTTCATGATCCAGCTCTACATTCCGCTGAACTTCCTCGGCGTGCTGTACCGCGAAATCCGTCAGTCGCTGACCGACATCGAGCGCATGTTCGCGCTGATGGAAACGCACCGCGAGGTCGCCGACGCGCCGGACGCGCTGACGCTGGCCGACGGTCCGTGCGAAGTGCGCTTCCAGCAGGTGAACTTCGGCTATGAGCCAGCGCGGCAGATCCTGCACGACGTCGACTTCACGATACCGGCCGGCCATCGCGTCGCCGTCGTGGGCCACTCGGGCTCCGGAAAGTCGACGCTGGCGCGGCTGCTCTACCGCTTCTACGACGTGGCCGAGGGCAGCGGTCGCATCACGATCAACGGCACCGACATCCGCCAGCTCACGCAGGACAGCCTGCGCGGCGCCATCGGCATCGTTCCGCAGGACACGGTGCTGTTCAACGACAGCATCCACTACAACATCCAGTACGGCCGGGTGACGGCGTCCGCCGCCGAGGTCGAGGCCGCCAGCCGCGCCGCGCAGTTGCACGACTTCGTACAGAAGCTGCCGGACGGCTATGCAACCAAGGTGGGCGAGCGCGGGTTGAAGCTGTCGGGCGGCGAGAAGCAGCGGGTGGCCATCGCCCGCGCGCTGCTGAAGAACCCGCCGATACTGATCTTCGACGAAGCCACTTCGGCGCTCGACTCGAAGACCGAACAGGCGATCCAGGGTCAGCTCGAACAGGTGGCACGCGGCCATACGACGCTCATCATCGCGCACCGCCTGTCCACGATCATGGATGCAGACCAGATCCTGGTCATGGACGCCGGCCGCATCATCGAACGCGGCAGCCACGGCGAGCTGCTGGCGCTGGATGGCGCCTATGCGCAGATGTGGGCCCTGCAGGCACAGGAAGAAGACGGCACCACGCTCTGACCACGCAGAAGCCAGGGCGAAAAAAAACCGCGCCGAAGCGCGGTTTTTCAGATGCGGGGAGGACCGCTCAGGCGGCCTTGCGACGACGCACGGCGATCATGCCTGCCAGTGCGGTGCCGATCAGCGCCAGCGAAGCCGGTTCCGGAACGGCCGGCGGCGGCGTGTTCGGCTTGGTCGTAGCGGTCACGCCAGCCAGCTTGATGTAGTCCTTGTAGTCCGACGACGAACCCGGCGTCACCAGCCAGTAGCGCGAGTAGGTACCGTTGGTCGTGACACGCGGGTCGCTGTTGCCGGTGAAGTCGCCGATCTTGGTCCAGCCGGTCAGCGTCGAGTAGGTCTTGCCCATGACCGTGCTGTTGATGTCCGCCACCGAGGCGCCGGTGTAGGCGTACACGGTGATGTCGGAATCGCCGCTGAACCAGCCGATATCGACCAGATTGAGGTTCATTTCCGATCCGAACGAGAACAGCATGCCTTCCATCGCGCCCTCGTTGTCCATCGCATGGTCGGGATAGGTCGCGTAGCCGGAGTTGTCGACTTCGTTGTTCCACGACGAATCGCGGCTGGTCATGCCGAGACCGCTGCTGCCCTGATAGGTCAGGTAGGCGCGTTCGATCGTTGAACTGGACGCGGTGTTGGCGAAACCCTGGATATTCACCGACTGGCCTGCGCCGTTGGTGTAGTTCATCGACGAGTACTCGGTGACGTTCGAGCCGAAACCACTGGCGCCGACATGCGAGGTCGCGGTCGAGGTGAACGACCAGCTGTACTGCGCCGCCGAGGCAGCACCGGCAAAACCCGCGATCATCACGGCGCCGATTGCATTGATCAGTTTCTTGTTCATTGTCTTTCCTTGGTCAGAAGGGGACATTGCTGTCTTGTCCCCTTCTTAGCAATTTCAGGGCCAGAAGTATTTATCTCTTAAAAAACAACAGCCTGAAGACTGTGAAAATGTGTGCTGTAAATTATTTCGACAAGATGTTTCATCGCTTGCCCAGTTCGCCGCGCAGAGCTCTGGCCTTGTCGGCATCGGGGAAGCTCCGTCCCGACTGCAGCGCGGCGTCGAGCTCCTGCACAGCCTCTGCCGCACGACCGGTCTTGGCGAGCACCCAGGCCAGGTGATAGCGGACTTCCGGATTCTGCGGACTGCGCAGCCGCGCTTCGCGCAGATGCTTGAGGGCGGCGTCGGTCTGCCCCTTCTGCGCCAGTATCCAGCCCAGCGTGTCGAGTACCAGCGGGTCGGCCGGCGCCAGCTTGAACGCGCGCTCTGCCGTCTGTTGCGCAGCAGCATCCTTGGTCTGCCACTGCAGATTGGCCAGGTTGTTCAGAACGGGCGCCGATTCCCCGCCGATCTTCAGTACGGTTTCGAGCGTCGCCTTCGCCTCGCGCAGAAGTCCGGCATCGGTCTGCGCCTGCGACAGCAGCAGCTTGAACGCCAGATCGCGCGGGCGCTCCTTGACCAGGGCCTCCACCGCCCCCCGTCCCTGAGCCATGGTGCCGGCGCGGCGATGCGCTTCGTAAAGCCCCCCCGCCAGCTCGACACCGCCGCCCTTGGCCAGTCCGTTGCGGTAGTGCGTGATTGCGTTCTGCCACTGGCTGCGCGCCATCGCGACGTCGCCCGCCAGCCGGAACACCTCGGGTGGTGGGGCCGGTGATTTGAGCAGTTCCTGCGCACGCACCTCCGCCTTCTCGAGCTGGCCTTCGGCCAGCATCTGCTCGCCCTGCATGATGCGGGCGGGCAGATAGGTGGGGTCGCCCTGCAAGGCCTTCTCGAGACTGTAGGTCGCACCGGCCGGATTGCCGGCCATGCGCTGCAGCTGGGCGATGCGGTACTGGGCCGACGGATCGAAATCTGCAACACGCGTCATCGACGTCAGTGTGGCGCGGGCGCCAGCGGCGTCGCCGCGCGCCAGTTGCACGCGGGCCAGCGCGGCCTGGATGGCCAGATAGCCCGGCTGTCCCTGACTGATGCCCTTGGCCGCCTCAAGCGCCTTGTCCGACGCACCGGTCTGCAGATAGAGCTCGATCAGCGCGACATGACCTTCGACATGGTTGCGGTGCTTGTCGTGCAGCGTTTCGAGTCCGCGCAGCGCATCCGCGGTGCGACCGGTCGCGGCGTCGAGCATGGCCTTCTCGTAGAGCGCCGATGCGCTGTTGGGTCTTTCCTTGATCAGCGCGTCGAGGCGTGCGCGCGCCTGATCGGGCTTGCCTTCGGCGATCTCCAGCTTCGCCAGGTTCAGTTTCACACTGTCGAAGTTGCGGTCGGCGGCAAGCGCCTTGTCGTAGGCCTTGCGCGCACCGGCGAAGTCGCCGGCCGCTGCGCGCGACACGCCGAGCAGGTTCAGCGCGGCCAGATTGTCCGGCTCGCGCTTGACCACCGCTTCCATCAGTTCGACCGCCTTGCGTGGCTGGCTGTCGCGCAAGGCAACAAGCGCAAGTGCGGTGCTGGCGCGCGCCTGACCGGGGTCCTGCTTGAGCACGCTACGCAGTTGTTCAACCCCGAGCGCCGTCTGCTTGGCGTCGATCAGGCTCAGTCCGAGCGAGGTCTGTGTCTGCGACGAAGCGCCGAGCTTGGCCGCCTGCTCCAGCAGTTCGGTCGCCTGCTGATGGCGTTTCAGGCGACTGTAGGCGCTGGCCATCAGCGTCAGCACTTCCGGATCGCGCGCCCCCGCCGTGGTACGCATCAGCGGTTCGAGCGTCGATACGGCCGCGGCCGCTTCGCCCATTGCGATCTGCAGCGAGGCCAGAGGCTTGCGCGCTGCCATCTGCGACGGGAAGAAGCGGATGTGCAGTTCGAAGTACTCCTTTGCCTTGACCGCTCCGCCCAGGCTGAGGTGCGACAGGCCGGCGATCAGTGCCAGATGGGAGCGGCTGGTCAGGACGGAGCGCGGCAGCGGATCAATCAGTCCGACCACCTCGCCCAGCAGCTTCTGCGCTGCCGCGCGATCGCCCTCCGATTCCGCGATCACGGCGCGCAGATAGGCCGACCGCGGTTCACTGGGATCGGCCTTGGACAGCGCCAGCAGCGACTGCTTCGCCTCGGGCATGCGCCCGAGGTCCATCAGTACCGAGCTGCGGCCTAGCAGCGCTTCGCTGTTGTCGGAGGCAAGCTGCAATGCGCGGTCGTAATGCGACAGCGCCAACGGCAGTTGCGCTGTCGCGTAAGCGACGGCGGCACGCATGCCCCAGGCGTCGGAATCGTCGGGCGCCATGGTGGTCGCCTGTTCCGCCAGGGTGGCCGCCTCGGCCGGGCGCCCGGCCTGCAGCGCGATGCGCGATTCCATGACCACCGCCGAAGCGGAGGCCGGGTTCATCGCGCGCGCCTCGCGCACCGTCGACAGGGCCTGCGGATACTGCCCCAGCTCCAGGTAAGCCTTGGCGCGCAGCACCGTCAGTTCGTAGCGGATACCGGGCGGCAGATCGTCCGGCGACAGCGTGTCGATCACTTCCTTCTGGCGCCCGATCGCGACCAGCAGGGTCGCCAGCGGCACGATGTACTCGGCACGCGACACGCCGCGCTGGCGCGCCTCGTTCAGTGCCACCTCGGCCGCGGCGTAATCCCCTTTGCGCAGCGCCGCCCGTCCCATGAGCATGTGCGCTGCCAGGAACCCGGGGTCGGCCTTCAGTGCGTTCTTGAGCTGGATGATGGCGCCGGCGTCATCCTTCTTCTCGAAGCGGATTAGGGCGTCTTCGTAGTAGCGGCTGGCACCATCGGCCGCCGGCACCGATCCGGCGCCGAGCAGGCCGGCAGTGAACAGCGCGACGACGAGGGAGGAGCGGAAGCGGGTCATGGGCGGCTGTCGATGTGAACAGACGCCGGAGTATAGGCCGCAGCGCGCCACGGCCGCCCGCGACCGTGTCACGGGCAGGCGTGCACAGGCGGCTCCAGCCTGTTCGCTCAGCCAGCGACCGGCTGCGTGGCGATGTTGACGCGGTCCGGCGACTGCAGCGCAGCCAGTGCGTCGCAGCGCAGTCGGGCGCCCTGCCAGGCGAAGCTGAGACTGGCCGCATCGCCCAGCGCCTCTCGCCACACCAGTGCTGCGCCAGCGTGGTCGCACAAGAGGAGCTGACCACCGTCTGCGCGCGCCTGCACGCAGAACAGCGCGTCGATGCGGCTGGCGCCCACCCGTCGGGCAGCGTCGGCCGGGCGGGCCAACACGTCGGCCACGTTCAGCTGCGCGTCCCACAGCAGGAAGCCCTGGCGCGCCGGCACCAGCGGCAACCAGCGCCCGTGCCCGCCGTCGCCCAGTCGTGCTACGTAGAGCGCACCGTGCTGCAGCGCACCGCCATCCGGCAGCGGGCCGATGAATTTGTAGACGTGCTCGGGCTGGGACGCTTCAGTCAGATACAGCACGCTGCGACCGTCCTTGGCACGCAGCGGCGTGCTCGCAAGGTAGTCGACGCCGGCCAGTTCGGCCCGCTGACCGGTCGGGTCAAGTTTCAGGGGATGCAGGGGCGCCACGCTCATGGTCGGGTTCAAAGTGGAAACAATTCCGACACTGTCGCCCGGCGACGTTACCGGCCGATGAAAACCCTCATCCGCGCCCGAGCGCCCGGTCGACCACGTCACGGCTCAGTGACGCGGCGAAGGCCTCGATGAACGCGTAGGTGTAGCCGCGCAGCCAGGCATTGCGGTGCAGGCCGATGCGCGTGGTGCTCGGCTCGAACAGGTGGGCGCAATCGACCGCACGCAGACCGCGGTCCTGTTCCGGATCGAAGGCCATCTGCGCGACGATGCCGACGCCGAGGCCGAGCGCCACATAGGTCTTGATGATGTCGGCGTCGATGGCGCTGAGCGCGACGCGCGGCGTCAGCCCGCGCTCGGCGAAGGTCTGGTTCACGCGCGATCCGCCGGTGAAGGAAAAGTCATAGGTGATCAGCGGCCAGGCGGCGATCGCTTCCAGCGTCAGCGGCTTCACGTCGAGGAGCGGATGACCGGGTGGCGCGATCAGGCAGCGGTTCCACTGGTAACAGGGCAGGCTGACCAGTTGTTCGTAGTCGTCGATCGCTTCGGTCGCGATCGCCAGATCGGCCGCGCCGGACAGCACGAATTCGCAGCACTGGGTCGGATTGCCCTGGTGCAGTTCGATCTGCACCCCCGGGTGGGCGCGCAGGAACTCCGACAGCACGCGCGGCAGCACGTAGCGCGCCTGGGTATGGGTCGTGGCGATCGACAGCCGACCGAGGTCACCGCTGGCGTACTCGTCACCGACCTGCCGCAGCGCGCCGATGTCGCGCAGCATGCGGCGAGCAATGGCGACCACCTCTTCGCCCGGTCGAGTGATCGCCACCAGCCGTTTGCCCTGGCGCACGAACACATCGACGCCAAGCTCCTCCTCCAGCAGGCTGATCTGCCGCGACACGCCGGACTGCGAGGTGTGCAGCGCACGCGCCGCCTCGGACACGTTCAGGTTGCGCTGGGCGACTTCGGCGACGTAACGCAGCTGTTGCAGGTTCATACCCCACCTCGATTAGCACTGGAAGTCATTTCGATCTTACTTCAAAGCATTTCCAATTATCTTCGAAGGCCGCTACCCTCGGTCGCCTTAAAGTGCAGAAAGTGCATTCATGGATTTCGGTTATTCGGTCGCGGGCTTTTTCGTCGGCGCCATCGTCGGTCTGACCGGTGTCGGCGGCGGCTCGCTGATGACGCCGCTGCTGGTGCTGCTGTTCGGCATCCACCCGGCGGTGGCGGTCGGCACCGATCTGCTGTACGCGGCGATGACCAAGGCCGGCGGCGCGGTCGTGCATGGGCGCAATGGAACGGTGGATTGGCGCATCGTCGCCGCGCTGGGCACCGGCAGTGTGCCGGCGGCGGCGCTGACGCTGTGGTGGTTATCGACGCATTCCGGCTCGGCCTATGGCAGCCAGTCGCTGATCAGCGGTACGCTCGGCGTGGCGCTTGTCTTGACTGCGTGCGCGCTGCTTTTCCGAGCCCGTCTGCAGGCTCTGGCCGAGCGGCCGGGCATAGGCGAATTCCGCGAACGCCATCTGCGTTCGCTGACCATTGCCACCGGGGCGGTGCTGGGCCTGCTGGTGACGATCTCTTCGGTGGGCGCCGGCGCACTGGGCACGGCGGCACTGGTATTTCTCTATCCGCGGCTGTCTGCGGTGCGCATCGTCGGCAGCGACATCGCGCACGCAGTGCCGCTGACCCTGGTGGCCGGCATGGGCCACTGGTGGCTGGGCAATGTCGACTGGACCTTGCTCGGCGCGTTGCTGGTCGGTTCGCTGCCCGGCATCGCGCTCGGCAGCCAGATCGCGGCGCGCATGCCCGAACGATTCCTGCGTCCGCTGCTGGCGAGCATGCTGTTCGGCATCGGCGGAAAACTGAGCCTGAACCTTCTAGGCTGAAAGAGGGCAACGGGTCGTCCGGCATGGGTCGGACACCCATGACTGGACCACCCTTATGTATCGCTACGACGATTACGACCGCGCGCTGGTGATCGAGCGCGTCGCACAGTATCGCGACCAGTTGCAACGCAATCTGGCCGGCGAACTGTCGGAAGACGAATTCCGCCCGCTGCGTCTGCAGAACGGCCTCTACATCCAGCGCCACGCGCCGATGCTGCGCATCGCCGTGCCCTACGGCATGCTGTCCAGCGTGCAGTTGCGCAAGCTGGCCGACATCGCGCGTCGCTACGACCGCGGCTACGGTCACTTCACGACGCGCCAGAACATGCAGCTGAACTGGCCGAAGCTGGAAGACACTGCCGACATCCTGGCCGAACTGGCGACGGTGGAAATGCACGCCATCCAGACCTCGGGCAACTGCATCCGCAACATCACGACCGACCCGTTCGCTGGCGTGGCGCCCGACGAGATCGTCGATCCGCGTCCGTACTGCGAAGTGCTGCGCCAGTGGTCGACCTTCCATCCGGAATTCGCCTTCCTGCCGCGCAAGTTCAAGATCGCCGTCAGCGGCACGCTTGAAGACCGCGCGGTGACCTATGCGCACGACGTCGGCTTGCAGCTTTACCGCGACGACAAGGGCGAGGTACTGGTGCGCGTCATCGTCGGTGGCGGCATGGGACGCACGCCCATCCTGGGCAGCGTCATCCACGACGCCCTGCCCTGGCCGCACCTGCCGACCTATCTCGACGCCGTGCTGCGCGTCTACAACCGCTACGGCCGCCGCGACAACGCCTACAAGGCGCGCATCAAGATCCTGGTCAAGGCGATCGGTGCCGAAGAATTCGCGCGCCAGGTCAATGAGGAATGGCAGCTGGAGCGCGACGGCATCGCCACCGTCACCGAAGCCGAACTCGAACTGGCCCGCGCCGCCTTCTCCGACCCTGACGCACCGGCCCGCCCGGCTCGCGACGCCGGCTTCGACGCGCACCTCGCGGAAGACCGCGCCTTCGCCCGCTGGGTGTCGCGCTGCGTGCGTGCGCACAAGCGTCCGGGCTACCGCTCGGTCACGCTGTCGCTGAAACCGCACGGCGTGGCCCCCGGCGACATCACGTCGGAACAGATGGAAGCCGTCGCCGATCTGGCCGACCGCTACAGCTTCGGCGAGCTGCGGGTGACGCACGAACAGAACCTGGTGCTGGCAGACGTCGCGCTGGCCGACCTGTACGACCTGTGGCAGGGCGCGCGCGCGTACGGACTGGCCACGCCGAACATCGGTCTGCTGACCGACATGATCTGCTGCCCGGGCGGCGACTTCTGCTCGCTGGCGAATGCCAAGTCGATCCCGATCGCGCAGGCCATCCAGGCCGAGTTCGACGATCTGGACTACCTGTACGACATCGGCGACCTGGAGCTGAACATATCCGGCTGCATGAATTCCTGTGGTCACCATCACGTCGGCCACATCGGCATTCTCGGCGTCGATAAGGCCGGTTCCGAGTGGTACCAGGTGTCGATCGGCGGCGCCCAGGGCAACACCACGTCGCTCGGCGACGTCATCGGCCCGTCGTTCGCGGCGGACGAAGTGCCCGGTGTCGTGAAGAAGCTCATCGAAACCTATGTCGAGGCGCGCACGCCGGAAGAGCGCTTCCTCGACACCGTACGCCGGCTCGGCGTCGCACCGTTCAAGGCCCGCGTGTACGGCGAAACCGCAAAGAAAGCCGAGGTGGCCCATGGCTGACCTGATCCGCGGCAACGCGCTCGCACAGAACGAATGGACCTGGGTGAAGCTGCCCGAATCGACCGAACCGGTGCGCAAGGCCGCCGGCAAGGTGGTCATGTTCAAGCTGACCGGTGAACCAGCCGCACCCGAAGACGTCGTCGCCGCCTGTGAAGTGCCGGCCGGCAAGGTGATGATTCCGTTGACCGTGTGGCTGCGTCGTCGCGACGAGCTTGCGGCACGCGTTGCCGCTGGTGAGATCGCGGTCTGGCTGGACAGCCATGAGGAACCGGCCGAACTGGCGGAGAGCCTCGACGGCGACCTGAACCGGCTGCCGCTGATCGGCGTGAACTTTCCCAAGTTCATCGACGGCCGCGGCTTCTCGATCGCCTTCATCCTGCGCACCCGTTACGGCTATCGCAACGAATTGCGCGCGCTGGGCGATGTGCTGCGCGACCAGATGTTCTTCTTCCGCCGCACCGGCTTCGACGCCTACCTGCTGCGCGCCGACCAGAAGCCGGAGCGCTGCATTGCCGCCCTGAACGACTTCACCACGCCCTACCAGACCTCCACCGACGGCATCACTCCGGTGTTCCGTCGGCGCATCGGGCAGAAGGCGATCGCATGAAGAACCCGCTGATCCATCCGAACATCACCGACGCGATGCGCGCGACGGTGGCGCAGAAGACAGCGGCGGCCGTCGATCTGCTCCGACAGGCGGCGGCCGAGTTCCAGCCTATCGGCTTCGCCAGCAGCATGGGCGCCGAGGACATGGTGCTGACCGACCTGATCCAGCGCAACGCGCTCGACATCGAAATCTTCACGCTGGACACCGGCCGCCTGCCCGCCGAAACCTACGATCTGATGGCGAAGGCTGAACAGCACTACGGGGCCCGCCCGGTCACCTTCTTTCCGCGCCACGAGGCGGTCGAAGAGTACGTGCGCAAGCACGGAATCAACGCCTTCTACGACTCGGTGGAGCTGCGCAAGGCCTGCTGTGCAATGCGCAAGGTCGAGCCACTGAAGCGCGCGCTGGCCGGCAAGAAGGCCTGGATCACCGGCATGCGCGCACAGCAGTCGGCGACGCGGAGCGCACTGCCGACGCGCGAGTTCGACGACGGCCACGGCATCGAGAAATTCAATCCGCTGTCCGACTGGACCGAGCGCGAGGTGTGGGTCTACATCCATACGCACGAAGTCCCCTACAACGAACTGCACGAGCGCTTCTTCCCGAGCATCGGCTGCCAGCCCTGTACCCGCGCGATCTCGCCGGGCGAGGACATCCGCGCCGGACGCTGGTGGTGGGAGAACCCGGAAAGCAAGGAGTGCGGTCTCCATGTCAAAGCCGGCTGAACACCGCCCGCCCGGCAAGGTCTGGCTGGTCGGAGCAGGCCCCGGCGCCGTCGATCTGCTCACCGTGCGCGCGGTCAGACTGCTCGCCGAAGCCGACGTCGTGCTGCACGACGCGCTGATCGGCGACGACGTGCTGTCGCTCGCACCTCAGGCCAAGCACATCGCGGTCGGCAAGCGCTGCGGCAAGCATTCCACCGCGCAGCGCTTCATCAACCAGAAGCTGATCCACGCGGCACGTACGCACGCCCGCGTCGTTCGCCTCAAGGGCGGCGATCCCATGCTGTTCGGTCGCGCGCAGGAAGAGATGGATGCGCTGGCCGCCGCGGGTATCGAGTACGAGGTGGTGCCGGGCATCACCGCCGCCAGCGCCGCCAGCGCGCAGCTCCGCGTTTCGCTGACGCGTCGCGGCATCGCGCGCAGCGTTGCACTGCTGACGCCGCGTGCAGGCGAGGGCGAACACCCCTCGCAGGCGCTGCGTGCCAATGCCGACACCCCGACGCTCGCGCTTTACATGGCATCGCACGAATCAATGGCGATTGCACGCAAGCTGATGAGTTACGGGCGCGACCCGGCCACTCCGGTAGCACTGGTCGAGAACGCAAGTCACCCCGCATCGCGCGAGGCCTTCACGACGCTGCAGGGGCTCTCGGAACAACCGATCGGCGCTTTGCTGGGCACAGCGGGAACACCCGAGGGGCCGGTGCTCGTGATGCTTGGCGAGGTATTCCGTGAAATCCTGCAGCAGCACACGCTCCTCTGGCAGGACAACAGCACCAGCGCGGCCTGACGCCGCGGCCCATCACGCGCTCTCCACTACGCGAGGAGTTTGCCAAGGACGCCCAAACAAAAAGCCCCGCATCGCGGGGCTTTTTGTTTGCTACCGATGAAACTCGCTTACTCAGCGACTTCAACCGGCTCGGCACTTTCATCCGGGCGATCCATCAGCTGGACAAACGCCATCGGCGCATTGTCGCCGACGCGGAAGCCCATCTTCAGGATGCTCAGGTAACCGCCATTACGGTTCGCGTAGCGCGGGCCCAGCACGTCGAAAATCTTGCACACGACTTCGCGGTCACGCAGACGCGAGAAGGCGAGGCGACGATTCGACAGATTGGGCGTCTTGCCGAGGTTGATCAGCGGCTCGACCACACGGCGCAGTTCCTTGGCCTTCGGAACAGTGGTCTTGATGGCTTCGTGGCGCAACAGCGACACGGCCATATTGCGGAACATCGCTTCGCGATGCGAGCTGGTGCGGTTGAGCTTTCTGAGACCGTTACGATGACGCATGATGACTCCGTATAAATTATGCGGCCACCGCGGGTCAGGCTGGTGGCCGGTTCATCTTGTATCCGGCGACGTGCGCCGGTACGGCATTACGCCCGATCGAGGCCGGCAGGCGGCCAGTTTTCGAGCTTCATGCCCAGCGTGAGGCCACGCGAGGCAAGCACTTCCTTGATTTCGTTCAGCGACTTGCGACCCAGGTTCGGGGTCTTCAGCAGCTCGTTCTCGGTGCGCTGGATCAGGTCACCGATGTAGTAGATGTTCTCGGCCTTGAGACAGTTGGCCGAACGCACCGTCAGTTCCAGATCGTCGACCGGACGCAGCAGAATCGGATCGATCACTGCCGGCTTGCGCTGCTCGACGGCCGGAGCCGTACCTTCCAGCTCAGCGAACACCGACAGCTGATCAACCAGAACGCGTGCAGCGTAGCGCACTGCCTCTTCCGGTTCGACAGCACCATTGGTTTCGACATCCATCACCAGACGATCGAGGTCGGTACGCTGTTCGACGCGCGCCGACTCAACCGAATAGCTCACGCGGCGAACCGGGCTGAAGCTCGCATCGAGAACGATGTGACCGATCGCCTTGTTCTCCGACGAACTCTGACGAACGGTACCCGGCACGTAGCCACGGCCCTGTTCGATCTTGAACTGGAGATCCAGCTTGCCGCCCGGCGCAACGTGAGCGATCACATGCTCCGGATTGACGATCTCGACATCGTGCGTAACCTCGATATCGCCAGCCGTCACGACGCCTTCGCCATTGCGCGACAGGCGCAGATAGGCCTCGGAGCGGTTGTGCAGCTTCAGCACGACACCCTTCAGATTCAACAGGATATCGACCACATCTTCACGCACGCCGTCCAGCGTCGAGTACTCGTGCAGAACACCTTCGATCTGCACTTCGGTCGGCGCGTAGCCGGGCATCGACGACAGGAGAATGCGACGGAGCGCGTTGCCCAGCGTGTGCCCGAACCCGCGTTCGAACGGCTCCATCACAACACGTGCGTGAGCCGGGGAAAGATTTTGTACGTCAATGATTCGCGGTTTCAAGAGAGCATTGCTTTGCATCTGCAGTCCTCAGTGACGTCAGCAGGCTGATCGCACCAGCGATCAGCGGGAGTACAGTTCGACGACCAGACTTTCGTTGATCGTCGAGGGCAGGTCGGTACGGGCCGGCAGCGACTTGAACACGCCGCGTGCAGCCTTGGAATCGACGTCCAGCCACTCGGGGAAACCGCGCGAAGCCTGGGCTTCGAGCGCGCCCTTCGAGCGCAGATGGCCCTTGGCACGTTCGGTCAGCTCGACCACATCACCCGGACGCACTTCGTACGACGGGATGTTGACGCGCTTGCCATTGACCAGCACGCCGTTGTGACGCACGACCTGACGCGACTCGGCACGCGAAGCGCCAAAACCCATGCGGTAAGCAACCGTATCGAGGCGGCTTTCCAGCAGTTGCAGCATGTTCTCGCCGGTCTGACCCTTGCGGCGTTCGGCCTCGGCATACACGCGGCGGAACTGACGCTCGAGCACACCGTAGATGCGGCGGATCTTCTGCTTTTCACGCAGCTGCTGACCGAAACCGGACAGGCGCTGGCCGGACTTCTGTCCGTGCTGACCCGGGGCATACGAACGGCGCTCGATGGCGCACTTGTCGGTGAAGCACTTTTCGCCCTTCAGGAAGAGCTTTTCGCCTTCACGACGGCATTGACGGCACTTCGCGTCGAGATTACGAGCCATTCTCTAATTCCTCTTAGATGCGCCGACGCTTGGGCGGACGGCAACCGTTGTGCGGGATCGGCGTGATGTCGGTGATCGACGAAATCTTGATGCCGAGCGCATTCAGCGCACGAACGGCCGACTCGCGACCCGGGCCGGGACCCTTGATGCGGACTTCCAGGTTCTTCACACCGCACTCGACAGCGACCTTGCCGGCGGCCTCGGCGGCCACCTGTGCTGCAAACGGCGTGCTCTTGCGCGAACCCTTGAAGCCGGCGCCGCCCGACGTTGCCCACGACAGGGCGTTGCCCTGACGGTCGGTGATCGTGATGATGGTGTTGTTGAAGGAAGCGTGAATGTGCGCGATGCCTTCCGCGACGTTCTTCTTGACCTTCTTCCGGACTTTTGCAGCACTCTTGACCATGATCGTGTCCTATTGCTTATTTCTTGGCGCCAGCGATCGACTTGCGCGGACCCTTGCGGGTGCGGGCATTCGTGCGGGTGCGCTGGCCACGCAGCGGCAGGCCACGACGATGACGAACACCGCGATAGCAGCCCAGATCCATCAGGCGCTTGATGTTCATCGTCACTTCACGGCGCAGGTCACCCTCGATGGTGAACTTGCCGACCTCTTCCCGCAGCCGATCCATTTCGGCCTCCGAGAGGTCCTTGATCTTCGTCGTGCGGGCAATGCCGGCAGCGTCGCAAATCTTTTGTGAGCGGGAACGACCAACCCCGAAAATCGCCGTCAGAGCGATCTCGGTGTGCTGGTGGTTAGGAATGTTAACGCCGGCGATACGGGCCATGCAGTCACCCCGAAAAGCGAAACCTTAAATGTTATCAAAGACCACTAGCTAACGTCAACCTTGACGCTGCTTGTGACGCGGATCAGCACAAATGATGCGGACGACACCGTGGCGACGGATCACCTTGCACTTGCGGCAGACGCGCTTTACAGATGCTTGGACTTTCATCCCATTTCTCCAACTGGAACCAAACGCCGGACCTACTTGGCGCGAAACACGATGCGACCTTTGCTCAGGTCATAAGGCGTGAGCTGCACCGTTACCTTGTCACCGGGAAGAATGCGGATGTAGTGCATCCGCATCTTTCCGGATATGTGCCCGAGAACCACGTGTCCGTTTTCGAGCTTCACGCGAAACGTCGCATTCGGCAGGGTTTCAACAACTTCACCCTGCATTTCAATGACATCTTCCTTGGACATAGCTACCTAACGCGTCGGGAACCCAGCCCCGCGGAAATTCGCCTTCTTCAGAAGGCTCTCGTACTGATGAGACATCACGTACGCCTGCACCTGGGCCATGAAATCCATCGTCACTACAACGATGATCAGCAACGATGTGCCGCCGAAGTAGAACGGTACATTCCACTTCAGGATCAGGAACTCAGGCAGCAGGCAAACCAGCGTGATGTACACCGCACCGACCAGGGTGAGACGCGTCAGGATCTTGTCGATATAGCGCGCCGTCTGTTCGCCCGGACGGATGCCCGGAACGAAGGCACCGCTCTTCTTCAGGTTGTCCGCCGTCTCCTTGGCGTTGAAAACCAGCGCCGTATAGAAGAAGCAGAAGAAAACGATTGCCGTCGCATAAAGCAACACGTAGATCGGCTGTCCAGGCGACAACGTGGCAGCCAGATCCTTAAGCCAACGCGTGCTGTCGGTCGTTGCAAACCAGCCCGCCAGCGTCGCCGGGAAAAGGATGATCGACGATGCGAAAATCGGCGGAATGACACCGGCCATGTTCAGCTTCAACGGCAGGTGCGAGCTCTGTCCGCCATACACCTTGTTGCCGACCTGACGCTTCGCGTAGTTGACCAGTATCTTGCGCTGACCGCGTTCGACGAACACCACTACCGCCGTCACAGCGAACACCAGGGCGACGATGAACAGCGCCGTGAGTTCGTGCATCGCGCCGGTATTTACCAGCTCGAGAAGCCCACCGATGGAACCCGGAAGCCCCGCAGCGATACCGGCGAAGATGATGATCGAGATACCGTTGCCGATGCCGCGTTCAGTGATCTGCTCGCCCAACCACATCAGGAACATCGTTCCAGTGATCAGTGTCGAGATCGTCACGAAGCGGAACATCATCCCCGGATCAAGCACCAGTCCCTGCTGCGACTCAAGCGCAACGGAAATACCGAAGGCCTGGAACAGCGCGAGCGCCAGCGTACCGTAGCGTGTGTACTGCGTGATCTTGCGACGACCTGCCTCACCTTCTTTCTTCAGCGCCTCAAGAGACGGCACTGCGACGGTCAGCAGCTGCATGATGATCGACGCCGAGATGTACGGCATGATCCCCAGCGCGAAGATCGTGAAACGCGACAACGCGCCGCCGGAGAACAGGTTGAACACGCCGAGGATGCCGCCCTGCTGCCCCTGGAAAAGTTCCGCGAGACGAGCAGGATCGATACCCGGGACCGGAATGTGCGCACCGAGGCGATAGACCAGCAGCGCGCCTGCGAGGAACCACAGGCGACGCCACAGATCACCGAACTTGGCGCTACGGCCGGGCTGCTGGGCGGCAGTAACCAACGCTTACTCTCCGACCTGGCCGCCAGCGGCTTCGATCGCTGCGCGCGCACCCTTGGTCGCACCGATGCCCTTGAGCACGACGCGGCGGGTGATCTCGCCCGACAGAACCACCTTGGCAGACAGCGCGTCACGGGACACGAGGCCGAACTGCTTGAGCACCAGCAGATCAACGTCCTCGACAGGCAGGCGCGACAGCGACGAAAGATTGACTTCCTCGTTGCGCGCACGCGTCAGCGACGTGAAGCCACGCTTCGGCAGACGGCGCTGCAGCGGCATCTGGCCGCCTTCGAAACCGACACTCTTCCAGCCGCCCGAACGCGACTTTTGACCCTTGTGGCCGCGGCCGCAGGTCTTGCCCAGGCCACTGCCCATGCCGCGACCGACGCGACGGCGCGCGTGCTTCGAGCCCTCGCCGGGCTTGATGTCATTCAGTTCCATTTAAGCCTCAACCTTCAGCAGGTAAGACACCTTGGTGACCATGCCGCGGACTGCCGGCGTGTCCTCAAGGACGACGGTGTGATGCAGACGGCGCAGACCCAGGCCGCGCACCGTGGCGCGGTGATCCTGCTTGCGACCGATCAGGCTCTTCACCAGAGTGACCTTCAGAGTTTTTTCAGCCATCACAGACCTCAGCCGAGAATGTCCGCCACGGTCTTGCCGCGCTTGGCGGCAATTTCCGACGGCGTGCTCATGCGCAGCAGGCCGTTCAGCGTGGCGCGCACGAGGTTGTAGGGGTTCGACGAGCCGAGCGACTTGGCGACCACGTCGGTCACGCCCATCACTTCGAACACGGCGCGCATCGGACCGCCGGCGATGATGCCGGTACCCGGTGCAGCAGGCTGGATCAGCACCGTCGAGGCGCCGTGATGGCCGACGATCGGGTGATAGAAGCTGCCATCCTTGAGGCTGACACGCGCCATCTTGCGACGCGCTTCTTCCATCGCCTTCTGCACGGCGACCGGCACTTCGCGCGCCTTGCCCTTGCCCATGCCGATTCCGCCATCGCCGTCACCGACCACGGTGAGTGCCGCGAAACCCAGAATACGACCACCCTTCACCACCTTGGTGACACGGTTGATCGACACCATTTTTTCACGCAGGCCGTCGTCGCGTTCTTCCTGGGCCTGGTTTTGCTTGCGTTGCGGTTTAGCCATCGCTTGAGTCGCCTGATCAGTTAGAACTTGAGACCGCCTTCGCGGGCGGCCTCAGCGAGCGCCTTGATACGGCCGTGGTACTTGAAACCACCACGATCGAATGCCACCTGCTCGATACCTTGCGCGCGAGCGCGCTCGGCAATCAGCTTGCCGACCAGCGTGGCCGCCTTGACGTTGCCGCCGTTGCTCACTTCCTTGCGCACAGACTCTTCGATGGTCGACGCCGCTGCGAGCACGCGGGTGCCGCAACCGGAATAGACCTGCGCGTAGATGTGGCTGTTGCTGCGGTGAACCGACAGACGA
Source organism: Methyloversatilis discipulorum (assembly GCF_000527135.1). NCBI lineage: Bacteria > Pseudomonadati > Pseudomonadota > Betaproteobacteria > Nitrosomonadales > Sterolibacteriaceae > Methyloversatilis > Methyloversatilis discipulorum. The sequence goes on from NZ_AZUP01000001.1 coordinate 2,324,258, forward strand.
ACGGCCTTCAGTTGGGCGATGCGCGCACGGGTCTGGCGGGAACGGCGCAGACGGGAAATATTCTTGTCCATGTTCGTCACCCTTACTTCTTCTTGGTCTCTTTGATCACCACCACTTCATCCGCGTAGCGAACACCCTTGCCCTTGTACGGCTCGGGTTCGCGATATGCGCGAATTTCAGCGGCAACCTGACCAACGAGTTGCTTATCGACACCCTTGATGCGGATTTCGGTCTGCGCCGGGGTTTCCACCTTGATGCCCTCGGGCATCTGATGAACGACCGGGTGCGAGAAACCGAGCGACAGATTCAGCTTGTCACCCTGCGCCTGTGCCTTGTAGCCGACGCCAACCAGCAGCAGCTTGCGCTCGAAACCCTGAGTGACACCCTGAACCATGTTCGCGACCAGCGCACGCATGGTTCCGGAGAGTGCCTTGGTGTTCTCGGCACCTTCGATCTGACCGAAACGGATTTCGCCGCCATCGACCGTGACCGAAACTGCTGGGTTGATCACGCGGCGGATCTGGCCGAGCGGCCCCTTGACCGACAGTTCGCCATTGCTCAGGGCAACGTCGACACCCTTCGGCACAACAACTGGATTCTTTGCAATACGTGACATGTCTTCGTCCTCAGGCCACGATGCACAGCACTTCGCCGCCGACCTTCTCGGCGCGGGCCTTGCGATCGGTCATGACGCCGCGCGGCGTCGAAACGATGGCCACACCCAGACCGTTCATCACGCGAGGCAGATCGTCCATGCCGCGGTAGACGCGAAGGCCAGGACGACTGACGCGCTCGATGCGCTCGATGACGGGGCGGCCCGAGTAATACTTCAGAACCAGCTCCAGCTCTGCCTTGCCACCATCGGTGCGCACGCTGAAACCGTCGATGTAACCTTCGGACTGCAGCACCCCGGCGATCGCCACCTTGAGTTTCGACGACGGCATGACAACAGAGCCCTTCTGTGCCATTTGTGCATTGCGGATGCGGGTCAGCATGTCCGCAATCGGATCACTCATGCTCATCTTGTACCCCTGTTACCAACTAGCCTTGACCATGCCGGGCACTTCGCCGCGGAAGGCCGCTTCACGCAACTTGTTGCGGCAAAGACCGAATTTGCGGAACACACCGCGCGGACGCCCGGTTTGTTCGCAACGATTGCGAAGACGCGTCGGGCTGGAGTTACGCGGCAGCGCCTGAAGCTTCAGGCGCGCGGAAGCGCGATCTTCGTCGGACGCAGACATGTCAGCGATGACAGCCTCGAGCGCGGCGCGCTTGGCGGCGAACTTCGCAACCAGCTTCTCACGCTTCTCTTCACGGTTTTTCAATGCCAACTTGGCCATGGCAACCTCAATTCTTGAACGGGAACTTGAACGCGGCGAGCAGAGCCTTGGCTTCCTCGTCGGTCTTGGCGGTCGTCGTGATGCTGATGTTCATCCCACGGACCTTGTCGACCTTGTCGTACTCGATTTCCGGGAAAATGATCTGTTCCTTGATGCCGATGTTGTAGTTGCCACGGCCATCGAAACCTTTCCCCGACACACCACGGAAGTCGCGCACGCGCGGCATCGCCACGGTGATCAGACGATCCAGGAATTCGAACATGCGGGGACCGCGCAGCGTCACCATGCAGCCGATCGGATAACCCTCACGGATCTTGAAACCTGCGATGGCCTTACGGGCCTTCGTGACGACCGGCTTCTGACCAGCGATCTTGACCATGTCGCCCACGGCGTGTTCAAGAACCTTCTTGTCACCCACCGCCTCGCCGACACCCATGTTCAGCGTGATCTTGGTGATGCGCGGAACTTCCATCACCGACTTGTAACCGAAGCGAGCCGTCAAATCGCCCACAACGGTTGCCTTGTAAAAATCTTGCAAGCGCGCCATTGTCGTTCCTTAAGCCTTGACCAACTCGCCATTCGACTTGAAGAAACGGACTTTGGTACCGTCTTCAAGCGTCTTGATGCCCACGCGATCACCCTTGCTGGTGGCCGGGTTGAACAGCGCAACATTCGAAATATCGATCGGCATTTCCTTCTCGACGATGCCGCCCTGCTGACCCTTCATCGGGTTCGGCCGCTGATGCTTCTTCACGCGGTTTACACCCTCAACCAGAACCGAGCGCTCATCAACGCGACGCAGCACGGTACCGCGGCGACCGCGATCCTTACCCGTCAGCACCACCACTTCATCGCCCTTGCGAATCTTTTCCATCTGACTCTCCAGCCTGGCCTCAGAGAACTTCCGGCGCCAGCGAAACGATCTTCATGAAACGCTCGCCGCGCAGCTCACGCGTGACCGGCCCGAAAATGCGGGTACCGATCGGCTCGAGCTTGTTGTTCAGAAGCACTGCGGCATTGCCGTCGAACTTCACGAGCGAACCGTCCGGACGACGCACACCCTTCGCAGTGCGAACAACCACCGCGTTATAGACCTCGCCCTTCTTGACGCGACCGCGGGGTGCAGCATCCTTGATGCTGACCTTGATCACATCGCCAATACCGGCGTAACGGCGCTTGGAACCACCCAGCACCTTGATACACATGACCGAGCGCGCGCCGGTGTTGTCGGCCACGTTCAGCATGGATTGCATCTGGATCATTTGTTATCTCCAACTTATCCCGCTCTGAGAGCGGTCAGTCTTGGACCCGTCAGGGTGTAGGACGAGCCCAACAAAACTTTGAGGCTCGGCGAAGCAAAGCGCGCCACAATAGCACGCAGGGAGGGACTACACAAGCCCCTCCCTGAAATACATCTTCAGATCACGCGGGCCTGTTCAACAACCTGCGTAACCTTCCACGCCTTCGTGCGGCTGATCGGGCGGCACTCTTCGATCTGAACCAGATCGCCTTCGTGCGCTTCGAGGCCTTCGACGTGCGCGTGATACTTCTTCGACCGCATGATCACCTTGCCGTAGAGCGGGTGCTTCACACGACGCTCCACCAGAACGGTCACGGTCTTGTCCATCTTGTCGCTGACCACTCGGCCGACCAGCGTGCGATGAACCTTTTGATTGGTCTCGCTCATTTCGTACTCGCTTTCTGTTGCAGCAGGGTACGAACGCGCGCGATATCGCGGCGCACGTTCTTCAGTTCGCTGGTGTTGGTCAGCTGTTGAGTGGCCTTCTGCATGCGCATAGAAAACTGCGCCTTCAGGAGATCCATCAACTCCTTGTTCAATTCAGCGGCATCTTTCGTCCGCAGATCCTTGGCTTTCATCGCTTACCCCAGCTGTCGCACGACAAAGGTGGTTTCGAGCGGGAGCTTGGCAGCTGCCAGGCGGAACGCCTCGCGCGCCAGCGCCTCGTCGACGCCGTCCATCTCGTACAGCACCTTGCCCGGCTGAATTTCCGCAACCCAGTACTCCGGATTGCCCTTGCCGTTACCCATACGCACTTCCGCCGGCTTCTTCGAGATCGGCTTGTCGGGGAAAATGCGAATCCAGATACGACCACCGCGCTTGATGTGACGCGTCATCGCACGACGTGCGGATTCAATCTGACGAGCCGTCAGACGACCGCGCGACGTGGCCTTGAGACCGTACTCGCCAAAGGAAACCTTGGTGCCGCGGGTGGCGAGGCCCGTGTTGCGGCCCTTCTGCTCCTTACGGTACTTTCTTCTCGCCGGCTGCAGCATTGCTAGCTCCTGACTTTCTGACTCGTTGCTGAGTGGACTTCACGTCGGCATCCCCTGCCGGTGCGCCGCCTTCGGGCTTCGCATCACGAGCGGGACGGCGGCCGGCCGGGCGGTTGTCGCCTTCGGGGCGACGACCGTCACGACGCGGACGACGTGCGTTATCGTTTTCTTCGGTAACAGCAGGCGCTTCGCCGCGGGCAAGCATTTCGCCCTTGAACACCCACACCTTGATACCGATCACACCGTAGGTCGTCTTCGCTTCAGACGTTCCGTAATCGATGTCTGCACGCAGCGTGTGCAGCGGTACGCGACCTTCGCGATACCACTCACGGCGAGCAATCTCGATACCGTTCAAGCGGCCCGACGACATGATCTTGATGCCCTGGGCACCGAGGCGCATGGCGTTCTGCATGGCGCGCTTCATCGCGCGGCGGAACATGATGCGCTTCTCGAGCTGCTGGGCGATCGAATCGGCGATCAACTGCGCGTCGATCTCCGGCTTGCGGATCTCCTCGATGTTGACGTGCACAGGCACGCCCATCATCTTGGCCAGTTGGGCCTTGATGAGCTCGATCTCTTCGCCCTTCTTGCCGATCACCACACCCGGACGGGCCGAGTAGACGGTGATGCGGGCATTCTTGGCCGGGCGCTCGATGACCACGCGGCCGACGGACGCGTGCGCCAGCTTCTTCTTCAGGAACGCGCGAACCTGCAGATCCTGATTGAGCATGCGCGGGAAGTCCTTGCTGGACGCGAACCAGCGCGAAGCCCAATTATGCGTGACCGCCAGACGGAAGCCGGTCGGATGAATCTTCTGTCCCATAACCTTCAGTCTCCAACCGTGACGAACACGTGGCAGGTCGGCTTCACGATGCGGTTACCGCGTCCCTTGGCCCGGGCGGTGAAGCGCTTGAGCACCACACCCTTTTCCACGTAAATGGTCTTCACCTTGAGGCTGTCGATATCGGCGCCGTCGTTATGCTCGGCATTCGCGATTGCGGACTCGACGACCTTCTTGATGATCTTTGCGCCCTTCTTGGGGCTGAAAGCCAGAATGTTCAGAGCCTGACTGACCGACTTGCCGCGGATCAGATCGGCAACCAGCCGACCCTTTTGCGCCGACAGGCGCACACCGCGAAGATTTGCACGGGTTTCCATTGTCATCGCTCCTTACTTCTTCGCTTTCTTGCCTGCGGTGTGACCCTTGAACGTACGGGTCAGCGCAAACTCGCCCAGCTTGTGGCCGACCATGTTTTCCGAAACATAGACCGGAATGTGCTGGCGACCGTTATGCACGGCGATGGTGAGACCGATGAAGTCCGGCAGAACGGTCGAACGACGCGACCAGGTCTTGATCGGACGCTTGTCATTCGACGCGCGAGCCGTATCCACCTTGGCCAGCAGGTGGGCGTCGACGAACGGGCCTTTCTTGATTGAACGTGCCATTGCCTACCTCTTATCGCTTGTAGCGGCGCTGCACGATCATGTTGCTCGTGCGCTTGTTGCTGCGGGTGCGGTAGCCCTTGGTCGGCTGACCCCACGGGCTGACGGGAACGCGACCTTCACCAGTACGGCCCTCACCACCACCATGCGGGTGATCGATCGGGTTCATCACGGTACCGCGAACCGTCGGACGCACACCGCGCCAACGGGTTGCGCCGGCCTTGCCAAGCTTGCGCAGGTTGTTCTCTTCGTTGCCCACTTCGCCGATGGTCGCGCGACACTCGACGTGCACACGGCGGATTTCACCGGAACGCAGACGCAGTTGGGCGTAGCTGCCTTCGCGCGCCAGCAACTGAACCGAGGTACCCGCAGCGCGCGCCAGCTGCGCGCCCTTGCCCGGCGTCATTTCGATGCAATGCACCGTCGAACCGACCGGAATGTTGCGCAGCGGCAGAGCATTGCCCGACTTGATCGGCGCTTCCGAACCACTGACCACCTGCTGACCGACCACCATGCCCTTCGGGGCAATGATGTAGCGGCGCTCGCCGTCGGCGTAGCAGAGCAGTGCGATATGAGCCGAACGGTTCGGGTCGTACTCGATGCGCTCGACGGTCGCGACGATGCCATCCTTGTTGCGACGGAAATCGATCACGCGATATTGCTGACGGTGACCACCACCCTTGTGACGGGTCGTGATCCGGCCGTGGTTGTTGCGACCCGAGGTCTTGTTCTGGCTCTCGGTGAGCGAATCAACCGGACGGCCCTTGTACAGGGTCGGATTGACGACCTTGACGACGGCGCGGCGGCCGGCCGAAGTCGGCTTGACTTTGACGAGTGCCATTAGACAGCCCCTCCTTCAGCGAACTCGATATCCTGGCCCGGCTTGATGCGCACAAAGGCCTTCTTCCAGTCGCTGCGGCGGCCGAACGTGCGGCCAAAACGCTTGACCTTGCCCTTCACGTTCAGAACCTGAACCGACAGGACTTCGATCTTGTTGTCGCCCTTGCTGAACAGCAGTTCGACCGCAGCCTTGATTTCCGGCTTGGTAGCATCCGGCGCAACCTTGAACACGACCTGGTTGTTACGGTCGGCAATGAAGGTCGCCTTCTCGGAAATCTGCGGCGCGAGCAGAACCTGCATCAGCCTTTCCTGCGAAAAGTTGCTCATGCCCACATCTCCTCGAATTTGCTCATCGCGCTGCGCGTGACCAGCACCTTGCCGAAGCGGATGAGCGAAACCGGATCCGTCTCGTGCGCTTCGAGAACCAGCACGTTGTGCAGGTTGCGCGACGACAGGAACAGGTTCTCATCGAGTTCGTCGGTGATCACGAGCACCGAATCCAGACCCATGCCCTTGAGCTTGCTCGACAGCAGCTTGGTCTTCGGAGCCTCGACATTGAAATTCTCGACCACGGCAATGCGGTCTTCGCGAGCCAGTTGCGAGAGGATCGCGGCGATGCCGGCGCGATACATCTTGCGATTGACCTTCTGCGAGAAGTTCTCGTCGGGCGAGTTCGGGAAGATGCGACCGCCGCCACGCCACAGCGGGCTGGAGGACATACCGGCGCGTGCGCGACCGGTGCCCTTCTGACGCCACGGCTTACGCGTGGTGTGCTTGACCAGCGTACGGTCCTTCTGAGCGCGGGTACCCTGGCGAGCGTTGGCCTGATAGGCCACGACCACCTGATGAACCAGCGCTTCGTTGTATTCGCGGGCAAACAGCGCGTCCGGTGCCTGCACCGTCGCCGCCTGTTGACCGGCGTCGTTCAATACCTTCAATTCAGCCATCGCGCTCTCCTCAGCCCTTGACCGCCGGCAGCACGACAACGTCGCCGCCCTTGGAACCCGGAATTGCGCCCTTGATGAGCAGCAGCTGACGGGCCTCGTCGATACGCACGACCTCCAGACCCTGCTGGGTGCACTTGACGTCACCCAGGTGACCGGCCATGCGCTTACCCGGGAAAACGCGACCCGGATCCTGCGCCATACCGATAGAACCCGGCGAGTTGTGCGAGATCGAGTTGCCGTGCGACGCACGGTTGGACGAGAAGTTGTGGCGCTTGATGGCACCGGCAAAGCCCTTGCCGATGGACGTACCCGTCACATCGACCTTCTGGCCTACCGAAAACACCGAGGCGGGGCTGATCACATCACCCGCCTTGAATTCGGCGAGCTTGCCAGCGTCCACACGGAATTCACGCAGCACCTCGCCAGCCTCAACACCTGCCTTGGCAAAATGACCTGCGGCGGCTTTGTTCACGCGCGTAGCGCGACGCTTGCCGAAAGCGACCTGCACCGACGTGTAACCGTCGGTTTCTGCTGTCTTGATCTGGGTGACGCGATTGTTCGACACATCCACGACCGTCACCGGAACGGTTTGCCCGTCATCGGTGAAAATACGCGTCATGCCGACCTTGCGACCCACAAGGCCTAGAGTCATGTTTTTCTCCTCATCCCGGTTGCGATTGACCGGGATCCGTTTCAACTGCCACCGGAACATCCGATGACGCTTACCGGCAAAAAGAACGCCGGAAAAGACTGCACTTACTGAAGCTTGATCTCCACATCCACACCCGCCGGCAGATCGAGCTTCATCAATGCGTCGACGGTCTTGTCGGTCGGATCGATGATGTCCATCAGGCGAACATGGGTACGGATTTCGAACTGATCGCGCGAGCTCTTGTTCACATGCGGCGAACGCAGCACATTGAAACGCTCGATGCGGGTCGGCAGCGGCACGGGACCACGAACAACGGCGCCGGTGCGCTTGGCGGTATCCACGATCTCAAGAGCCGACTGGTCGATCAGGCGATAGTCGAATGCCTTGAGGCGGATACGGATCTTCTGGCTTTGCATTGGATTTTCCCAAAGAGCGAAAGAGCAAAGCCGGGTAGCACAAGCCACCCGGCGCAAAAGCTGACGATTGTACTAATTATTCGACGATCTTTGCAACCACACCGGCGCCGACGGTACGGCCACCTTCGCGGATCGCGAAGCGCAGACCTTCTTCCATCGCGATCGGGGCGATCAGCTTCACCGTGATCGACACGTTGTCGCCTGGCATCACCATTTCGGTGCCCGCCGGCAGCTCGATCGAGCCGGTCACGTCCGTCGTACGGAAGTAGAACTGCGGACGGTAGCCGTTGAAGAACGGCGTGTGACGACCACCTTCTTCCTTCGACAGCACGTAGATCTCAGCCGTGAAGTGCGTGTGCGGCTTGATCGAGCCCGGCTTGGCCAGAACCTGACCACGCTCCACGTCTTCGCGCTTGGTGCCGCGCAGCAGCACGCCAACGTTGTCACCCGCCTGACCCTGGTCCAGCAGCTTGCGGAACATTTCAACGCCAGTGCAGGTGGTCTTCACCGTCGGCTTGATACCGACGATTTCGATTTCCTCACCAACCTTCACGATGCCGCGCTCGATACGACCGGTCACCACGGTGCCGCGACCCGAGATCGAGAACACGTCTTCGATCGGCATCAGGAACGCGCCATCCACTGCGCGCTCCGGCGTCGGGATGTAGCTGTCCAGTGCAGCGGCCAGCGCCATGATGGCACCTTCGCCCAGATCGGTCTTGTCGCCTTCCAGCGCCTTCAGGGCCGAGCCCTTGACGATGGGCACGTCGTCGCCCGGGAAGTCGTACTTCGACAGCAGCTCGCGAACTTCCATTTCAACCAGCTCGAGCAGCTCGGCGTCGTCAACCATGTCGCACTTGTTCAGGAACACGACGATGTACGGCACACCGACCTGACGGGCCAGCAGGATGTGTTCGCGCGTCTGCGGCATCGGGCCGTCAGCGGCCGAGCACACCAGAATGGCGCCGTCCATCTGCGCCGCACCGGTAATCATGTTCTTCACGTAGTCGGCGTGACCCGGGCAATCAACGTGCGCGTAGTGACGGGTCGCCGTCTCGTACTCAACGTGCGCCGTGTTGATCGTGATGCCGCGCGCCTTCTCTTCCGGCGCTGCGTCGATCTGGTCGTACGCCTTCGCTTCACCACCGAACTTCGACGACAGAATCGTCGTGATCGCCGCCGTCAGCGTCGTCTTGCCATGGTCAACGTGACCAATCGTACCCACGTTCACGTGCGGCTTGGTGCGCTCAAACTTTCCCTTTGCCATTTCTAACCCCTAAATCCCAAAACTCACTTCTTGTTGATGATGGCGTCAGCGACGTTCTTGGGCGCTTCCGCGTAATGCTTGAATTCCATCGAGTAGGTCGCACGACCCTGGCTCAGCGAGCGCAGCGTGGTCGAGTAGCCGAACATCGATGCGAGCGGCACTTCGGCCTTGATCGCCTTGATACCGCCCGGCAGATCTTCCATGCCCTGGACGATGCCGCGGCGACCGGACAGGTCACCCATGACGTTGCCCATGTAGTCTTCAGGCGTCTCCACCTCGACGGCCATCATCGGCTCGAGCAGAACCGGGCTGGCCTTGCGCATCGCGTCCTTGAACGCCATCGAGGCAGCCATCTTGAACGCGTTTTCGTTCGAGTCCACGTCGTGGTAGGAGCCATCAAACAGCGTGACCTTCACATCCACCACCGGGAAGCCCGCCAGAACGCCGTTCGGCAGAGTCTCCTGCAGACCGCGATCGACCGCCGGGATGAATTCGCGCGGCACGGTACCGCCCTTGATCGCATCCACGAACTGGTAACCCTTGCCCGGCTCGTTCGGCTCAAGCTTGATCCAGACGTGGCCGTACTGACCGCGACCACCCGACTGCTTGACGAACTTGCCTTCCTGCTCGACCGACTTGCGCACCGCCTCGCGATAGGCAACCTGCGGCGCACCGACGTTTGCCTCGACACCGAACTCACGCTTCATGCGATCAACGATGATTTCGAGGTGCAGTTCACCCATGCCCGAAATGACGGTCTGACCGGACTCTTCGTCGGTACGCACGCGGAAGGACGGATCCTCCTGTGCCAGACGACCCAGCGCCAGACCCATCTTTTCCTGGTCACCCTTGGTCTTCGGCTCGACGGCGACGTGAATCACCGGCTCCGGGAATTCCATGCGCTCGAGCGTGACTTCAGCATCCGGGTCGCACAGCGTCTCACCGGTGGTCACCGACTGAAGACCGATCGCGGCAGCGATGTCGCCCGCACGAACCTCTTCGATTTCCTGGCGATCGTTGGCGTGCATCTGCACCAGACGGCCGATGCGTTCCTTCTTGCCCTTGACCGGGTTGTACACCGTATCACCGGACTTCAGAACACCCGAATAGACGCGAATGAAGGTGAGCTGACCGACGTACTTGTCCGACATCAGTTTGAACGCGAGCGCGGAGAACTTCTCGTCGTCAGCCGCTGCACGCTCGACCTGCTCGTCGTTTTCACCAATACCCTTGACCGGCGGAATATCAACCGGGGACGGCAGGAAGTCGACGACGGCATCCAGCATGCGCTGCACACCCTTGTTCTTGAAAGCGGTACCGCACAGCATCGGCTGGATCTCGCCTGCGATGGTGCGGGTGCGCAGACCCAGGATGATGTCAGCCTCGGAGAGCTCACCGCTCTCGAGGTACTTGTTCATCATCTCTTCGCTGGACTCAGCCGCCGCCTCGACCATCTTCTCACGCCATTCCTCACACGTGGATTGCAGCTCTGCAGGAATGTCCTCGTACGAGAACTTGATGCCCTGCGAAGCCTCATCCCACAGGATGGCCTTCATCTTGATGAGGTCGACAACGCCCTTGAAGTTCTCTTCCGCGCCAATGGGCACAACCACCGGAACCGGATTCGCACTCAGGCGGGTCTTCAGCTGTTCGTACACCTTGAAAAAGTTGGCGCCGGTACGGTCCATCTTGTTCACGAAGGCGAGACGCGGCACACCGTACTTGTTGGCCTGACGCCACACGGTTTCCGACTGCGGCTGAACACCACCCACTGCGCAGTAAACCATGCAGGCGCCATCAAGCACGCGCATCGAGCGCTCGACTTCAATGGTGAAGTCGACGTGACCCGGGGTGTCGATGATGTTGATACGGTGCTCGGGATAGTTGCCGCCCATACCCTTCCAGAAGGTGGTCACGGCAGCGGAGGTGATCGTGATGCCACGCTCCTGCTCCTGTTCCATCCAGTCCGTCGTGGCGGCGCCATCATGCACCTCACCCAGCTTGTGGTTGACGCCCGTGTAGTAAAGAATCCGCTCGGTCGTCGTCGTCTTGCCGGCGTCGATGTGAGCGGAAATGCCGATGTTCCGGTAGCGCTCGATCGGTGTCTTGCGTGCCACGATACAGTCCTTTGAAACAAGAGGCCGCCACAAGTGGCGGCCAGTCAGTTAAGCGAAATTTGGAATCAGAAGCGGAAGTGCGAGAACGCCTTGTTGGCATCCGCCATCCGGTGAACTTCGTCTCGCTTCTTCATCGCAGCGCCACGACCTTCAGCCGCTTCCAGCAACTCGGCAGCCAGACGCAGGCCCATCGACTTCTCGGAACGCTTGCGAGCAGCCTCACGCAGCCAGCGCATCGACAGCGCCATGCGACGCGACGGACGCACCTCAACCGGCACCTGGTAGTTGGCACCACCAACACGGCGGCTCTTCACCTCAACTACCGGCTTGACGTTGTTGATCGCCTGGGAAAACACCTCGAGCGGATCCTTGCCACTCTTGGTCTTGATCTGGTCAAACGCGCCATAGACGATACGCTCGGCAACAGACTTCTTGCCGGCGGACATCAGCACATTGACAAACTTGGAAAGCTCGACACTACCGAATTTCGGATCCGGCAGAATGTCCCGCTTGGGTACTTCGCGACGACGCGGCATTTTTTAACCCCTCAATCTCTTGCGATTACGCTTTCTTCGGACGCTTGGCGCCGTACTTCGAACGGGACTGCTTACGATCCTTCACACCCTGAAGATCAAGCGAGCCGCGGACGATGTGGTAGCGCACACCCGGCAGATCCTTCACACGGCCACCGCGAATCAGCACAACCGAGTGTTCCTGCAGGTTGTGGCCTTCGCCGCCGATGTAGGAAATGACCTCGAAGCCGTTGGTCAGACGCACCTTGGCGACCTTACGCAGCGCCGAGTTCGGCTTCTTCGGGGTCGTGGTGTACACGCGGGTGCAGACACCGCGCTTTTGCGGGCAGGCTTCGAGAGCCGGCACCTTGGATTTGCTTACCGGCGACGTGCGCGGCTTGCGTACAAGCTGATTGATGGTTGGCATTTTTTCGAGATTCCAAAAGACCGGAGGCGACGCCTATCCAGTGGCCCGCCTCCGCGACTCGTTCGCCTTGAGCCCGCTACGGTTGGCGGACCCACAAAGAGGCCGGATTATAGGCACATAAAAACAACAGGGTCAACCCCGCGGCATTCTCCGAACACCGCAGGGTTGTGCTCTCTACTGCGTAAGACGATTACTGCGCTTCACCGGCATCGGCTTCCACCGTCACCGGGTCATCGCCGAACAGCACGCGATCGGCTGCCGCGGCGTCGTCGCCGACAGCCTGGGCACGACGGGTGCGGTGGTAGGCCAGACCCGTACCCGCCGGGATCAGACGACCGACGATGACGTTTTCCTTCAGGCCGCGCAGTTCGTCGCGCTTGCCCATGATGGCCGCCTCGGTCAGCACGCGCGTCGTTTCCTGGAAGGACGCGGCGGAGATGAACGAGTCGGTCGACAGCGAGGCCTTGGTGATACCCAGCAGCATGTACTGGTACTCGGCCGGGCGCTTGCCCTCGGCGACCAGACGATCGTTCTCGTCCAGCACCTCGGAACGTTCGACCTGTTCCTCGCGGATGAATTTCGAATCACCCGAATCGACGATGACCACGCGACGCAGCATCTGGCGGACGATCACTTCGATGTGCTTGTCGTTGATCTTCACGCCCTGCAGACGGTACACGTCCTGCACTTCGTCGATGATGTAGCGCGCCAGCTCCTCGACGCCCTTCAGACGCAGGATGTCGTGCGGCTCGACTGCGCCGTCGACGATCACCTCGCCCTTGTTCACCACCTGGCCGTCGTGCACCGTGACGTGCTTGTCTTTCGGGATCAGGAACTCGTTCACCGTGCCATCCGGCTCGGTGATGACAAGACGCTGCTTGCCCTTGGTGTCCTTGCCGAACGACACCGTACCGGTGACCTCGGCCAGCAGACCGGCGTCCTTCGGCGAACGGGCTTCGAACAGCTCGGCCACGCGCGGCAGACCCCCGGTAATGTCTCGAGTCTTCGCGGATTCCTGCGGGATACGCGCCAGCACGTCACCAACACTGACCGCCTGACCGTCCTTTACGGTGATGATACAACCCACCTGGAAGGTGATCGACACGGCCGTATCGGTACCGGCGATCTTCACTTCATCGCCCGATTCGGTCAGCAGCTTCACCTGCGGGCGCAGGCCCTTGGTGCTGGTGCTGCGACGCTTCGGGTCGATAACCACCAGGGTCGTCAGGCCGGTCACGTCATCGACCTGCTTCGCCACGGTCACGCCTTCCTCGACGTGTTCGAAGCGCACGATGCCCGAGTACTCGGTAATGATGGGGCGGGTATGCGGATCCCAGGTCGCCAGGCCGGTACCGGCCTTGATGGTCTGACCTTCATCGACCTGCAGCGTCGCACCGTACGGCACCTTGTGGCGCTCGCGCTCACGGCCGTGATCATCGGTGATGATGATTTCGGCACTGCGCGCGATGACGATCTTCTCGTTCTTCGCGCTGGTGACATAGCGCATGTTCTGCGTGAAGCGGATGACACCCGCGCTCTTTGCCTCCACACCGCTGGCGGCGGCAGCTCGCGACGCCGCACCACCGACGTGGAAGGTACGCATGGTCAGCTGCGTGCCCGGCTCACCGATCGACTGCGCGGCGATGACGCCGACGGCCTCACCGGCATTCACGATCTGGCCGCGACCGAGGTCGCGACCGTAGCACTGGGCGCACAGGCCATAGCGCGTTTCGCAGGTCAGCGGCGTACGCACCTTCACCTCATCGACGCCGAGCGAATCCATCAGATCGCAACGGTCTTCGTCGATCAGTTCACCGGCGTAGATCACCGTTTCCTGCGTCTCCGGATTGACGACGTCAGCAGCCGTGACGCGGCCGAGCACCCGCTCGCGCAGCGGCTCGATCACTTCACCGCCCTCGACCAGCGCCTTCATGACGAAGCCTTCGGCGGTGCCGCAATCGTCCTCGGTGACCACCAGATCCTGCGTCACGTCGACCAGACGACGGGTCAGGTAACCGGAGTTCGCGGTCTTCAGCGCCGTATCGGCCAGGCCCTTACGGGCGCCGTGCGTCGAGATGAAGTACTGCAGAACGTTCAGACCTTCACGGAAGTTGGTCGTGATCGGCGTTTCGATGATGGAGCCGTCCGGCTTCGCCATCAGGCCCCGCATGCCGGCCAGCTGACGGATCTGGGCAGCGGAACCACGGGCGCCGGAGTCGGCCATCATGTAGATAGAGTTGAACGACTCCTGCTTCACCGTGTTGCCGTTGCGATCGACCGTATCTTCCTGACCGAGCTGGTCCATCATCGCCTTCGCGACCTGGTCACCGGCACGACCCCAGATGTCCACCACCTTGTTGTAGCGCTCGCCGTCGGTCACCAGACCCGACGTGTACTGCTGGGCGATTTCCTTCACCTCCGCTTCGGCAGCGCTGATGATGGTGTGCTTGGCGTCCGGCACCAGCATGTCCTTCACCGCGATCGAAATGCCGGCGCGGGTCGCGAGACCGAAACCGGCCTGCATCAGCTTGTCGGCGAAGATGACGGTTTCGCGCAGGCCGCAGCGACGGAAGCTGTGGTTCACCAGCTTCGAGATTTCCTTCTTCTTCAGCGGCTTGTCGAGCACCGAGAACGGCAGGCCCGGCGGCAGGATTTCTGCCAGCATGGCGCGACCGACCGTGGTGTCGTAGCGCGTGATCTTCTCGCGCTTCTCACCGTCGACGACTTCGACTTCGCGGATGCGCACCGACACCTTCGAGTGCAGTTCGACGAAACCGTTTTCGTAGGCGCGGCGCATTTCGTTCACGTTCGCGAACATCATGCCTTCGCCCTTGCCGTTGATCTTGGCGCGGGTGGCGTAGTACAGACCAAGCACGATGTCCTGCGACGGCACGATGATCGGCTCGCCGTTGGCCGGCGACAGCACGTTGTTCGACGCCAGCATCAGCGTGCGCGCTTCCATCTGCGCTTCCAGCGACAGCGGCACGTGGACGGCCATCTGGTCACCGTCGAAGTCGGCGTTGAACGCCACGCAGACCAGCGGGTGCAGCTGAATGGCCTTGCCTTCGATCAGCGTCGGCTCGAACGCCTGGATGCCGAGGCGGTGCAGCGTCGGCGCGCGGTTCAGCATGACCGGATGTTCGCGGATCACCTCTTCGAGGATGTCCCACACTTCCGGCACTTCCTGCTCAACCAGCTTCTTGGCGGCCTTGATGGTGGTCGCCATGCCGTTCAGTTCGAGCTTATTGAAGATGAAGGGCTTGAACAGCTCGAGCGCCATCTTCTTCGGCAGACCGCACTGATGCAGCTTGAGCTGCGGACCCACCACGATGACCGAACGACCCGAATAGTCGACGCGCTTGCCCAGCAGGTTCTGACGGAAACGACCGCCCTTGCCCTTGATCATGTCGGCCAGCGACTTCAGCGGGCGCTTGTTGGCGCCGGTCATCGCCTTGCCGCGACGGCCGTTGTCGAGCAGCGAATCCACCGCTTCCTGCAGCATGCGCTTTTCGTTGCGCACGATGATTTCAGGCGCCTTGAGCTCGAGCAAACGCTTCAGACGATTGTTGCGGTTGATGACGCGGCGGTACAGGTCGTTCAGATCCGAGGTCGCGAAGCGGCCGCCGTCCAGCGGCACCAGCGGACGCAGGTCCGGCGGCAGCACCGGCAGCACTTCCAGAATCATCCACTCGGGCTTGATGCCCGAATGCTGGAAGCCTTCGAGAATCTTCAGACGCTTGGAAATCTTCTTCATCTTCGCTTCGGAGCTGGTGGCTTCCAGCTCGCCGCGAAGCTTCTCGACTTCACGGTTCAGGTCGAGCGAACGCAGCATGCCGCGCACGCCTTCCGCACCCATGAACGCGGTGAAGTCGTCGCCGTACTCTTCGACCTTGGCCAGGTAATCGTCTTCCGACAGCAGCTGGCCGCGGTTCAGCGGCGTCATGCCCGGATCGACAACGACATAGCCTTCGAAGTACAGCACGCGCTCGATGTCACGCAGCGTCATGTCGAGCACCATGCCCAGACGCGACGGCAGCGACTTCAGGAACCAGATGTGCGCGGTCGGGCTGGCCAACTCGATGTGGCCCATGCGCTCGCGACGCACCTTGGACAGCGTGACTTCAACGCCGCACTTTTCGCAGATGACGCCGCGGTGCTTCAGACGCTTGTACTTGCCGCACAGGCATTCGTAGTCCTTGACCGGACCGAAGATCTTGGCGCAGAACAGACCGTCCCGCTCCGGCTTGAAGGTGCGGTAGTTGATCGTTTCCGGCTTCTTGACTTCGCCGTAGGACCAGGAACGGATCTTGTCCGGCGACGCGAGACCGATGGTGATCGCGTCGAACTCTTCTTCCTGCGTGACCTGCTTGAAAAGATCCAGCAATGCTTTCATGGCAACTCCTTTGGGGCTAGTGGCTAGGGGCTAGGCGGAACGCTTTCGCGCCCAGTCCTAGAACCGCTCCAAATCAATGTCGATGGCCAGGGATCGGATTTCCTTCACCAGCACGTTGAACGACTCCGGCATGCCGGCATCGATCTTGTGCTCGCCCTTGACGATGTTTTCGTAGACCTTGGTACGGCCGGTCACGTCATCGGACTTCACGGTGAGCATTTCCTGCAGCGTATAGGAAGCGCCGTACGCTTCCAGCGCCCACACTTCCATCTCACCGAAACGCTGACCACCGAACTGCGCCTTGCCACCCAGCGGCTGCTGCGTGACCAGCGAGTACGGGCCGGTCGAACGGGCGTGCATCTTGTCGTCGACCAGGTGATGCAGCTTCAGCACGTGCATATAGCCCACGGTGACCTGGCGTTCGAACGCCTCGCCAGTGCGGCCGTCGTACAGCGTCATCTGGCCGCCGGCCGGCATGTCGGCCAGTTCCAGCATGCGGCGGATTTCACCTTCGTGCGCACCATCGAACACCGGCGTCGCGAACGGCACGCCGTGCTTCAGGTTGCTCGCCAGTTCCAGCACTTCGCCGTCATTCAGCGAGGCGATGTCTTCACTGGTGCCGCTGCGGTTGTAGATCTCGTCGAGGAAAGCGCGCAGTTCGGCCATATTGGCCTGACGGCGCAGCATCGCGTCGATCTTCTTGCCCAGGCCACGTGCGGCCATGCCAAGGTGGGTTTCCAGGATCTGACCGATGTTCATCCGCGACGGCACGCCGAGCGGGTTCAGCACGATGTCGACCGAAGTGCCGTCTTCCATGTAGGGCATGTCTTCGATCGGCGTGATCTTGGACACGACACCCTTGTTGCCGTGGCGGCCGGCCATCTTGTCGCCCGGCTGCAGGCGACGCTTCACCGCCAGATAGACCTTGACCATCTTCTGCACGCCCGGCGGCAGCTCGTCGCCCTGAGTGAGCTTCTTCTTCTTCAGCTCGAAAGCGAGGTCGAAGTCGGTGCGGGTCTTTTCCAGCGATTCGCGCAGGCTTTCCAGCTGGCCGGCGATGTCCTCTTCGGCCATGCGGATGTCGAACCAACTGTGCGGCTCGACGCCATCCAGGTACTCACGCGTGATGGTGGCACCCTTGGCCAGACGCTTCGGGCCGCCGTTGGCCACACGACCGATCAGCAGACGCTCGATACGGGCGAAGGTGTCACGTTCGACGATGCGCATCTGGTCGCCCAGATCCTGGCGGTAGCCACGCAGCATGTCATCGATGATGGACTGAGCGCGCTTGTCGCGCTCGATACCTTCGCGGGTGAACACCTGCACGTCGATCACCGTGCCGTTCATGCCGGACGGCACGCGCAGCGAGGTGTCCTTCACGTCGGATGCCTTCTCGCCGAAGATCGCGCGCAGCAGCTTCTCTTCCGGCGTCAGCTGGGTTTCGCCCTTCGGCGTCACCTTGCCGACCAGCACGTCACCGGCTTCGACTTCGGCGCCGATGTACACGATGCCGGACTCGTCCAGACGGCCAAGCTGCGCTTCGCCGAGCGACGCGATGTCGCGCGTTATTTCCTCGGGACCCAGCTTGGTGTCGCGGGCGACCACGGTCAGCTCTTCGATGTGGACCGAGGTGAAGCGGTCTTCAGCAACGACGCGCTCCGACAGCAGGATCGAATCCTCGAAGTTGTAGCCGTTCCACGGCATGAAGGCGACCAGCATGTTCTGGCCGAGGGCCAGTTCACCGAGGTCGGTCGAAGCGCCGTCGGCCACCACGTCGCCCTTGGCGATGATGTCGCCGATCTTCACGACCGGACGCTGGTTGATGTTGGTGTTCTGGTTCGAGCGGGTGTACTTGACCAGGTTGTAGATATCGACGCCGACTTCGCCCGGTACGGTCTCCTCGTCATTGACGCGGACCACGACGCGGCTGGCATCGACGTAGTCGACCACACCGCCGCGCAGCGCCTGCACCGCCGTACCCGAGTCGACCGCCACGGTGCGCTCGATGCCGGTACCGACGAAAGCCTTCTCCGGACGCAGGCAGGGCACCGCCTGACGCTGCATGTTGGCGCCCATCAGTGCGCGGTTCGCGTCATCGTGTTCGAGGAACGGAATCAGCGACGCAGCAACCGACACGATCTGGCCCGGCGCGATGTCCATGTACTGGACCTGGTCGGGCGTCGACAGCATGAATTCGCCCTTGTGGCGGCAGGACACCAGCTCGTCGCTCAGCGCACCTTCACCGTCCAGCGAGGCGTTCGCCTGGGCGATCACGTACTTGCCTTCCTCGATCGCCGACAGGAAGTCGATCTGGTCGGTCACGCGGCCAGCATCGACGCGGCGGTAAGGCGTTTCCAGGAAGCCGTACTTGTTGGTACGGGCGTAGAGCGCGAGCGAGTTGATCAGGCCGATGTTCGGACCTTCAGGCGTTTCGATCGGGCACACGCGGCCATAGTGGGTCGGGTGCACGTCGCGCACTTCGAAGCCTGCGCGCTCGCGCGTCAGACCGCCCGGGCCCAGTGCGGACACGCGACGCTTGTGCGTGATTTCCGACAGCGGGTTGGTCTGGTCCATGAACTGCGACAGCTGGCTGGAACCGAAGAACTCCTTGATCGCAGCCGAAATCGGCTTGGCGTTGATCAGGTCATGCGGCATCAGGTTGTCGGATTCGGCCTGCGACAGGCGTTCCTTCACCGCACGCTCGACACGCACCAGACCGGCGCGGAACTGGTTCTCGGCCAGTTCGCCGACCGAACGCACGCGACGGTTGCCGAGGTGGTCGATATCGTCGATCTCGCCCTTGCCGTTGCGCAGATCCACCAGGATCCTGATCACGTCGACGATGTCTTCGTTCGACAGCGTCGGCGCGCCTTCGATGGCGTCACGACCGACACGGCGGTTGAACTTCATGCGGCCCACGGCCGACAGGTCGTAGCGCTCTTCCGAGTAGAACAGGCCGTGGAACAGCGTTTCCACCGCATCTTCCGTGGGCGGCTCGCCCGGACGCATCATGCGGTAGATGGCGACGCGGGCCGACCACTGATCGGCGGTCTCATCGGTGCGCAGGGTCTGCGAGATGTACGGGCCGCGGTCCAGATCGTTGGTGTACAGCGTGCTGATTTCGCCGACGCCGGCGGCCGACATCTTGGCCAGCAGATCTTCGGTGATTTCGTCGTTCGCGTTGGCGAGGATTTCGCCGCTGTCCTGATCGACGACGGCGGTCGCGATCACGCGGCCGACCAGGAAGTCTTCCGGCACGGCGATCGACTCGGTACCCGACTCGGCCAGCTCACGGATGTGCTTGGCGGTGATGCGCTTGTCCTTGGCGACCACGACCTTGCCCGACGCATCGACGATGTCGAACTTGGCGATTTCGCCGCGCAAGCGCTCCGGCACCAGCTTCATCTGGATGCCGCTCTTCGACGCCAGGTTGAAGCTGTCGAAGTCGAAGAAGGTTTCGAGGATCTGCTCCGGCATCATGCCGATGGCCTTCAGCAGGATGGTCACCGGCATCTTGCGGCGACGGTCCACGCGGAAGTACAGATAGTCCTTCGGGTCGAATTCGAAGTCGAGCCAGGAGCCGCGATAGGGAATGATGCGGGCCGAGAACAGCAGCTTGCCCGAGCTGTGCGTCTTGCCGCGATCGTGCTCGAAGAACACGCCGGGCGAACGGTGCAACTGGCTGACGATGACACGCTCGGTGCCATTGATGACGAATGAGCCGGTGGTCGTCATGAGCGGAATTTCGCCCATGTACACTTCCTGCTCCTTCACTTCCTTGATCGTTTCCTTCGGCGCCTCGCGGTCCATGATGACCAGCCGGACGCGCGCGCGCAGCGGGCTGGCGAAGGTCAGACCGCGCTGATGACATTCCTTCACGTCGAAGGCCGGTTCGCCCAGCATGTAGTGGACGAACTCGAGACGGGCATTGCCGGAGTGCGAGCTGATCGGGAAGATCGACGTGAATGCGGCCTGCAGGCCCTGATTGCGACGGTGCTCAAGCGGCACGTCGGTCTGCAGGAACTGCGTGTAGGACTCCAGCTGGGTCGCCAGCAGGAAGGGCACGTCGAGCACCGCATCGCGCTTGGCAAAGCTCTTGCGAATGCGTTTCTTCTCGGTGTAGGTATAGGCCATGAAATCTCCGGACAAAGAGTGCGATGGCCGGGGAAAACGGAGCGAGCGCCACCCGGCGCGCGACCCGTGTTTCACCACGGAATGCAATCAGGACAGCGTCACCGGCGGTTGGCCTCTACCAACCCCTGGGCTGACAGCGAAAGCGCGGGTTGAACACCCGAGGCGGGACTTTCGCTCGACCGACGACGGTCTTCCGTGATCGCTTCGGAAGACAAGGAAAAAGCGGTTTGGTGCCGCGTTTTCCTGGTATCCCGAACCTGCTGCATAAACGACAACGGGAGCGCGTGCCGCAAAGCACGCGCTCCCGCCAACCAGAGTCGAATTACTTCAGTTCGACCTTGGCGCCGGCTTCTTCCAGCTGCTTCTTCAGGGCTTCAGCGTCAGCCTTGGAGATGCCTTCCTTGACGGGCTTCGGAGCGCCATCAACCAGGTCCTTGGCTTCCTTCAGGCCCAGGCCGGTCACTGCGCGCACGACCTTGATGACTTCAACCTTCTTCTCGCCGGCAGCGGCCAGAACGACGGTGAATTCGGTCTTCTCTTCAGCAGCCGGGGCAGCGGCGCCGGCAGCCGGGGCGGCAACGGCAACAGCGGCAGCAGCCGACACGCCGAACTTCTCTTCCATGTCCTTGATGAGCTGCGACAGCTCGAGAACGGTCATGGCGGAGATGGCTTCCAGAATCTGGTCTTTGCTAACGGACATTTCAAAACTCCTGTTTCAAGCGCGGTGCATCAACATGCAGTCGCGCGGATGATTGCTTGATCTGAATTGAGGCCTGAACTTAAGCGGACTGCTTTTCGCGTTCGTCGCGCAGGGCTGCAACGGTACGGACAAATTTGCCCGGAACTTCGTTGAGCGTCTGAACGAACTTGGCGATCGGCGCCTGCATCGTGCCCAGAAGGGTGGCCAGCAGCTCTTCGCGGCTCGGCATGGAGGCCAGCGCCTTGACGCCAGCGGCGTCCATGACGTAATTGGCCAGCGCGCCACCGCGAATCACCAGCTTGTCGTTGCCCTTGGCAAAATCCTGAATGACCTTCGCGGCCGAAACCGGATCGGCCGACATGCCGTAAAGCAGCGGACCGGTCATTTCATTCGCCAACCCCTCGAACGGGGTACCCGCAACAGCGCGACGAGCCAGCGTGTTCTTCAGAACACGCAGGTAGACGCCCTGCGCACGGGCCTGGGCACGCAAACGCGTGACATCGCCCACTTCCAGACCTTTGTTCTCGGCGATCACGATTACTTGCGCGCCCGCAACTGCAGCGGATACGCCGGCAACCACTTCCTTCTTCTGATCGAGATTGAGTGCCAAGGTCTACTCCCATGATTACAGTCGTCCGGATCGCATCACTGCTCACCGGATCAACCACGTGCGGCGACCGTATTCAGGAGAAGAAACTGTCCGTAAGGACACCATCCATCCTGTGTCGGGTAACGCCATCTGCGCAGGCGGCACTTGCGCACCATTAGACCCTTGCGGGCACCTGCGGTCTTTGACAACCCGCCGCGCCATGCTGGCCGCGACGGCCCAAAGTCCTGTTGTCATGCGCCCGGCTAACCGGGCGCGAATTCAATTCCTTACTGCACCGTCGCCTGATCGACGCGGATACCGACGCCCATGGTGGTCGTCACCGACACCTTGCGCAGGTAGACACCCTTGGCGGCTGCCGGACGCGCCTTGTTCAGCGCTTCGATCAGAGCCTTGATGTTGGTCGTCAGCTGTTCCGGCGTGAAGGAGGCGCGACCGACCGTGCACTGGACGATGCCGCCCTTGTCGGTGCGGTACTGCACCTGACCGGCCTTGGCGTTCTTCACCGCGGTGGTGACGTCCATCGTCACGGTGCCGACCTTCGGGTTCGGCATCAGGCCACGCGGACCGAGGATCTGGCCCAGCGCGCCGACGACACGCATTGCGTCCGGCGTGGCGATGGCCACGTCGAAGTTCAGATTGCCTTCCTTAACCTGAGCTGCCAGATCGTCGAAGCCGACGACATCGGCGCCAGCGGCCTTGGCTTCTTCAGCCTTGGCGCCCTGGGCGAACACGGCGACGCGCACGCTCTTGCCGGTGCCGGCAGGCAGCACGACCGAGCCGCGGACCAGCTGGTCCGACTTCTTCGCATCGATGCCCAGATTCACGGCCAGATCGACCGACTCGTCGAACTTGGCGTTGGCGGTTTCCTTGACCAGCGCCAGCGCGTCGGCCAGCGGGTAGGCGCGGTTGCGATCAACCTTGGCGCGCAGCGCCTGAATGCGCTTCGAGAGCTTTGCCATGATTACAGGCCCTCCACCGTGATGCCCATGCTGCGGGCAGAACCGGCGATCGTGCGCACAGCGGCATCCAGATCGGCAGCGGTCAGATCCTTGTTCTTCACCTTCGCGATTTCTTCGAGCTGAGCGCGGGTGACCTTGCCGACCTTGTCGGTATGCGGCTTCGGCGAGCCCTTGGTGATGCCGGCAGCCTTCTTGATCAGGATGGTCGCCGGGGGCGACTTCATCACGAAAGTGAAGGACTTGTCCGCGTAAGCGGTGATCACCACCGGGATCGGCAGACCCGGTTCCATGCCCTGGGTCTGCGCGTTGAACGCCTTGCAGAACTCCATGATGTTCAGACCGCGCTGACCCAGCGCGGGACCGATCGGGGGCGACGGGTTCGCCTTGCCGGCCGGCACTTGCAGCTTCACGTAGCCGACGATTTTCTTCGCCATGATGACTCCATTTGCGAGTGATAGCGTGGCGGACACACAGGCCCGGCCACTCCTCATCCGGCGCATGCGCACCGGAAACAATCACGCGGCACGAGCCCTGAGACCCCTGCCGCGCACCTTGGCGACACCCTGCGGCGTCACCGAAACCTTCAGATCAGACCTTCTCGACCTGCGAGAACTCGAGCTCGACCGGCGTCGCACGACCAAAGATGGTCACCGACACGTGCAGACGGCTCTTTTCGTAATTGACGCTTTCCACCGAGCCATTGAAGTCGGTGAAGGGGCCTTCCTTGACGCGCACCAGCTCGCCCACTTCGAACAGCACCTTGGGACGGGGCTTCTCAACCCCCTCCTGCATCTGCTGCATGATCTTGTCGACTTCCTTGTCGGAAATCGGCGTCGGCTTGTTCGCAGAGCCACCGACGAAGCCGGTGACCTTGGGCGTGCTCTTGACCAGGTGCCAGCTGTCCTCGTCCATTTCCATCTCGACGAGCACATAGCCGGGGAAGAACTTGCGCTCTGACACAGCCTTCTGGCCGCCGCGCATTTCGATCACTTCCTCGACCGGCACCAGAATCTGGCCGAACTTGTCCTGCATGCCCGAACGCGCAACACGCTCGGTCAGCGCGCGCTGAACCGACTTCTCGAAGCCGGAATAGGCGTGCACAACGTACCAACGTTTGCTCATGATTTCTTCCAGCCCAGGATCAGGTCGTACAACACCCACTCGAGACTCTTGTCGGTCAACCACAGGAACAACGCCATCACGACCACGAAGCCAAACACGATGGCCGTGGTCTGCAGCGTTTCCTTGCGGCTGGGCCAAGCAACCTTCTTGGCCTCGGCCACCGACTCGTTGGCAAAAACGATGAAGCGCCGCCCCGGCTCGGTGAACCACGCCACCGCGATACCGGCACCCAGACCCGCGAGCACGGACAGCACCCGCACAGCCATGATCTGGTCGGCAAAAACATAAAAGCCGGCCACACCCGCAATCAACAGGGCAATGGCCAGCGCAAGCTTCAACTGGTCAGTCATGAGCATCCGGAAGTGCGCACGCACTCCGCAAAATTTTGTCCGGCTTGGCCACCGGAGTGGCAGGGGCAGAGGGAATCGAACCCCCAACCTTCGGTTTTGGAGACCGACGCTCTGCCAATTGAGCTATGCCCCTGCAAAACGCGAACCGGGTCGCACGCGCGACCCGGAGTACAACTCTTTACTCGACGATCTTTGCAACCACGCCGGCGCCGACGGTACGGCCACCTTCGCGGATCGCGAAGCGCAGACCTTCTTCCATCGCGATCGGGGCGATCAGCTTCACCGTGATCGACACGTTGTCGCCCGGCATCACCATTTCGGTGCCCGCCGGCAGTTCGATCGAGCCGGTCACGTCCGTCGTACGGAAGTAGAACTGCGGACGGTAGCCGTTGAAGAACGGCGTGTGACGACCACCTTCTTCCTTCGACAGCACGTAGATCTCAGCCGTGAAGTGCGTGTGCGGCTTGATCGAGCCCGGCTTGGCCAGAACCTGACCACGCTCCACGTCTTCACGCTTGGTGCCGCGCAGCAGCACGCCAACGTTGTCGCCCGCCTGACCCTGGTCCAGCAGCTTGCGGAACATTTCAACGCCGGTGCAGGTGGTCTTCACCGTCGGCTTGATACCGACGATTTCGATTTCCTCACCAACCTTCACGATGCCGCGCTCGATACGACCGGTCACCACGGTGCCGCGACCCGAGATCGAGAACACGTCTTCGATCGGCATCAGGAACGCGCCATCCACTGCGCGCTCCGGCGTCGGGATGTAGCTGTCCAGTGCAGCGGCCAGCGCCATGATGGCACCTTCGCCCAGATCGGTCTTGTCGCCTTCCAGCGCCTTCAGGGCCGAGCCCTTGACGATGGGCACGTCGTCGCCCGGGAAGTCGTACTTCGACAGCAGCTCGCGAACTTCCATTTCAACCAGCTCGAGCAGCTCGGCGTCGTCAACCATGTCGCACTTGTTCAGGAACACGACGATGTACGGCACACCGACCTGACGGGCCAGCAGGATGTGTTCGCGCGTCTGCGGCATCGGGCCGTCAGCGGCCGAGCACACCAAGATGGCGCCGTCCATCTGCGCTGCACCCGTAATCATGTTCTTCACGTAGTCGGCGTGACCCGGGCAATCAACGTGCGCGTAGTGACGGGTCGCCGTCTCGTACTCAACGTGCGCCGTGTTGATCGTGATGCCGCGCGCCTTCTCTTCCGGCGCTGCGTCGATCTGGTCGTACGCCTTCGCTTCACCACCGAACTTCGACGACAGAATCGTCGTGATCGCCGCCGTCAGCGTCGTCTTGCCATGGTCAACGTGACCAATCGTGCCCACGTTCACGTGCGGCTTGGTGCGCTCAAACTTTCCCTTTGCCATTTTCGATCACCCTGGTTGCTTGATAGAGATCTGCGTCAAACATCGACTGACATCCTCAGTTGTCACCAGGATGCCGCACGCAAAAAATTTTGGTGCCCATGGGCAGGATTGAACTGCCGACCTCTCCCTTACCAAGGGAGTGCTCTGCCACTGAGCTACATGGGCACTGAAACATCTTTGCCCGGACACACGCCCGAGCCGTGGAGCGGGAGACGGGAATCGAACCCGCGTCATTAGCTTGGAAGGCTAAGGTTCTACCATTGAACTACTCCCGCCAAACCGCTCCCTACCACCCCATCGCGGCGACATGCACTCGCGATGTTTGCTGCAAATTTTTCGCCGTCTTGCCAGAACCCCGCTTGCTCAAGGGTTGTGGTGGAGGGGGAAGGATTCGAACCTTCGAAGGCAGAGCCGTCAGATTTACAGTCTGATCCCTTTGACCGCTCGGGAACCCCTCCGGCGACCAGCGAAACCCGCGATTATGGTGAGGGTTTCTTGCGCTGTCAAACCCCGGAACAAAAAATTCATCCGGGAGAAGCCAGCAGCGGCTGGATGTCCAGCAGACGCGATGCGGTTTTTGCATCGGCGCCGGACAGCCGCGGGATTATGCCAAGAATTGGCGCGTTGAGGCGAGTTTTCAGCGCGGAAATCGTCGCCTCCTGCTCCAGCATACCCTCGGCCTGGCAGTTCGCGACCCAGCCGGCCAGCGCCAGCCCGCGCGCGCGCGCCGCCTCGGCCGTCAGTAGGGCGTGGTTGATGCAGCCCAGCCTCAGGCCGACCACCAGAACAAGCGGCGCGCCGATATCGACCGCCAGATCGGCGGTCGTCCAGTCGTCGCCCAAGGGCACGACAAAGCCACCGACGCCTTCGACGATGACGTGGTCCGCCTCCGCGCGCAGCGCAGACAGGGCGTCCAGCACCACAGCGCGCTCGATCGACCGCCCCTCGCGTTGCGCGGCGACGTGCGGAGCCAGCGGCGCCTCGAAAAGATAGGGATTGGTCAGCGCCGTCGGCTGGTCGAGCCCGCTGGCCTGCGCCAACGCGTCGGCGTCCTCGTTCGCCAGGCGGCCGGTGGCGTCCAGCGACGCGCCCGATGCCACCGGCTTCATGCCGACGGCGTTCACGCCGCTTGCTCGCAGCGCCTCGATCAGCGCGCAGGACACCAGCGTCTTGCCGACCCCGGTGTCGGTGCCAATGACGAAATGCAGCTTTCCCGCGCTCATGTCAGCTCCGGTCGCCCGAGGACGCTCGAGCGACCACCCAGGCCAGTTGATAGGTCAGCGGCACGCCACGCGCTTCGCGCCGTGCCTCCAAGCGATTACACACCTGCCGCAATGCGGCGCGGCCGAGCAGCGCACGGCGCGCGCCGTCCGGTACGTGCGACGCACCGATGTCGCGATTCGACTGCAGCAGTCCACGCGCATCGGCAAAGTACTCGACATGCGCTTCGCAGCGCATCAGGTCCACTGCGAAGCCGTTGTCGGTCAGTGCGGCAGCCAGCACCTCGGGCGCAGGGAATGACACGGTGTGACGATACGCATCCAGACCGGCGAATGCCTCGTCGATCTCGGCGAGCGTGCCGTGGAGAACAGTGCTGAAGCACATATGGCCGCCATCGTGGAGGACGCGCCGACACTCCGCCAGCGCGACCGGCAGATCGCACCACTGCAGCATCAGGCTGGAGAGCACGACGTCCGCGCTGGCCGAGGCAAGCGGCAGGCGGTGCGCATCGGCGCAGACGCGCGCCACTCCGTCGCCCTGTTCGTGGGCGCGCAACATGCCCAACGAGAAATCGACCGCGCAATGCGTCGCCTGGGGAAAGCGCGCCTGCAAGCCGGCCGATGCGAAGCCGGTCCCACAGCCGAGATCGAGCACCAGCCGGGCGGATCTGTCCGGCAGCAGTTCGAGCAGACGATCGCACACCACGCGTTGCAGCCCGGCCGCCGAGGCATAGCGCGTCGCGGCCCGCGAAAACGAGGACCTTATCGCCGCGCGCTCAGTCATCGGCGCACACCCACGCACACAGATCGGAAAGCTCGTGATGCCGCCAGGGCAGATGCGCCGCGCCCGGCACCGGAATCCAGCGCTCAGCGGCCTCTTTGGCCGCGGCACCCATATCGACCACGTGGTCCTGCTCGCCGTGCAGGCAGCACAGAGGTATCGGAAGCGAGCGCAAGGTGTCGCGGAGATCCTGTTCGCGCAACCAGTCCAGCCCCTGACTCAACGCCGGAGCGGCCGGCGGCAGGTCGTCCATCAACGCTGCCATCGCGCCCCGCACGCCGCGTGCATCACTGTCGCCGAGCGCCGCCAGCGCGGCAAAGCGAGTGCGCGTGCGCCGCGGGTCGTGCTCAAGGCCTTCGGCAAAGGCATCGAAACGCTCTTCGGTCATGCCATGAGGCCAGTCGGCCGCCTGCATGAAGCGCGGCGACGCACCAACCAGCGCCAAGCGCCGCACCGGTGCGCGCGCCGCCCAGGCGACCGCCAGCAGGCCGCCCAGCGACCAGCCGACCAGCACCTCGGCGTCGGGTACCGCCCGTGCGAGCTGATCGACGCCGTGGTCGAAACCGTCGCAGCGCTGGCCGACGTTCAATCCGTAGCCGGGCAGATCGGGCTGGACGACGCGGCAATGCGCGCCCAGCGCCTGCGCCAGCGGCGCGAGCAGGCGGCCGTCCCAGCCCCAGCCGTGCACCAGTGCGACGCGCGGCCCCTGCGTGCCGTAATGACGGGCGGCCAGCACGTCATTCATGACCGACCTCGTTCAGCGCAGCGCACAGCGCGTCGATGTGTGCGACCTCATGCGCCGCGCTGAGCGACACACGCAAGCGGGCACTGCCGGCAGGCACCGTCGGCGGCCGGATGGCCGGCACCCACAGATCTCGCTCTTGCAGCCGCGCCGACAGCGCCAGCACCTCGGAATTGCCGCCCACCCGCACCGGCTGGATTGCCGTGTCGGACGGCATCAACGGCCATCTGCATGTGGCGAGCGTCTGTCGCATGCGCAGGCGGTGTTCCGCCAGACGCGCCCGCCGCTCGTCGCCCGCCTCGATCAAGCGCAGGCTCGCCAGCACCGCGCAGGCGGTCGCCGCAGGCGCTGCGGTGGTGTAGCGGTAGCTGCGGCCGGTCTGCATCAGCCATTCGATCGCGTCCGCGTCGCCGGCGACGAAGGCGCCGGCCACACCGGCCGCCTTGCCCAGCGTACCGACGTAGATCACGCGCGGCGACGCGATGCCGAAGTGCGACAACACGCCGCGCCCTTGCTCTCCCAGCACGCCGAAACCGTGCGCGTCGTCGACCACCAGCAGTGCATCGTGGCGCTCGCACAGCGCCAGCAGTTCGGGCAGCGGCGCGATGTCGCCATCCATGCTGAACACGCCGTCGGTGACGACGACCTTGCGCCCGTCCACTGCCTCGAGCGCGCGCGCGACCGCGGCGACCTCGCCATGCGGATAGCGACGCACCGTGGCGCGCGACAGCAATGCGGCGTCGACCAGCGAGGCGTGGTTCAGCCGGTCGGCGATCACCGTGTCGCCGCGCCCGGCAAGCGCCGGGATCACTGCGAGGTTGGCCATGTAGCCGGTCGAGAAATAGAGCGCGCGCGGCAATCCGATGAAACGAGCCAGCGCGACCTCCAGTTCCTCGTGCGGCCGCTGGTGACCGCTGACCAGGTGCGACGCGCCGGCGCCGGCGCCCCAGCGTGCAGTGCCTTCGCGGAAGGCGTCGACGATTTCAGGATGGTTGGCGAGTCCGAGATAGTCGTTGCCGGCAAACGAAATCAGACGCCGGCCATCGACCACCGCCTCGGGGCCGCAGGGCGCGTCCAGCACGACGCGGGTGCGCAGCAGATCGTCCGCCGCCAGTGCTTCGAGGCGGGCACGAAAATCGGTGGCGCTCATGCGAGGGCGGCGTCCAGCGCAGCCAGCGCCCCTTGCGCAAGCAACGCGCTCTGCGCTTCATCGAGCACGTAGGGCGGCATGAAGTAGAGCGTGTTGCCTATCGGCCGCAGCAGCAGTTCGCGCGCCAGTGCCTCGCGATGGAAACGGCGGCTGAAATCGCTGTGCGACGTCTCGACGTCGAGCGCCCAGATCATGCCGGCCTGGCGGAAATCGCGTGCGGCCGGATGCGCGGCCAGCGGCCTCAGCGCCTCGGTAAAGGTCTGCGCCCAGAGCCGGTTGCGTGCGAGCACATCGGTCTGCTCGAACAGTTCCAGCGTCGCCAGCGCGGCGCGGCAGGCGAGCGGATTGCCGGTGTAGGAGTGCGAATGCAGAAAGCCGCGCGCCATCGTGTCGTCGAGGAAGGCCTCAAACACGAAGGGCTTGCTCAGCACCAGCGACAGCGGCAGCGTGCCGCCGGTGATGCCTTTGGACAGGCAGATGAAATCCGGCCAGCCCTCGCTGTCAGCATCCAGCGACTGCTCGCTTGCGAAGAAGGTGCCGGTGCGGCCGCAGCCGACCGCGATCTCGTCGGCGATCAGGTGCACTTCGTAGACGTCGCACAGTGCGCGCGCCGCGCTGAGCCAGCCGGCGTCATGCATCGCGAAGCCACCGGCGCACTGCACCCGTGGTTCGATGATCAGCGCGGCAATCCGCGCGTGGTGTGCTTCGAGGAATACAGTCAACGCGTCGAGCGCGTGCAGCGGCGCGCTGGACGCCGGACTGGGCAGCACGTGGGCAGCACGCACCATGGGCGCGTAGGCGTCGCGGAACAGCGGCACGTCGGTCACCGCCAGCGCACCGACCGTTTCGCCGTGGTAGCTGCCGGCGAAGCAGATGAACTCGTTCTTCTCCGGCCGCCCGCTGTTGCGCCAGTAGTGTAGCGACATCTTCAGCGCGATCTCGGTCGCCGACGCGCCGTCCGACGCGTAGAAGGCGTGGCCGAGGCGACCGCCGGTCAGGGCCGACAGCTTTTCCGACAGCGCCACCACCGGTTCGTGCGTGAAGCCCGCGAGCATCACGTGGTCCAGCGTGTCCAGCTGGTCGCGCAGCGCCTGCACGATGCGCGGGTGGCTGTGGCCGAACAGATTGGTCCACCACGAACTGATGCCGTCGAGGTAGCGACGGCCATCCGGCGCGTACAGCCAGGGCCCCTGCGCGCGGCTGACGGCGAGCAGCGACAGCGACTGGTCGGCATGCCACTGCATCTGCGTGCACGGATGCCAGACGGCGGCGAGACTGCGGGAAACGAGGGAATCTGAAGCGGACACGTGAATACACCGGCAGCGCCCCCGCTCGGCGGCGAGGGCAACGAGGCCGGTATTCTAACCGCCCGCCCGGCACCTCGTCCGGGCGGGCGGCGGAATCACGCTGCGGTGAGCTTTGCCGCCGCGTCGCGCAGTGCAGTACGCAGTCCCTCTTCCACCACGGGGTGATAGAAGGGCATCTCGAGCGCGCGCTGCACCGTCATGCCGGACTGCATGGCCCAGGCCAGCAGATGCGCCAGGTGCTCGACGTCCGGACCCATCATTTCGCAGCCGAGCAGGCGACCGCTGGCCTTGTCCGCGTAGACATGCAGCAGACCCTTGTTGCGCAGCATGACGCGCGAGCGCCCCTGGTCCTCGAACGACACCTCGCCGGTGACGAAGCTGTCCGGCGCCAGATCGGCGTAGCGCTTGCCAACCGTCGCCAACTGCGGATCGGAAAACACCACCGCGATCGGCTCGCGACGCAGACCGGGCTGCACATCGGGGAAGCGCGCCGCGTTCTCGCCGGCGATCCTGCCCTCGTCGGCCGCTTCGTGCAGCAGCGGCAGATCGTTGTTGGCGTCGCCGGCGATGAAGATGGGCGTGCGGCCACACTGCATCGTCGTGCGATCGAACTCCGGCACGCCATTGGCACCCAGCGTCACCGACGTGTTCTCCAGCCCGAGGTTCTTCACATTGGGCGTGCGGCCGGTGGCGGCGATCACCCACTGGAAGTCCTTGGTCACGACGCGGTCGTTCTGCATTTCCTGCACGATGCGCACGCCGTCCGGTCGCTCTTCGACCGACACCACCTTGGCGTCGGCATGCAGCGCAAACTCGTCCGCAAACGCATTGGTCGCGTAGGCCTTCAGCGCCGGATCTGAGAACGGGCCGACGAAGTGGCCGCGGCCGAACACCTCGACGCGCACGCCAAGACGGTGCAATGCCTGCCCGATCTCGAGGCCGATCACGCCCGGGCCGAACACCGCCACCGATTCCGGCAGATCGGTCCAGTCGAACACGTCGTCATTCACGATCAGGCGCTTGCCGGCCGGCTTCAGCATCGGCGGCACCGCTGGCGACGAGCCGGTCGCGATGACGGCGCGGCCGAAGGTGACCACCGTGTGTTCATCGACCTGCAGGCTGCGGTCGTCGATGAACTTGGCGTAGCCGCGCAGCTTGTGCTCGGCCGGAATGTTGTCGACGCCGCGCACGACGAAACCGACGAAGCGGTCGCGCTCGCTGCGCACGCGCTCCATCACGGCGCGGCCATCGATGCGCACCGAACCTTCGAGGCGGATGCCGAAGGCGTCCCACTTTTCGGTCACATGCGCCGCCTCCGCCGCGGCGATCAGCAGCTTGCTCGGCATGCAGCCGACGCGGGCGCAGGTGGTACCGTAAGGGCCGCCCTCGATGATGACGGCCGACTTGCCGCCGGCGATGGCGGCGCGGTAGGCGGCGAGGCCGGCCGTGCCGGCGCCGATCACCGCAACATCCACGATCACTTCTTTCATTTCAGTCTCCCTGGTCGGACGATCAGGGCTGCGCGCCCTGCGGTGCGCAAGCCTGATCGTACGGCGGGTCGCACCGCCGTACGTTCATCGAGCGCCGCTTACTTCGCCGCCGCCCACTTCTCCAGATCTTCCCAACCGCCGATGTGCTGGCCGTTGATGAACACCTGAGGCACGGTCTTCGCGCCGACGATGGCCCCCAGGGCACGCGAACGCTCGGTGTGCGGCAGGTTGATCTCGGCGTAGTGGTAGCCCTTCTCCGCCAGCAGCGCCTTGGCCTTGGCGCAGAAGCCGCAACCCTCGCGGGTCAGGATGGCGACCTGATCCGGCTTCTTCGCGTTCGGGTTGATGTAGTTCAGCATCGTGTCCGCATCGGACACCTTGAACGGGTCGCCCGGTTCCTGCGGCTCGACGAACATCTTGCTCACCACACCGTCCTTCACCAGCATCGAATAGCGCCAGCTGCGCTTGCCGAAGCCGAGGTCCGCCTTGTCGACCAGCATGCCCATACCTTCGGTGAATTCGCCGTTGCCGTCAGGCACCAGGGTCACATTGTCGGATTCCTGGTCCTTGGCCCATTCGTTCATGACGAAGGTGTCATTGACCGATACGCACAGGATGTCATCGACGCCGTTGGCCTTGAACGCCGGCGCCAGTTCGTTGTAGCGCGGCAGGTGGGTCGACGAGCAGGTCGGCGTGAAGGCGCCGGGCAGCGAGAACACCACCACGGTCTTGCCCTTGAACAGATCGTCGGTGGTGACGTTCTTCCATTCGTTGTTTTCGCGGACGCGGAAAGTGACGTTGGGGACGCGCTTGCCTTCGTGGTTCTGCAGACTCATGTTCATCTCCTTCAGTGATGGACGGGATTCGAAAGGGGTGATGCACACGCCGCTTGCTGCGTTGCACATCGACAGGACGCATTCTGGACATGCGCCACACTTCGGTCCAATTGATTGATCTGATCGTATTGATCGTATAATTCGATCAACAATCCGGAACGTGCTCATGTCCGCCCTGCCCTCCCTGCGCCAGCTGCGCTATCTGGTCGCCGTATCTGAGAAGTTGAATTTCACGCAGGCGGCGGAATCGTGTTTCGTCACGCAATCCACGCTGTCGGCCGGCATCAAGGAACTGGAAGCCACGCTCGGCGCACAGCTGGTCGAGCGCGAGCGGCATTCGGTCATGATGACGCCGGTCGGTGCCGAGGTCGTCGCGCGTGCCCGCCGGCTGCTGGCGGAGGCCGAGGACCTGACCGAGTGGGCGCGCAACGTCGAGCGGCCGATGAGCGGCCTGCTCAAGCTCGGCGTCATCCCCACCATTGCGCCCTTCCTGCTGCCGGCCGTGCTGCCCGCAGTACGTGCGCGCTACCCCGAACTCAAGGTGGCACTGCGCGAGGACCTGACCCGCAACCTGCTGTCGCGGCTGGCCGCCGGGCAGATCGACTTCGCGCTGATCGCACTGCCCTACGACACCCGCAACCTGCAGGTTCAGCCGCTGTTCGACGAGGAGTTACTGCTGATCGCACCGGCCGGCAAGGAGGCCGACATGCCGCGCGACATCGGCAAGCTCGACCCGGAGGCACTGCTGCTGCTCGAAGAAGGCCACTGCCTGCGCGGCCACACGCTGGGCGGCTGCCGGCTGGACGAACCACGGGTGACCGGCATGGAGGCGACCAGCCTGTTCACGCTGGCGCAGATGGTCGAAGGCGGACTCGGCATGGCGCTGTTGCCGGACATGACGCTGCGCTCCGGCCTGCTCGGTCACATGAATCTGGTCGCGCACCGCTTCTCCGAACCGCGTCCGCGCCGTACCATCGCACTGGTCGCACGCAGTTCGAATGCGCGCCAGGAGTGTTTCGCACGCTTGGCCGAACTGATTGCCGGACAGGCGCCCGAATCCTCACCCGACGGAACCGGCGCCTGACGCGCGCACTCACATCCGTGTCAGTCACAACGAAGGGAGCATCAAAATGAGCACGATCAACATCGGCATTCCCGAAGACCAACGCCGCGCCATTGCCGACGGCCTGTCGCGCCTGCTGGCCGACACCTACACCCTCTATCTGACCACGCACAACTTCCACTGGAACGTGACCGGTCCGATGTTCAACACGCTGCACCTGATGTTCGAAGGCCAGTACACCGAACTGGCTCTGGCCGTCGATCTGGTGGCCGAGCGCATCCGCGCGCTGGGCTATCCGGCACCGGGCACCTACTCGGCTTACGCCAAGCTCACGTCGATCAAGGAACCGGAAGGCGTGCCGTCGGCCAACGACATGATCCGGCAACTGGTCGCCGGCCAGGAAGCGGTCGTGCGCACCGCACGCAGCATCTTCGCCGTGGTGGACGAGGCGCACGACGAGCCGACCGCCGACCTGCTGACGCAACGCATGCAGATCCACGAAAAGAACGCGTGGATGCTGCGCAGCCTGCTCGAAGGCTGATCCACCGCGTTGCAGAATCTGCCGGCCCGCAAGGGCCGGTTTTCATTTGCGCGCCAGCACTGCGCAGATCCAGACGACCAGCGCGCACAGCGCGGCACTGAGCAGGATGTGCGACGGGAAATGCGCACCGCGCGCGACCTGCACCGTTCCGGCCACGCCCCCGAGCAGCAACACGCCAGCCAGCGCCAGACGCCGCCGTGCGCCGGTCTGCGCCGGCAGCAGTGCCAGCCACATGAAGGCGGTGGCCGCATGGCCGCTGGGCAGGCATTTGCCCGGCCCGGGCTCGGTCGGTCGCATCTCCAGCAGCCGGAAGTACTGCCCCGAGCCACCGAAGTCGGCGACATACCAGGGACAGCTGTGGGCCGACTGTGCCCGCGCCAGATTCACCGCGATCACGGCCAGCAGCGAAGCGACGAGCACGAAAGCCAGACGGCGGCGCAGATCGCCCGCCACACCCCGCAAACGCATAGCAATCCAGCCCGCCAGCAGCGCAACCCAGACCACCACCGCAAGCCACTTCAGGCCGTCGTGCAGCACCACCGACAGCAGCCACTGCCGACGCAGCGGAAAGGCCCCGGTTGCTGCATCGAAGAACCACGTGGCGGTGATCAGATCGCCGTCGCTCCAGCGGTTGCTCCACAGCGCCAGCAGCGCCGACAGCACCGCCACGGCGAGCAGGTCGGCGTGCCGCCGCATCACTGCGCAGCAGGCATCTGCAGCCGGCCCTGCTTGAAGGCGGCAGCCGCGGTCTGGTAGTAGGCGATCGCCTCCTTCACCTGCTGCGGTTCCGGCTCGGTCGGCGTCGATTCGAGTGTCGCCGGGTCGACGCGATAGGCCTTGACGACCCGCCGCGGCGACAGAACCGTCAGCAGGTCGCCACGCAGATAGCCCAGGTCCTGATAGTTGGAAATGAACACGCGATCGAGCTGCACGTGCTCCTCGAAGAAGGCGCGACCGAAGAAATGGTCGTCGCCGTTCTTGCCCATCACTTCGAGCAGCGTCGGCGCCAGGTCGATCTGGCTCAGGCGGTCGGTGAATTCGCCCGGCGGCAGCATGTCCGGCGCGTAGAAGATCAGCGGAATGCGGTACTTCGCCACCGGCAGCCGGGTGCGGCCCGCGACCGACGCGCAGTGGTCGGCGACGAACACGAACAGCGTGTCGGCGAACCACGGCTGCTTCTTCGCCTCGCGGATGAACTGGCCGATCGCCCAGTCGGTGTACTTCACCGCGCCGTGCCGGCCACCCGGCGACGGAATGTCGATACGCCCGTCCGGGTAGGTATAGGGCCGATGGTTCGACGTGGTCATGATCTGCGCGAAGAAGGGCTTGCCCTCGGCCGCCTTTCGATTCATCGCGATCAGCGCATTGGCGTACAGCGATTCGTCCGCCACGCCCCAGACGTTCTCGAACACGATGCTGTCCTTGGCGAAATCGGTGCGGTCGACGATGAGGTAGTCGTTGCCACGAAAGTAGCTGTTCATGTTGTCGAAGTAGCCGTAGCCACCGTAGATGAACATCGGCACCACGCCCTGCGGCGCCAGGATTTCGCCCACCGTCGACAGATTGTTGTTGTTCGTCCGCCGCACGATGGCCTGCCCGGGCACCGGCGGCGTACCGAGCGACAGCGCTTCCAGACCGCGCACGGTGCGGGTACCGGTGGCATACACGTCGGCAAAGCGCAGCCCCTCGGCAGCGATGCGGTCCAGTTCCGGCGTCAGCCCCGCCTTCGATCCGTAGGCGCCGACGTATTCCGCCGACAGGCTCTCTATCGTCACCAGCACCACGTTGCGCGGCCGCCGCGTGAAAGGTGACTTGTCGTGCGGCGGATCGTCCATCGCGCTCGGGCTGTCCTCGGCGCTCAGCGGCAGGCGCTCGACGTGCAGCGAGCGCAATACCTCATCCGCTTCTTCCTGCGGCAGCGTCGCGTACCAGCGTGCGTAATCGAGTTCGTTGCGACGCATCGCCGCCGCCAGCGAAAACAGACCGTTGCCCGCCAGCTCGTCGGCGTAGGCGTCACCGCTGCCCTCCATCTGTTCGATCTCGGCGAACTGCGCCAGCACCGGCAGCAGCACCGCCGCGACCAACATCGCAAGACGCGCGCGCCAGGGGCGCGCAGTGACCGCGAACGACAGCCATCGCCGCAGCGCGATGACGACCAGCGCCGACAGCGCCACGATGGCCGCGACCAGCGTGCCGACCGGATAGGACTCGACGATGTTGCCGATCACCTCCTGCGTGTACAGCAGATAGTCGACGGCGATGAAGTTGAAGCGGGTCGAGAACTCGTCCCAGAACACCACCTCGGCGACCGCAGCGAACAGCAGCAGCGCCACCGCCAGCCACAGCGCCGTCCAGCGCAGTGCGCCCATGAAGCGGCTGGCACGCAGCCGTGCCGGCAGCAGGGCGGAGATCGCCAGCAGCGGCGCCAGCATCCAGGCCAGCGTTGCGCTGTCGAACCACAGGCCGCGCGTGAACACATGCAGCGGCGCACTGCCGGCGTCGGCGTACAGCCACAGACCGAGCCGCAGCAGCGTCCATACGGCCAGTGCCGTCAGCGCAAGTACGAGCAGGAAGGGCAAGGTTCGGCGGTGCGGCACAGGGGATTCAGGCATCGGAGGAAATCAGGAGGTGGCGGATCGCTCGCCGAATCGCTTGTACAGGATGGGCAGCAGCAGAAGTGTTAACGCAGTACAAGAAACGAGGCCGCCAATGACAACGATTGCAAGCGGCCGCTGGATTTCCGAGCCCGGGCCGGTCGCGAACAGCAGCGGCACCAGACCGAGTGCGGCCATCGATGCGGTCAGCAGCACCGGCCGCAGCCGGCGTTGCGCGCCATGCACCACGGCATCCAGCATCGACATGCCGGTCGCGCGCAGCTGGTTGAAGTGGCTCACCAGCACCACGCCATTGAGCACGGCGATGCCGAGCAGCGCGATGAAGCCGACCGACGCCGGCACCGACAGATACTCGCCGGACAGCGCCAGCGCGAACACGCCGCCTATCATCGCGAACGGCACGTTGGCCATCACCAGCGTCGCCTGGCGCAGCGAATCGAAGGTGCTGTAGAGGATGAGGAAGATGAGTACCAGCGCGACCGGCACCACCAGTGCCAGCCGCTGCGCCGCCCGCTGCTGGTTCTCGAACTCGCCGCCCCAGGTCAGCCGGTAGCCAGGCGGCAGCTCGACCTTCTGCAGCACCTGCGCGCGTGCGTCCTCGACGAAGCCGACCAGATCGCGGCCGCCGACGTTGGCGATCACCACCATGTTGCGGCTACCCAGCTGGCGGTTGATCTGCACCGGCCCGCCGACGCGCTCGAAGCGCGCCAGCTGTCCGAGCGCGATGCGCCCGCCGTCCGGCAGCGCGACCGGCAGCTGCGCCAGTTCGTCCGCCGCCGCCGTGCTGCCGCTGGCGCGCACCAGCAGCGGAATGCGCCGCTCCTGCTGCTGGATCAGCCCCACCCGCTCGCCCTCGATCTGCGCGCGCAGGCTGGCTGCCAGCGTGTCGATGTCGAGCCCGGCACGCGCCAGCGCGTCAGTGTCCGGCACCACGCGCAGGTACTGCACGCCCTCGTTGCGCACGAAGAACACGTCCTCCGCCCCCGGCGTCGCGCGCAGCACTTCGGCGATCTCGTCCGCCTTGCGGTTCAGCACGTCGAGATCGGGACCGAAGATGCGGATCGCCAGGTCGCCGCGCACACCGAGGATCATTTCCGACACCCGCATTTCGATCGGCTGCGTAAAGGCGTAGGCCACGCCCGGAAATTCGTTCAGCAGTTCGCGGATGCGATGGATGACCGCCGGCTTGTCGACCTCGGTCGGCAGGCTGATGAAGGTGTCGGTCTGGTTCAGGCCCATCGGGTCTAGACCGATCTCGTCCGAACCGGCGCGCGCCACCACCTGCTGCGCCTCCGGCACCGTCTCCTTCAGCGCGCGCTGGAACTGTGTATCGATCGCCAGCGACGCGTCGAGACTGATGGACGGCAGCTTCTCCAGCTGCACGATGAGGCTGCCCTCGTCCATCGTCGGCATGAAGGTCTTGCCCAGCCCCATGTACAGCACCACGGCGGCGACGCCGAGCAGGCCGGCGACGGCGCCCACCACCATCGGTGCAGCGAGCGCCTTCTGCAGCAGCGGCGCATAGAGCCGGGCCAGCGTGCGCGGCAGCCAGGGGTCGGCGTGCGACTTCGCATTCAGCATCAGCCGCGCCAGCAGCGGAATGACGGTCAGCGACAGCAGCAGCGAACCGGCCAGCGCGAACACGATGGTCAGCGCCACCGGCGCGAACAGCTTGCCCTCCAGCCCCTGCAGGCTCAGAAGCGGCACGAACACCAGCGCGATGATGACGATGCCGGCGGTGGTCGGCACCGCCACCTCGCGCACCGCGTCCAGCACCACCTGCTGCCGCGGGCGCTGGTCGGCACCCGGTTCGTGCAGGTGGGCGACCACGTTCTCGACCACTACCACAGCGGCATCGACCAGCAGGCCGATGGCGATGGCCAGCCCACCCAGACTCATCAGGTTGGCCGACAGGCCGAACTGGCGCATCAGCAGGAAGGTCCATAGCGCCGACAGCGGCAGCACCACGGCAACCGCCAATGCGGCGCGCAGATTGCCGAGGAAGAGATAGAGCATGACGCCGACCAGCACCACCGCTTCGAGCAGCGCCTTCGACACCGTGCCGACCGCGCGCGACACCAGTTCGCCACGGTCGTAGAAGGGCACCACTTTCACACCCGCCGGCAGCGCCGCCTGCACCTCCTCCAGCCTGGCGCGCACGCCGGCCACCACCTGCTGCGCATCGGCACCGCGCAGGCCCAGCACCAGACCCTGCACCGTCTCACCCTCGCCGTTGTGGGTGACGCCGCCCATGCGGGTCAGCGCGCCCAGCTTCACCTCGGCCACGTCGGCGACCCGCACCTGCGCGGTCGGCGTCGCGTGCACCACCAGTCGCCCGATATCGTCGAGCGAGGTGAGGCGGCCCTGCACGCGCACCAGCAGCGTTTCCTCGCCCTCGTTGATGCGGCCGGCGCCGTCGTTGCGGTTGAAGCGCTCCAGCGTGGCACGCAGCTCGTCCAGCGTAATGCCAGTAGCGGCCATGCGGGCGGCGTCCGGCACCACTTCGTAGGCGCTGGCCAGGCCGCCCAGCACGTTCACGTCGGCCACGCCACGCACCGTGCGCAGCGCCGGGCGGATCACCCAGTCGAGCAGTGCGCGCCGCTCGGCGATCGGCAGATCGCCCTCGACCGTGAACATGAACATTTCGCCCAGCGGCGTGGTGATCGGCGCCAGCCCGCCGGTCAGGCCCGGCGGCAGGTCGCCCATGATGCCGTTCAGCCGCTCGCTCACCTGGTTGCGCGCCCAGTAGATGTCAGTGCCGTCCTCGAAATCGATGGTGACGTCGGTGAGGCCGTACTTGCTGGTCGAGCGCAGCATGGTCTGCTTAGGCAGGCCCAGCATTTCGATCTCGATCGGCGTGGTGACGCGCGTTTCCATCTCTTCCGGCGTCATGCCGGGTAGCTTGACGATGATCTTCACCTGCGGTGCCGACACGTCGGGGAAGGCGTCGATCGGCAGGTTCATCGCCGCATTGAGGCCGACGGCGATCAGCAGCAGCGCCGCCAGCACGGTGAGCAGCGGGCGCGCGAGTGCGCCGCGGGTCAGGGCGTCGAGCATCATTCGGCTCCGCCGTGGCCCAGCCACACCGCCTTGATCGCCGCCACCCCGCTGACCGCGACCGGCGACTTCGCGTCGAGCGCGCCGCTGACCGTGGCCTGCGCACTGTCCTGCGACAGTACCTGTACCTCGACCGCACGGAAGCCCTGCGCGGTGCGCATGAACACCCAGCTCCTGCCGTCGTGGTGGAGCAGTGCGCCCGCCGGCACCGACCAGGCGGTCGTAGCCGCCGCGCTGCGACGCACCTTGACCCACTGGCCGGGCCGCAGCCCGTTCTTCGTCGGTGGCAGTTCGGCGCGGACGCGCACGGTCTGCGTGGCGTCCGACGCGCCCCAGCCTATCTGCGTCACGCGTGCGCTGCCGGCGCCGCCATCGACCTCGATCACGTCGCCATCGCGCACCGACGCGGCCTGAGCGACCGGCAGGTTCAGCTCCAGCATGAGCTTGTTCGCATCGGCCAGACGCAGCAGCGGGTCCGCCTCGTTCACGCGCTGACCCGGCAGCGCCATCCGTTCCAGCACGGTGCCGGCCGTGCTCGCGCGCACCTGGATGCGGCCGGCCGCGGCGTCGGCCGCCGACACGCCCATTAGGCGCAGTCGCGACTGCGCGGCGGCGAGAGCGGCGTCGGCCTGTGCGGCCGCCGCTTCCGCTTCGCGCACGCGGCGCTCGGCGATCAGCCCTTCGGCGTGCAGCGCACGATCGCGATCGCGGTTGCCACGGGCCAGTTCGGCCGCGGTGCGCGCCTGCGACAGCGACGCGCCCATGTCCGGCAGATCGGCGCTGCGCAACTCGGCCAGCACGGCACCGGCCGCCACCTGCTGGCCCTCCGCCACCGGCACCCGCACCACCACACCGCCGGATGGCGCGGTGGCCACCCATTCGGCATCGGGCGACGCGACCACGCGCGCTGACCACGGCGTGGCCAGTGCGCTTTTCGCTTCGACCGGCAGCGCGTCGCGCACACCCAGACGCTGCATCTGGGTCGGCGCCAGCACGACGTCGGCGGCCTGCGCCGCAGCAGTGGACAGGCCGAAAAGGAGAAAGGCGATACGGAAGTTCACGGCAGTATTCCCAGGCTGTGGTTGTAGCGCGCGACGGCGCGCGACCAGGCAATTTCGGCCAGCGCCGCGGCGCGGCGTGCGCTGGCGGCGCGCGCTTCGACCAGCAGGCGCTCGGCCAGCGATGTTTCGCCGAGACGGTAGGCACGCCGCCCCAGTTCGACTTCGCGCTCGGCGACCTCCTTCTGACCCAGCGCCAGCGTGCGCGCCTGTTCGCGCGCGTGCAGTTCATGTTCGGCCTCGTGCAGCGCCAGTTCGGCATTGCGGCGGGCGAACGCCAGTTCGTCCTCGGCGCGCGCCAGTTCGATCTGCGCCGGCGACAGCGCGGCGTTGCGGTGAGCCTCGCCGCCGAAGGGGATGGAAATCGTGGCGCCGACGCTGTCGGTGGTGGGCATGTCGGCCGCCGTTTCCGAGCGCACGCCGACCAGCAGGCGCGGCGCGCCGCTGCCCTGCGACTGCAGCGTGCCGAGCGAACTGCGCGCCCGCTCGACATGGGCCTGCGCCATTAGCACCGGCGGGTAGCCGGCGTCCTGCGTGGCGACCGTTTCGCGCGCCTGCGCCGGCAGCGCCTTCTGCCCGGTCAGCGCCGTCCATGCGAACAGGCTGTGCGCCAGTTCGACCTGCGCCTCGTACAGCGCCGCGTCACGCTCGCGGCGCGCCGTCTCGGCCGACAGCTTCTCCACCGGCGCGGCGTCGCCGGCGCGGATGCGCCGCGCCACGTCGTCTTCCAGCGCGCGGTAGAGATCGACGTCGGCATCGGCCAGCGTCACTTCGGTTTCGGCCTGCAGCACGCGCCACAGCTGCTCGCGCAGGTCACCCGCCACGCGCCAGCGGTAGGCGCGCAATTCCTCTTCCGACTGCAGACGGCCGGCATCGGCCTCGCGCCGCAGCGCGTCGCGCTGGCCGGAGCGCCACAAGGGCAGTTCCAGTCCGGCTTCGAGTTCGCGCAGGCCGGTGTGGCCGGGCAGACGATCAGTCTGGTAGCGCATCTGCACCGCCGGCGGACCCGACAGCACGCTGTCGGCGCGGGCGGCCAGCGCACGCGACTCGTTCATCCGCGCCTGCGGCAACGCGCTGCCGGGCGCGCGGCCGGTCGCCAGATCAAGGACACGCGACAGCGTCAGCGCCGGGTCGCGCAGCACCGGCTGCTCGTGCTCATCGGCGTGAGCGGCCAGCGATTGCGCGAACACCGGCGGACACAGCAGCAAACAGGAAAGCAGAAGGACGGAGCGCATGGACGCAGTCGACGGATACGAACAGCAGGCAAGCTTGCGCGCGAACGGCTTGCCGCAGGGTGAACGCAACATGAACGTCTGTTCATGTTGCGGCCACACGGCGAGCAGGCAGAATGGCGTCCGGATTCGCGCCCGGCGGGCGCGTGCACACCCTTACTCCAGCTCCCATCGACATGCGCATCCTGGTCGTCGAGGACGACAGCGAAATCGCCGGATTCATCTGCCGTGGCCTGCGCGAAGCCGGCCATGCGGTCGACCACGCGCCGAACGGCCGCGAAGGGCTGTTCCTCGCCACCGGCGAACAGTACGACGCCATCGTGCTCGACCGCCTGATGCCGCAAATGGACGGCCTTTCAATGCTGGCCGCGCTGCGCGCCACCGGCTCGCGCGTGCCGGTACTCATCCTGAGCGCGCTGAGCCAGGTCGACGAACGCATACGCGGCCTGCGCGCCGGCGGCGACGACTACCTGGTGAAACCGTTCGCGATGTCGGAACTGCAGGCGCGGCTGGAAGTGATCACCCGGCGCGGCCTGATGCCGGTGGCCGAATCGGTGCTGCGCGTGGCCGACCTCGAACTCGACCGCATGACGCACACCGTGCGCCGCAGCGGCGAGGAAATCGCGCTCAAGCCGCAGGAGTACCGCGTGCTCGAATTCCTGATGCGCCACGCCAGTCAGGTGGTCACCCGCACCATGCTGCTCGAAGGCGTGTGGGACTACCACTTCGATCCGCAGACCAACGTCATCGACGTGCACATCTCCCGCCTGCGCGCCAAGGTGGACCGCGCGCCGTGGCCGCCGCTGATCCACACGCTGCGCGGCAGCGGCTACTGCCTGCGCGCGCCTTCATGAGCGGACGCGACGAGGTCGACGCCGGCCAGCCCTACCTGGTCGAACAGGACGGCCAGCTCACGCTGGCCTTCAGCGAACTGGCGGTGCAGAGCACGATGGACGCCGCCGCGCCCGAGCGGCTGGTGCTCGAATATTCGCGACTGATGCTGGCCTCGCTGCTGTTCGTGCCCGAGCCGCGGCACATCGGCATGGTCGGTCTCGGCGGCGGTTCGCTGGTCAAGACCTGCCACCGCCACCTGCCCGAGGCGCGCATCACGGTGGCCGAAATCTCGCCGGCGGTGATCGCGCTGCGCGATCGCTTCCACATTCCGCCGGACGACGCGCGGCTCACCGTCAGCTGCGCCGACGGCGCCGAGTGGGTGGCGGCGCACGACGGCGTCTTCGACCTGCTGTGGGTCGATGGCTTCGACATCGGCGGCATGCCGGCGGCGCTGACCACGCAGCGCTTCTACGACGACTGCCACGCCGCACTGCGCGACGGCGGCGTGCTGGTCATCAATATGTACGCCGGCGACGCGCTGAACAGCGCCTGGGTCGAGCGCGTAGCAGCCAGCTTCGCCCGCTCGGTCAGCGTCGTCGACACTGCCGACGGTGCGAACCGCATCGTGTTCGCCGCCCGCGGCAACGCCTTCCGGCTGTCGGAAATGAAGCTGGCGCAGCGCGCCCGCGCACTCGAAGCGCGACTGGGCATCGCGCTGCCCGGCATCGCCCGCGCACTGATCGACGGCCGGCGACGCGCGCGGGCCGGCAGCGAGCCATGAAGCTGCGCCTGAGCACCACCGCCCGGCTGACGCTGGCCAACAGCGCCCTGCTCGCCACCGGCTTCGGCCTGCTGCTGATGCTGGTGAGCTGGCTGGCCGGGCAGTACATGCTGGGCCACGTCGAAGAGAGCGTCGAAGCCGAACTGGACATCCTCACCGCCGAGTTCCGGGTCGATGGCGTGCGCGGCATCAGCGGCCTGATCCGCCAGCGGCTGGACGTGCGC
The DNA here is from genome assembly GCF_000527135.1 of Methyloversatilis discipulorum. Lineage (NCBI taxonomy): Bacteria > Pseudomonadati > Pseudomonadota > Betaproteobacteria > Nitrosomonadales > Sterolibacteriaceae > Methyloversatilis > Methyloversatilis discipulorum. The sequence goes on from NZ_AZUP01000001.1 coordinate 2,369,082, forward strand.
TCGGCCAATCACGACCGCATCTACCGGCTGGAGGACGCCACCGGCCAGCTACTCATCGGCAACCTCGATCAGTGGCCGGCCAGTGCCGGCCGCGAAAGCCTGCCGCTGCGCCTGCCCAGCCAGCTCCACCGCGGCCAGACCGAAATCGTCGCCCGCTGGGCGCGCCTGCCGGACGGCAGCCGGCTGCTGGTCGGCTTCGACGAATACGAGGTCGAACAGGTGCGCGGCGACATCCGCCGCGCCGCGCTGGTGAGCTTCGGCCTGATGCTGATCGCCTCGCTGGGCGGCGGCTACCTGATCACGCGCGCCGCACTGCGGCCGGTCGAAACGATACGCCGCGCCGCGCAGCAGATCATGGACGGCGACCTGCAGCACCGGGTGCCGCTGCGCAGCGGCGACGGTGCGGATGAATTCGACCGCCTGGCGCAGACGCTGAACGGCATGCTCGACCGCATCGCGCGGCTGATCGCCAGCGTGCGCGGCGCCACCGACAATATCGCGCACGACCTGCGCTCGCCGCTCACCCGCCACCGCGCGCGCATCGAGGCGGCGCTGCAGCACCCGCCCGCGGCCGACGAGCTGCCGGACTGGCTGGAGCGCAATCTGGCCGACGTCGACCAGGTGCTGTCCACCTTCCAGTCGCTGCTGCGCATCGCGCGCGTCGATTCCGGCCTGCTGCGCGGCGAATTCAGCGAACTGGATGTCGGCCGCCTGGTGCGCGACGCCGCCGAACTGATGGAGCCGCTGGCCGAGGAGCGCGACCTGCGCCTCGCAGTCAGCGCGCCGGAGGGCGCACTCTGCACCGGTCACCGCGACCTGCTGTTCCAGACCGTGCTCAACCTGATCGACAACGCCATCAAGTACAGCCCGCACGGCGGCACGGTCGAGCTGTCGCTGACGCGCGACGGCGACGACTGGCGGCTGTGCGTGCGCGACGAAGGGCCGGGCATTCCGGCCGCCGAGCGCGAGCGCGTGTTCGAGCGCCTGTACCGGCTGGAAAGTGCCCGCGACACGCCCGGCCTCGGCCTCGGCCTGAGTCTGGTGCAGTCGGTGGTCGCGCTGCACCGCGGCACCATTGGACTTGACGACGCCGCGCCCGGCTTGGCCGTCGCGCTGCGCTTGCCGGCCAGACCTGCCGGCCCGCACTGAACGGCCACAGCAGACGCCGCGCGACCGGAATTCAGGGCGCCCCGTGCGCGTCCGCCGGATCGCTGGCGCGCATTGGCTGGTAGCGGTCCAGCCAGGCAGGGAAGTCTTCGGCCGGCATCGGCCGGGCAATCAGATAGCCCTGCGCAACATCGCAGCCAAGTGCGCACAGCGCGTCCCAGTGCTGCTGCGTCTCGACGCCCTCGGCCACCACCTTGCGTCCGAGGTCATGCACGAGGTCTATCGTCGAGCGGACGATGGCGGCCGAATCGCTGCTGACCGCCATCGCACGCACAAAAGACTGGTCGATCTTGATGCAACCGACCGGCAGCTTCTGCAGATAGCTGAGCGAGGAGTAACCGGTGCCGAAATCGTCGATGTAGAGCCGTATGCCCTCTGCGCGCAAACCGTGCAGCACGCGCAGCGCGAAGTCCGCGTCTTCCATCACGGCGCTCTCGGTGATCTCGATCTCCAGCAGTCCGCTCGCGGTGCCCCAGTGCGCCAGCATCTGGCGGATCTTGTCGACCAGGTCCTCGTCGCGCAGATTGCGCGCCGACAGATTCACCGCGATGGGCAACGCGCGCCCCGCGTCGTCCCACTGCCTGTTCAGGCGCAGCACGCGCGCGATCATCCACTCGGCGAGCGGCCGGATCAGGCCGGTGTGCTCGGCCAGTTCGATGAACTCGGACGGCAGAATCAGACCGCGCGTCGCGTGCTGCCAGCGCACCAGTGCTTCGGCACCGCAGACGATGCCATTGCGCATATCGACCTTGGGCTGCAGATAGAGCCGCAGGTCGTCCGCCTCGATCGCGCGTCGCAGATCGCCGGCCATGTTCAGCCGGTGCGAGGGCGCGGGGTACAGCGCGGGATCGAACACGACGCAGTCGACGCCCTGCTTCTTCGCCTGGCGCACGGCGATGTCCATGTGCCGGTAAAGGTCGTGCGGCGTCGATCCGTGGTCCGGATAGAGCGCGATGCCGGTCCGCGTCGATACATCGATCGGCAACTCGACCAGCTGGAAGGGCTGCGACAGCACCTCGCGCAAGCGACGCGCCATCGACAGCGCCGCGGCACGGTCGCTGTCCGGCAACAGCAGCGCGAATTCGTCGCCGCGCAGTCGGGCGACGAAGGCACCGTCCGGCGTCGCACGACTGAGCCGGCCGCCGAATTCGCACAGGATCTGGTCGCCCTGGGTGAAACCGAGCGCGTCATTGATTTCGCTGAGCCGCTCGATATTCATCTGCAGCAGTGCGAACGGGCGTTCGTGCTGACGGCAGCTGCGCAGCTCGGCCGCCAGCGTGTCGCTGAACAGGGTCTGGTTGGGCAGACCGGTGAGCAGATCGAACTGGGTAAGCCGGTACATCGCTTCCCGCGTGCGCGACTGTTCGGCGTGCGTGCGCAGCGTGGATACGCCGTAGGCCAGGTCGTCGGCCGACTCGCCGATGAGCGCGCTTTCCTCGTCGCCGAAAACCTCGGCGCCCGCTCCGTGAACGGTCAGCAAGCCGATACCGCTGCCACTGACGCGCAGTGGGCAGGCGATCACCGGGCCGTCGGCGGGCGTCAGCAGCGCGTCGTGATCGGCCGTATCGGTGGCGTTGAAACAGCGCACCTGTCCGCCGGCAACGATGGCGTCCATCGCCGTGCGGGCGTCGGAGGCGTTGGCGGCGGCCCATGCGCGCAGTCCGTCGATGCCGTCGGGATGACCGCACTGGGCGGTCGGAACATAGTCGCCCGAGGCGTTGCGCAACCAGACCACCGCCATCGGATAGGCGCCGACTTCAACCAGCGCGCGACACATGCTGTCCAGCAGTTCGTGTTCACCGGTGGCACGCAGCATCGCGCGGTTGCCTGCGCTGAGCGTACGCAATGCGCGACTTACCCGTTCCAGCTCGCGCACGCGCTGCTCCAGCTCTCTGTTGAGCAGACGTATCCTTTCCTCGGCGCGCTTGCGCTCGGTGATGTCGGCGCCCAGCACGTAATAGCCGGTCACGTCGCCGCGTTCGTCCTGCCGCGGCATGTAGTTGATCACCTGCCAGACGCCCGGAAAGGGCTCCCAGTCGTAGCTCTGCGGCTCGCCCTGCAGCGCTTTGGCGATCAGCGGCGCGGCGATCGCGTAGCGCGTCTCGCCGAGCACCTCGCGCACCGAGCGACCAGCAATGTCCGGGTGATGAGGCGCGAAGCGCTCGCGGTAGTGGCCGTTCACATACACGTAGCGCTGCTGTGCATCGACATAGGCGATCAGCGCCGGCACACGGCTGATGACCGTGCGCAAATGCCCTTCGCTCGCACTCAGCTGTCGCCGTATCAGTCCGTAGGTGGCGCCGAGCAGCGCAAGCATCAGTATCAGCACGGCCCCGCCGGCACCGACCAGCAGGTCGCTCGAGTGCTTCTGAGCGACGTTCCGGTCGACCAGCAGCCGACGCTCCTCGTTGTCCATCTCGCCCAGGATGCGATCGACGCGCTCGCGCGTCTCGCGCAGCGGCGCCGCGGCCACGAAGGCGTTGGCGGCGTCCTGGCCTTCGTTCCTGCGCAGCGCTTCGATCCGGCGCGAGAGGCCCAGCCGCTCGTCGATCACGGCGCGCAGCTGCGCCCAGCGCGCACTCTGCGCCGGATGGTCGGAGGTGAGCGTGCGCACGCGGTCCAGCTCGATCTCGCGGCGGGCGATCGCCCGGTCGCGCTCGTTCAGCCGCGCCGGATCGCCGGTCAGCCTGAAGTTCTGTGTGCTGAGTTCTATCTGCAACGTCTCGACGCGCACGCGCGCCAGGCCGTTCAGCACGTCGTGCGTGTGCGCCACGCGCAGCGCGGCCGCATTGGCGTCGTCGGCAACCTTCCAGGTCATTGCCGCCATGCCGGACACGATCAGCACGGCCAGCAGGAATGCGCCAAGGATCCGCCTTTCGAACCGTGAAGATACGGACCGGGCGGAATGCTTGTCGCTCACCTCAGTGCCCGCTTTCCCCGTCGGCCGGCTTCACGTCGAACGCGATGCAGATGCGTTCCTCGTTCGATTCGAACGGAATCGTCCGGTGGAACAGCGAGGACGGGAACAGCACGATGTCGCCGACCACCGGTAGCAGGGTCCGGCGCGGGAAATCGTCGTGCTCGCGCGGATAATCGTCGCCGTCGGTGCTGAATTCGATGCCACCGGCCGTGCTGCCCGCCGGCCGGTCCGACGGCATCGCCAGGTAGAGCACGCCGGACAGCCAGCCCTCTTCGTGGATGTGCGAGGTCAGGTGGCCGCCCTTGCTCATCTTCACGTACCAGGAACTGGCGAATTCGGTGCGCGCCGGGAAGTCCTGCGCATAGACGCAGTCGTGCGCCGCCAGCGTGGCGCGGTAGCGCGCGACCTCGTCGCGGATCAGCCCGACCAGCCGCGCGATCGACGTTTCGCCGCGGCGGAACAGGTGGCCGGAGGACTGGATGCCGTAGTACAGCCGCCCCTGCTTTCTGCTCTGGATGTCGGCGTTCGCGATGTCGCGCAGCAGATCGGCGTGCAGGCTGTCGCGGGCGTCGGTCAGCGCGTCGAGGTGACCATGATGGACCAGCGCCAGCGGGTCAGGACAGAAGCGGTAAGGGTCGGCCGTGCGCCGGTTGCGCGCGTGGTGGGCGGACAGCGTGGCGATCATCGGCGAGCGGTGTCGGCTGTCGAGCAGGCCGTGCAGCCGCGCCTCGAATTCGTCGCTGCGGCGTAGCTTGTACAGGCAGTACAGCACGCGGTCCTGCCAGTCGAGCACACGGGCGCGCTCGAAATACGGCAGCGCCTTGTCGTACTCGTGCAGGTCGTGGTGCAGCAGGCCGAGGTTGTAATTGGCCATGCCGTGCTCCGCATCGAGCGCGAGGGCGGCGCGGAAGGCGGCCAGCGTGCCCTCGCCGTCGCCCTGATCGCGCAGGACTTCGCCGAGGTTGCTGTGTGCGTCGGCGTAGGCCGGCGCCAGTGCGATGGCGCGGCGGTAGCTTTCGGCAGCATCCATCATCAGACCGTAGGCGCGCTGCGCGGTGCCGAGGTTGAACCATGCGGTCGCCGTCGGCTGGATGTCCAGCGCCTTCTGGTAGCAGGCCACCGCCTGCTCGGCATCCCCCGTCTTCTGCAGCGCGGCGCCCAGATTCGACCACGCCTCGACGAAACCGGGCTCGGCCTCGACCGCGCGCCGGTAGCTCGCGATCGCGTCGTCCGGCGCGCCCTGACGGTCGAGCACGGTGCCGAGGTTGAACAGCGCCAGCGCGAAGCGTGGCTGCAGCGCGATGGCGCGGCGGTAGCTCGCGGCCGCGTCGTCGCGACGGCCGAGCGCGTCCTGCACGACGCCCATGTTGTAGAGCAGTTCGGGGAAATCGCGCTTGATCGCCACCGCACGGGTGTAGGTGGCGAGCGCCTCGTCCAGCCGGCCGCGCTGCTGCTGCACCAGACCGAGATTGCTGAGCAGTTCGGCCGAGCCGGGATTCGCCTTCACCGCGGCAGCGAAAGCGGCCTCCGCCTCGTCCAGCCGGCCGAGACTGGCCAGCGCCGAGCCGAGCACGCTGTGCAGCACCACGGCGCCGGGGTAGCGGGTCAGCAACTGGCGCGCCGCGTTCGCCGCTTCGGCCAGACGGCCGGCGTTGTACAGATTGAATACCGGCTGCAGTTCACCGGGGCCGGGCTGACGGACGGAGGCTTGCGTGGGCTTCATGATGTCGGTGCGGGTAACAGGTCGGAGCGGACGCCGGGCGCATATATATAGCGAGCTAAGCGGCAGCGCCAGTTGACCACGCTCAGTCCTCCGCACGAAGTGCGATGCAGCAATCGGCCGCCACGGTATGCGAGGACCGCGTGACGGGCTGTCCATCCAGCAGCACGACACCGGCATCGATCAGGCGCTGCGCTGCAGCACGCGACGGCGCCAGCCCGCGCTCGACCAGCAGCGCGTCGATGCGCACCCGGCCATGGCGCTCCGGCGCCGGTCTTTCCTTGGCGGCGGGCGCCGGCGCCGGTCGGGCGCTGCGACGATGGAATGACTTCATCGCTGCCCCGGCATCACCAGCACCGACGGATAGGGTGCGTCCGGCAACACCTTGGCCGGCACGCCCCACGGGGTCGCATCGGGCGGCGGATCGCCGGTTTCCAGTTTCACGATGCGCCGCTGCGTCGCTTCGTCCGGCGCGTCCTCGACCCAGGTCACCCGCAGCCAGAGGCCGTCGCGCAGCGCCAGTGGCGGTGTCTGCGCATTGGTGAAGGCGGCCTCGTGCGCCCCGGGCGACCAGATGAAGCTGACACCGCCGACCACGATGCGCTCCCAGTTCTGGAAGCGGCGGGTGCTGCCCTGCCCCGGGTGGGTGATGTCCTCGCGCCACTGCGCATGCGCGAACACCGGACCTTCGACCGTCAGCACGCGACCAGCCGCGAGATGGTCGGCCAGCCGGTTGCGGTCCCAGGTGTTGACGCCGTAGCCGAGCGCGGCGATCAGCAGCGCAAAGAGCGCAATCACGCGCGCGGTACCCGAACGTTCGCCGCGCCGGCGCGCGCGCAGCCAGAAGCCTCCGGCCACGGCGAGCAGCGCCAGTCCGAACAGCACGTAGCCGTGGAACTCCGGGGCGCCCTGCCCGGACACGTCGTAGACCGGCTGCCAGTTCACGGCATGTCCTCCCCGTCAGCGGCGAACTCGGCGAGCCGCCAGCGGCCGTCGGCGTCGGCGCGCAGATGGAAGGTGTAGGGCGGGCAGTACAGCAGACGGTCGGTACCGTCGGGCTGCGGCCGCGCCTGCGCCAGACAGCGGCGCAGGCGTGCATCGAACAGCGTGGGCACGGCCTGCACGAAGGCGGCGCGGTCGAGACGGCGGCCTTCGTACAGGAAGGGCAGGCGGGTCAGGTCGGCGATGGCCCCCGCGTCGCCCGCACGCAGCGCGGCGCGGAACCGTTCGACAAACAGGTCGAAGTCGCGGCCGGCATCCGCTGCGCCGGTAAGCGATGGCGCGCCGGCGGCGAGCACAGCCAGCGCCAGGGTCAGGGCTTTCACTCCGGGTCCTGCGCGCATGCGGGCAGATCCGGCTGTTCGGTGCAGACGCGCGGCCAGGTCGGCAGATCGAGCGCGACCAGCGGGTTGTCCTGCAGCCCGGCGCAGGCCCGGTCGGCCGACGGCAGCACGCACCGGCGCACGTCGCCCCCGCCGCGACCGTCCTGCGCTTCGGCAACCGCCAGCCGGCCGCCGCGGAAATACAGACGCATCAGCAGCGGGGTGTCGTCCGGCCCCTGCACCACCCACAGCGTGCGGCAGCCGGTGTAGTCGCGGCCGACGCCGCTGTTGCGCGGAAAGGCGAGCAGGAAGCCGCCCGGGGTCACGTAGGCACCGGCGTCCGGCGGCGGCGTCTGCAGCGCACAGTGACGCCCGTCGGACGGTATGCCGCCGGGCGGCCCGGCCAGCACACCTGAGGACGCCGCCAGACCGGCGAAGAACAGTATCGGCAGGCGGGTATTCATGACGGTTCCAGCGATGACGACGTGGTGAGTGAAGTTTAGGACGCCCATCCTGCTCTCGGCCAGTCATCCATATGGACGCCGGGCAGTCCGGAATCCGGACGGCGGCCGCGGTCGCCACGTTCGATTCCTGTCCGCGGCGGACGCCGCCGCCAGTCACCCACGCACACCGGACCGCACGGTGGCCATCCGCGCCCGGCAAGGCTTTCGGGCAGAACGAGACGGCGCGCAGGGACGGATTCCCGGCTCTGGTACGCGCCTTGCGTCTGCCGCTCCATCCGCGGACACCGATCCGCACAGACGGAGACGACACATGAAGCGATCCACCCTTGCCCCGTTCATCCTCGCCGCCTTCGCCCACAGCGGCCCGGTGCATGCCGGCGTCACCACTGCCGACATCGAGAACGACGCACGCACGACCGGCGACGTGCTGTCCTGGGGCATGGGGACGGAAGGCCAGCGCTACAGCCCGCTGACCAAGATCAACACGAAGAACGTCAAGCGTCTGGTACCGGTCTGGTCCTACTCCTACGGCGGCGAGAAACAGCGCGGCCAGGAAGCGCAGCCGCTGGTGGTGAACGGCAAGATGTTCATCACCGCGTCCTACTCGCGCATCTTCGCGCTCGACACCAAGACCGGCCGCAAGCTGTGGTCCTACGAGCACCGCCTGCCCGAAGGCATCATGCCCTGCTGCGACGTGATCAACCGCGGCGCCGCGGTGTACGACAACCTGGTCATCTACGCCACACTGGACGCGCAGCTGGTGGCGCTCGACCAGAACACCGGCAAGGTGGTGTGGAAGGAGAAGATCGACGACTACCAGGCCGGCTACTCGTCGTCGGCCGCCCCCATCATCGCCAAGGGCCTGGTGCTGACCGGTGTGTCCGGCGGCGAATTCGGCATCATCGGCCGGGTCGAGGCGCGCGACGCGAAGACCGGCAAGATGGTGTGGGTGCGCCCGACCATCGAAGGCCACATGGGCTACAAGTTCGACGAGTCCGGCAACAAGGTCGACAACGGCATCAGCGGCACCACCAACGCCAGCTGGCAGGGCGACCTGTGGAAAACCGGGGGTGCGGCCACCTGGCTCGGCGGCACCTTCGACGCGAAGACCGGGCTGGCCTATTTCGGCACCGGCAATCCGGCGCCGTGGAACAGCCACCTGCGCCCCGGCGACAACCTGTACTCGTGCTCGACCGTCGCCATCGACGTCGCCACCGGCCAGATCAAGTGGCACTTCCAGGGCACGCCGAACGACGGCTGGGACTACGACGGCACCAACGAATTCGTCACCTTCGACGCCGGCGGCAAGCGCCTCGGCGCCAAGGCCGACCGCAACGGCTTCTTCTACGTGCTGGACGCGAACACCGGCAAGTTCGAGCGCGGCTTCCCCTTCGTCAAGAAGCTGGACTGGGCCAAGGGCCTGGACGAGAACGGCCGCCCGATCTACGACCCGGCCAAGCGCCCGGGCGACCCGACCGCCAGCGAGGACGGCAAGAAGGGCTCGGTGGTGCACGTGTCGCCGTCCTTCCTCGGCGGAAAAAACCAGATGCCCATGGCTTACAGCCCGGACACCGGCCTGTTCTATGTGCCGGCCAACGAGTGGAGCATGGAAATCTGGAACGAGCCGATCACCTACAAGAAGGGTGCGGCCTACCTCGGCGCCGGCTTCACCATCAAGACCGCCGACCCGAAGGAGATCGGCGGCGACTACATCGGCGCGCTGCGTGCGGTCGACCCGAAGAGCGGCAAGGTGGTGTGGGAAATCACCAACAACGCGCCGCTTTGGGGCGGCGCGATGACGACCAAGGGCGGCCTGGTGTTCTGGGGCACGCCGGAGGGCTTCTTCAAGGCAGCCGACGCCAAGACCGGCAAGGAGCTGTGGTCCTTCCAGGTCGGCACCGGCATCGTCGCGCCCCCGATCACCTGGGAACAGGACGGCGAACAGTACGTCGCCGTGACGGCCGGCTGGGGCGGCGCAGTGCCGCTGTGGGGCGGCGACGTCGCCAAGAAGGTGAGCTATCTGAACCAGGGCGGTTCGATGTGGGTGTTCAAGCTGATGAAGGACTGAGCACCCCACCCGCCGACCCGGCGTGGCGCGACAGCCACCCGGGACAACGTCTCCTCATGGTGTTCGCCTGTACCGGGTGAGCGCAACCGGCGCCTCGTGCGCCGGTCTTTTTTTGTACTTCTGCATATGGACATGAGCACCCGTACCGCCGCCGCCCTGCTCGGCCTCGCCCTGCTGATCGCCAGCCTGCCCGACGTCACGACCGAAGCGCCTGCCCGTACCGTCACCGCGTCGGCGCGCTGAGGACCGGCGGGCACTAGCTTGCTCGCGACGGCCGCCCGAATCGAAGCCCTCGGTCTTCCGACGCCGTATCGCGACCAGAGGTCGCTCCCACAAACACACTCCCGATCCACCGTCGGAGCCGGGCTTCTGTGGGAGCGAGCTTGCTCGCGATTGCGGCCGGGATCGAAGCCGTCGCCCCCCAGTCCGACCGATTCCCGCGCGAACGCGTGCGATGTCACAGCGGGCACCGGCTTATCGTGTCACGATGCCGCCCGCTTCACATTCCATCCGCATCCACACGGGACTCCTCATGAAGAAAGCCGCCGCGCTCGCCGTCATCGCCCTTCCGCTCATCGCCTACACCGGCGGCGCCTGGTACCTGGGCCAGCGCATACAGAACTCTCACGACAGCCAGGCGAAGCAGGTCGAGGGCATTCCGAACGTAAAGCTGCTCAAGCGCGACTATCAGCGCGGCCTTTTCTCGTCGACCGAAACCGTCACCATCGAACTGATGGGCGATACCGCGCGCGCGCTGCAGGCAGCCGGCGAGGAGGAAACGATGGAGCCGATACGGCTGACCGTGCGCACCGACATCCGCCACGGGCCGTGGCTGGGCGGCGCCGAGTTCGACGCCGGCGTCGCGCAATCGGAACTGGTGCTCGAAGGCGAGGCGCTCGAAATGGTGCGCAAGGTGTTCGGCGACCGCAAACCGCTGGATCTGCGCACCGTCTACCACTTCGCTGGCGGTGGCCGCAGCGAACTGTCCAGCCCGGCTTTCGTGTTCGACGTGCCGACGGAGGACGCCGACGACGCGCTGCGCGTGAGCTGGGACGGCATCACCGCCCGCGTCGACTTCGAAGAGGGCATGACCCGCTACACGATGAGCGGCAGCGCGCCGAAGCTCGAGGTGACCGACGCCAAGGGCACGCACATCGTGCTGAGCGGTCTCGGCCTGACCGGCGAGCAGACGCGCCTGTTCGACGACGATCCGCTGCTGTACTCCGGCCTGCAGCGCTTCACCGTCGACGCGATCACCGTGGACGACCGCAGCGGCGCACTGCCGAAGATCGCGCTGGGCAAGCTGGTGTACGAAGCTGATGTGCCGAAGGACGGCGACTTCATCGACATGATCGCCCGCATCGGCGCCGAGAAGGTCGACGTGGCCGGCACCGCCTACGGCCCGGCACACTACGATTTCTCGATGCGCCACCTGCACGCGCGCACCGCCTCGCGCCTGTACCGCAGCTTCATGACGATGTCGGCCGACCCGGCGCTGATCGCGAATCCTGAGGCCATGCAGGCGCAGATGGGGCAGCTGATGGGGCCGGCGATCGAACTGCTCGGCCACGCACCGGTGGTCGCCATCGACCGCCTGTCCGTCAACACGCCGCAAGGTCCGGCGTCGATGAATGTGAAGGTGTCGCTGCCGGCGATCACGCCGGACGAACTGGCCAATCCGCTCGGTCTGATCGGCAAGGTCGATGCCACCGGCGCCGTATCGCTGCCGGAAGCGCTGGTGCGCAGCCTGATGGTCGAGCGCAGCAAGGCCGGCCTGCTGGCGGTAGTCGGCGACGACGCCGATCCGGACGAACTTGCAGCAATGGCCGACGCCCAGTTCGAACAGACGCTGCAGCCGCTGACCGGCCAAGGCTATGTCACGCGCGCCGACGGCCAGCTGTCGGCGAAGATCGCCTTCAGCAAGGGCCAACTGACGGTGAACGGCCTGCCCTTCAACCCGGCCGCGCTGGCGCAGCCGGCACCGTCGGCGCTGAGCGAGTAAATCAACCGGGCCGCGTCGGTGACGGCGCGGCCGGCCTCCGGCGGCGCTCGTGCAGGCGGGCGCCCAGCCACAGCAGTGACAGCCCGGCCAGCATCAACAGCGACATGCGCGGTTCGGGCACCGGCGCCACGGTGACCGAATTCAGCACGAAGTTGTTGCCCTGGCTTGCGCCGGGCGGCAGCACGGTGACAAAACCGCGTCGCAGCGAAAATTCCAGCGGGTCGAAATCGGCCGGAAGGGTGTCATCGACCAGCACGCCGGGCCGCGTCGTGCCGGCCACCGAAAAGCTGAGCTGCAGGAAGCGCGCGATGTCGGGCGTCGCCGCTTCCGTCACTGCCACGCGGAAATAGAGGTTGTCGCGGTACAGCCCGGCGGCGAAGTCGTCATTGATCACGTCGATTTCGCTGTTCGGCGACTGTGCCGTGTACTGGGTGAAGCTCAACGCGCCTATCGTCGCGCTGAAACCGTTGATCGCCCCAGGGTAGTAGCCGATCCAGTTCAGCGGCTGGCCGTCGGCGACCGACGGGTCGTACAGCAGCGAGCCTGCGATCGCGTCACCGACATCGATCCCCGGCAGCGCATAGCCCGCGCTGAGGCTGTCCACCACGCCCGAAAAGCTGAGTCGCGTCACCGCCTCGGCCGGCACCGTTGCCAGCATCGCCACTGCTGTCGCGGCCGCCGCACAGATGCGCTGAATCGCCCGCAATCCACCTGGTTTCATCTGCCCTCTCCTCTTTGTTGTCCGAACTTTCAGTCAAGCAGGCGCCGACGACACTGCGTTGATCCGGATCACTCTTCCGCGCGTTCAGCCGACACCTCGTCCGGTGTCAGTTCGGCGGCGATGCCGGCGGCCCGTTCGAACAGCCGCGCCGCCTCGTCGGCGTCGAATTCGCCGTGCTGGCGCTTGCGCACGCCGTGCTCGTGCAGCAGCAGGTGGCGGGTCGGTACGACGTCGCGCTGCGCCAGGCTGCTGCGCACGCATTCCAGCGGGCAGCCGTCGAGTGCCAGGATGGGGCGACCGGAACGGGCGATGCGTACCAGGTGATCGACATTGCCGCCGACGCCGGCGATGCAGGACATTTCAGCCCGCTCGCTGCGGTCCAGTTTCACGGCGATGTGGTTGGCCATCTGCGCCGCGCTCGAACAGCCGGAGCAGGCATAGACGAGGGGCAACTGGCGGTGACGGGCGCTCAAGACGATTCTCCTTGCCGGTGCGTCGGCGACTCGCGCGGCCGACCGTGGAGCCTGTCCGTATCCGGTGATCCGGACTGAGCGGCGTCAGCGAGGCGAAGCGGGCGCCGGAGCCGGACAGACCTCCCGCAGTCTGGTGCGCCGCCGGTCGCACCGCTTTGCGCTACGACAAGAATTGCGCGAACCACCACCGATCCATGCTGTCACGATGGGTGTCTGCCCTGCACCGCAACGAAGGAGAGGGACATGGCTGAAACCGACGCAGCAGCCCTTGCACTGGCCAAACCCGCGGCCCGCGTGCCGCGCTCGAGCGCACAGCGCATCCGCGCGATCCGGCGCTGGACGCCCGTCCTGTGGTCCATCCGCATCGAGCGGCCGGCCAACTACCTCTTCCAGCCGGGCCATTACGCCCGCCTCGGGCTGCCGGTCGACACGCCGGAGGCCGCGGTCTGGCGTCCTTACTCCATCGTATCGGCGACCACCGACAGCGAACTCGAATTCCTGCTGGTACTGATTCCAGGCGGCGCCTTCACCTCACAGCTGGCCGCGCTGCGCGAGGGCGACACCGTGCTGCTCGAACAGGCGGTATTCGGCTTCTTCCTCGACAGCCAGCTCGCGCCCGGCGACACGCTGTGGATGCTGGCGACCGGTACCGGCCTCGGGCCCTACGTTTCGCTGCTGCGCACACCCGACGCGCTCGACCGTTACGCCCGCGTGGTACTGGTGCACAGCGCGCGCCACGCGGACGAACTGGCTTACCGCGACGAGATCGAGGCACCGGCCGCGGTGTCGCACGGCAGGCTGATCTACGTCCCCATCGTCACGCGCGAACCCGGCGTCACGGCGCTCGCCGGCCGCATTCCGCAACTGATCGCCGACGGCGCACTGCAGGCGCACGTCGCGCGCACGCTGGAACCGGCCGACAGCCGCGTCATGGTGTGCGGCAACCCGGAATTCACGACCGAGATGCGCGCGCTGCTCGCCGAGCGCGGCTTCACGCCGTGCCGGCGCAACAGCCCGGGCAGCATGCTGTTCGAGAAGTACTGGTAGGGCGCGGTCAGCGCGGCACCCGCCACAGATACCAGCTGGCGGCGGTGCGGTACGGCGACCAGGGCAGCGCCAGTTCGGTCATCTGCCGCGGCGTTGGCGGGCGGTCGAGCCGCCGCAGCCGACGGTAGCCTTCGCGCACGCCGAGGTCGTCCGCCGGCAGCAGGTCGGTCCGGCCCAGCGTGTAGATGAGCATCATCTCCACCGTCCATCGGCCGATGCCGTGCAGCGCGGTCAGCCGGGCGACCAACGCCTCGTCCTCCATTTCGCGCGCCTTTGCCAGCGTCGGCACGACACCGCTGCGGGCCGCTTCGGCGATGCCGCGTATCGTGTCCGCCTTGCGACCCGAAAAACCGCAGCCGCGCAGCGCGTCCGGCGAGGTGGCACAGACCTGTTCCGGCGTCGGAAAATCCGCGGCGCCATACAGCGCGAGAAAGCGCGCGATCATCGTGTCGCCAGCGCGCACGCTGAGCTGCTGGTAGGCCACCGCGCGCAGTAGCGCCTGCCACGGTTCACGCGCCGGTTTCGGCGCGTGCAGACAGGGGCCGACCGTGGCGACCAGCGCCGCCCAGTCGTCGTCCAGCGCAGCCAGAAAGTGCGCTGCCTCGTGGTGGTGATGCATCGTGTCGAGGGTGTCCATGGCAGCGCAGTATCGCGACCGTGGCCGGGCGATGTCGACCGTGACGTGCCTCCGGAAGGACCCGTTCGGGCGGCCTCAGCCACCGCCAGCGGCCTGCCGAAGCCGCGTCGCGGTCAGAAGACCGCTCCCACAGGGGTGGTGCGCCCGATCGACGACCTGAGCCTCGATCGGGGTTCTGTGGGAGGGGTCTTCTGACCCCGACAGCGGCCGGGATCGAAGCTTGCTGACTGCGGCGACCCACCCGGATTCAAAAGCAATCGGCGGAGTGCGTTGTCGGTGCGCAGCGATTAATGTCCCGGTATCGACCACCCGAAAGAAGCGCCAGCACGATGACGAACACCGCCAGCCGCCGAGAAGCACGCGCCGCAGCCACACAGGCCGACCCGCGCTGGGCGGCGGTGCGGGCGCGCGATGCGGGCGCAGACGGACGGTTCGTCTACTCGGTCATCAGCACCGGCGTGTACTGCCGCCCGTCGTGCGGCGCACGCACGCCGCGGCCGGAGAACGTGGACTTCCATGCCAGCCGCACTGAGGCCGAGGCGGCCGGCTTCCGACCCTGCAAACGCTGCCGGCCGGACCTGCCGCCCCTGACCGAGCGGCAGGCCGCCATGGTGGCCACACTGTGCCGACAGATCGACGATGCCGACACGCTGCCCTCGCTCGACGTGCTGGCCGCGTCGGCCGGGCTCAGCCGCTTCCACCTGCTGCGCGTGTTCAAGGCGCACACCGGACTGACGCCACGCGCCTGGGCGACGGCGCGCCGCGCGGCCCGACTGCGCGAGCGGCTGGCCGACTGCGCAAGCGTGACCGAGGCCATCGTCGACGCCGGCTACGGTTCGACCAGCCGCGTGTACGAGAAGTCCGCGCGGCCACTGGGCATGGCCCCGCGCCGCTACCGCGCGGGCGGCGCCGACATGGACATCCGCTTCGCCATCGCGCAGAGCACACTCGGCGCGCTGCTGGTCGCTGCCAGCACGCAGGGCGTCTGCGCGATCGCACTGGGCGACGACGCCAATGCGCTGGCGCGCGACCTGCAGGACCGCTTTCCGCACGCACGGCTGACCGGTGACGACGCCGGTTTCGCGCGTCTGGTGGCGCAGGTGGTCGGTCTGGTCGAGGCGCCGCGCATCGGCCTCGACCTGCCGCTGGACATCCGCGGCACTGCCTTCCAGCAACGCGTGTGGGCAGCGCTGCGCGCGATACCGCCGGGACAGACGCTGAGCTACACCGAACTGGCGCAGCGCATCGGCGCACCGAGCGCGGTGCGGGCAGTCGCCAGCGCCTGCGCCGCCAACACGCTGGCGGTGGCGGTGCCCTGCCACCGCGTCGTGCGCACCGACGGCAGTCTGTCGGGCTATCGCTGGGGTGTGGCGCGCAAGCGCGCGCTGCTCGAGCGCGAGCGCAGCGACTGATGGATCTGTTCGACGAGCAGGAATGCGCAGCGGGCCTCCATGCGCTGGCGCCCGGTGCCGCCCTGCTGCGCGGCTTCGCCCGCGATGCGGCGCCCGCGCTGCTGGCGGCGATCGACGCCATCGCCGCCGACGCGCCCTTCCGTCACCTGATCACGCCCGGCGGCCACACGATGTCGGTGGCCACGACGAGCTGCGGCACGCTGGGCTGGCACTCGGACGAACAGGGCTACCGCTACACCTCGCGTGACCCCGGCAGTGAGCGACGATGGCCGGCGATGCCGGCCTGCTTCAGCGCGCTCGCGCACGCAGCGGCGGCGCGCGCCGGCTTCCCCGGCTTCGCGCCCGACGCCTGCCTGATCAACCGCTACGTGCCGGGTGCGCGGCTGACGCTGCACCAGGACCGCAACGAACGCGATTACGGCGCGCCCATCGTGTCGGTATCGCTCGGCATTCCCGCCGTCTTCCTGTTCGGCGGCTTGCGGCGGAAGGACCCGACGCAGAAGCTGCGTCTGGTGCATGGCGACGTGGTGGTGTGGGGCGGACCGTCGCGGCTGCGCTTTCACGGCGTGCTGCCGCTGGCGCACGCCGAACATCCGCTGACCGGCGCCTGCCGCATCAATCTCACCTTCCGCGCGGCGGCATGACACCGCCGGCGTTCAGGCGAGCAGCGCCTGCATGATGCGGCGGTGCATGCCGCGCGGCGTAAAACGGACCGAGAATGCCGACAGCTTGTTCAGCAGCCCGGGCACCACGCAGGCGCGACCATCGTCGAGGGCGCGCAAGCCGGCTTCGGCCACCGGTCGCGGCTGCATCAGCATCAGTTTCAGCGTGGCCGACGCCTCATGCCCGGCTGTGCGGGTGAAGGCGGTGTCGGTCAGGCCAGGCGCCAGCACGGTGACGGTGACGCCGTGCGGCGCCAGTTCGTCGTGCAGGGCCTCGCCCAGACTGAGCACGTAGGCCTTGGTCGCCGCGTAGGCGGCGTAGACCGGCGACGCCATGAAGCCGAGCAGGCTGGCCACCAGCAGCATGCGCCCGTCGCCGCGGCGGCGCATGTCCTCGCCGTAGAGGCGAGCCAGCTGGGTGAGCGCCGACACGTTCAGGTCCAGCATCTGCTGCAGGCGCCGCGAGTCCGCGACGACGAAGTCGCCATGCACGCCGAAGCCGGCGTTGTTGATCAGTGTATCGACACGCAGCCCCAGTCCATCGGTCCGTCGCTTCAGCTCGATCACGGCGTCCCGCTGCGACAGGTCCAGCACCACCACCCGGACAACGACCCGGTGGGCGGCGGTCAGCTCGGCTGCCAGCGTCTCCAGCGCCTCGGCGCTGCGTGCCACCAGCAGCAGATTGCGACCACGCGCGGCGAGCAGTCGGGCGAACTCGACGCCCAGCCCGCTCGACGCACCGGTCACCAGTGCCCAGCCGCCGCCTTCATCTGCTGCACCCATGTCCGTCTCCCTGTTTGTAGTGCGCCGGGCGTGCACCCGGCGTCGCGCATCTTTTCGTGCGTTGGTGAAGCATCCGTCGTACTGCGCGCTCCGGACGCTCTTTCGATATAGACCCGATGAACACGCGTTGCCGGCCGAAGCAGTTTGTGCTGTTAATCTCGCACAAAGCGGGCGACCGAACGGTCGACCGCATGTCGCCATGCGAGCTCACGCCGTGCACCTTCCCATCCTCGTAGACCCGACCCTCGACAGCACGCTGCAGGCGCAGATCGTTGCCCAGATGCGCGCGCTGATCGAGCACCACCTGCTGCCGCCCGGCGCGCCGGTGCCGGCGACACGCGACCTCGGGCGGCAGATCGGCGTATCGCGCAACACGGTCACCGCCGCCTACGAGGAACTGATCGCGCAGGGCTATCTGTACACCGAGCGCGCGGTCGGCACCTTCGTCGCGAAGACGCTGCCCGATACCCTGATCCGCTCGCCGGACAGCATCGACGATCTGCGCAGCGGCGCCGAGCACCGGGCACTGAACCTGCCGCTGCCCTACGGCGGCCGCGGCCTGACGGGCCTACACCGTCCGGCCCAGCCAGGCCTCGCGGCCGACTTCGTGTTCGGGCGCGCCGATCCGCGCAGCTTTCCGGAGCGCATCTGGCGCAAGCTCATCGTCGAATGCCTGGGCGGTGCGGCCGAACGCATGAGCGAATACAGCCATCCGGCCGGCCTGCCCGAACTGCGCCAGCTCATCGTGAACCACCTCGCCACCACGCGCGGCATGGTGGCGTCGACCGAACAGGTGCTGATGGTGGCCGGTTTCCAGCAAGGCATCGATCTGGTCGCCCACCTCTTCGTCGGCACCCGCACACCGGTGGTGATGGAAGCGCCCACCTACCGGGGTGCGGCCTTCCTGTTCGAAAGCTATGGCGCCCAGGTCATTCCGGTGGCGGTCGATGCGCACGGCGTGGACGTGCGCCAGCTGCCGCAGCGGCGCGTGAAGCTGGTCTATGTCACGCCGTCGCACCAGTTCCCGACCGGCGGCACCATGCCGCTGCACCGGCGCCTTGCGCTGCTCGAATGGGCGGCGCGCAACGGCGCCTACATCCTGGAGATCGACTACGACGCCGATTACCGCTACGAAGGCGCGCCACTGCCGACCCTGCAGTCGCTCGACCGCAACGGCTGCGTCATCTACGTCAATTCGTTCACCCGCACGCTGGGCCCCGGCCTGCGCATCGGCTACCTGGTGCTGCCGCGCGATCTGGTGCGCACCGCAGTGACCATCAAATCGCTGATGGACAACGGTCTGCCCTGGCTGGAACAGGCCACGCTGGCACAGTTCATCCGCGACGGCAGTTACGACACTCATCTGCGTCGCCTGCGCACCGCCCACGAAGCGCGGCGCAACACGCTGGTCGGCGCGCTGCGTGCGCGACTGCCGGAAGTGCGCATACAGGGCGCCGACGCCGGCCAGCACGTTCTGCTGCGCCTGCCCGAATCCTGTCCGCCGGCGGTCGAGGTACAGGCCGCGGCACGCGGCTTCGGCACCGGCGTCTATCCGCTGTCCGACAGCCCGGTGTGGTTCCACGAAGGCCTGCCGGGGCACGAACGCTGCCTGATGCTGGGCTACGGGCACCTGGCAGAGGCGCAGATCGAGCGCGGCATCGACGGGCTGGCGCAGGCGCTCTCCTGAGCGCATGTTTCCGTCGCGAGCCGGGCAGTTGAAGCCGGATGCCGACCGACGGTTTGACAGCGCGCGCGGGCGCTGAAAAACTAGTCAGAAATCTAGTCTGTTGGAGGTGATCATGGACGCATGGCCTGTTCAGGATGCAAAAGCACGCTTCAGCGAATTTCTCGATGCCTGCCTGTCAGAGGGACCGCAGATGGTGACCCGCCGCGGCATCGAAGCAGCGGTACTGGTACCGGTACAGGAATGGCGCAGGCTGCAGTCGGCAGCACGCCCGTCGCTGAAGGCACTGCTGCTGTCCGACGATGCCCGCGCCGAGTCGCTGGCACCGCCGCGCGGGCGCGCCCGGCGGCGGCCGGTGGAAGCGCTCAAGTGACGATGTACCTGCTCGATACCAACGTCGTGTCCGAACTGCGCCGGCCGCGGCCACACGGTGGCGTCGTGGCCTGGCTGCAGTCCATCGACGACGCAAGTCTTTTCCTGTCGGCGGTGACGGTCGGAGAAATCCAGGCAGGAATAGAATTGACGCGCGAGCAGGACGCGGTCAAGGCGGCCGAGATCGAAGCGTGGCTGGATCAGGTCGCCAGCGCCTACAACGTACTGCCGATGGATGCGACAGCATTCAGACGCTGGGCAGCACTGATGCACCGCAAGTCCGACACGCTGTACGAGGACGCGATGATCGCAGCCACTGCGCTGACCCACGGCCTGACTGTCGCGTCGCGCAATGTGGCCGATTTCAAGGCGCTCGGCGTCGAGGCCTTCAATCCGTTCTCGCGATCGGCCACAGCCACCGACTGAAGGAAGGGGACGCCACCCGCTGGCACCATCCTTTTTTCTCCGACTGGCCCTGTCTCCCCTCCCCGCCACTGACTAACTTTCATCCGGCAGACATCGGGACCGGGCTCCGCAGAGGGCCCGCCCATCCGCCCCTTGTCACCTTTTCTACCGGGAGAAAGCCATGTCCACCCATTCGAGCGAGACCCTTGTCGTGCGCGGCGCCTGTCCGCAGGATTGCCCCGATACCTGTGCGTTCCTGTACCACGTCGAGGACGGCAAGCTGGTCGAAGTGACCGGCGACCCGGACCACCCGATGACGCGCGGCGGGCTGTGCGTGAAGCTGAAGAACTTCGCCGAGCACCACTACAACCCGGACCGTCTGCTGCATCCGATGAAGCGGGTCGGCCCCAAGGGCTCCGGCATGTTCGAGCGCATCAGCTGGGACGAGGCGCTGGCGACCATCAAGTCGAAGTGGACCGACATCATCGCCGAGTACGGCACGCAGGCCATCATGCCGCACGCCTACCTCGGCCATCAGGGCACGCTGAACGGGCTGACCGCCGGTGACGCCTTCTTCAACCGGCTGGGTTCGACGGTGGCCGAGAAGACCTATTGCGAATCCGGTTCGTCGACCGCCTGGATCATGACCGTCGGGCCGACCGGCGGCATGGACGTGGAAAGCCTGGCCGTGTCGAAGTACATCATCGTGTGGGGCATGAACATGCTCAACACCAATCTGCACGGCTGGCCCTTCGTACTGAAGGCCAAGGCGGCCGGCGCCAAGATCGTGGTGATCGACCCGGTGCGCACCCGCACCGCCAAGCAGGCCGACTGGCACATCCGCATCAAGCCGGGCACCGATGCCGCGCTGGCGCTGGGCATGATGAACGTGATCATCAGCGAGGACCTGTACGACCACGACTACGTCGAGAAATACACGCTGGGCTTCGACCAGCTGAAGGCGCGCGTGGCGGAGTTCCCGCCCGAGCGCGTATCCGAAATCACCGGCATTCCGGTGGTCGACATCCTGACGCTGGCGCGCGAATACGCCGGCACGCAGCGCTCGGCGATACGCCAGGGCGTGGCGGTCGAACGCAGCCCGGGCGGCGGCGACGCGGTGCGCGCCATCACCTGCCTGCCGGCGCTGACCGGCGCCTGGCGCTACCCGGGCGGCGGCACCATCGAAATGCCGATCTGGGAATTCCCGTTCAAATTCGACTTCATGTGCCGGCCGGACTGGATTCCGCCGGGCACCCGCGTAATCAATGAACTGGACCTCGGCGCCGCGCTGACCGGGGCGATGCCGCTCGACCCGCCGATCAAGTCGCTGTTCGTCTACAACTCCAACCCGGTGTCGCAGGCGCCGGGCGCCGGCACCATCGTCGAGGGGCTGCAGCGCGAAGACCTGTTCATGGTGTGCAGCGAACTGTTCATCACCGACACCGCCAAGTACGCCGACATCCTGCTGCCGGCGACCATGCAGGCCGAACAGCTGGACATCATGGTGACCTGGGGCCACCTCTACATGCACCTGAACCAGCCGGCCATCGCGCCGCCGGGCGAGTGCGTGCCCAACGTCGAACTGTTCCGCCGGCTGGCGAAAACGATGGGCTTCACCGACGAACACTGGGACCTCGACGACTGGGAAATGCTGCGCCGCTGCTACGACTGGGACGCGCCGGTCATGAAGGGCATCACGCTGGAAACGCTGAAGGAAAAGGGCTGGATGCGGCTCGACGTCGGCCTGCCGGACGAGCGCACGCCGCACGCCACCGGCGACTTCAAGACGCCGTCCGGCAAGTGCGAATTCGCGTCCAGTCTGGCCGCCGGCGGCAACTTCGTCGTGCCGGTATGGCGCTCGGGCTACGAGGCGATGCAGCCGGGTACGCCGGTCGATCCGGTGCCGAACTACATCCCGTCGGTCGAAACCATGCTGCCGGATGGCGCCAGCGCCTTCCCGATCAATCTGGTGTCGCCGAAGCCGCACGCCTTCCTGAACACGCAATACGCGAACGAGCCGACGCAGCAGCGTCGCCAGGGCGAACAGATCATCGTCATCCACCCTATGGACGCCGGCCCGCGCAGCATCGAACAGGGCAGCTATGTGCGCGTGTTCAACGAGCGCGGCGCCTTCGAGGCGCGCGCCGAAGTGAGCGAGGACGTTTCGCCCGGACTGATGATGACCAATGTCGGCCACTGGCCGGGGCTGAACCGCAGCGGCACCGCGGTCAACTCGACCACCTCGACCCGGCACTGCAATCTCGGCCAGGCAGGCACCTATTCCGACAACCGCGTCGACGTGCAGAGGGTTTGAGCCATGACCCATGTCGTGACCGACAACTGCCGCGGCTGCCGCTACACCGACTGCGTGGCGAGCTGCCCGGTGGCCTGCTTCCATGTGAACGAGGTGCGCGTCTATATCGACCCGGCGGTGTGCATAGACTGCAGCGCCTGCATTCCGGCCTGCCCGGTGCACGCCATCGTCGAGGAATTCGACCTGGCGGAGGACCAGCAGCACTGGATACGCATCAACGCTGAGGCGGCGCAGCGCTATCCGGTCATCCGCGCGCGTCTGGCGCCGCTCGACGGCGCCGACGCGCGCCGGCAGCAACTGGGACTGTGATGCGCGATGGCGATACCCGGAACTGAAGGCCAGCCCCTGCGCGTGGCCATCGTCGGCAGCGGGCCCGGCGGCTTCTACGCCGCCGAAGCCCTGCTGGAAAGCGGCCTGCAGGTGGAGATCGACCTGATCGAACGCCTGCCGGTGCCGTTCGGCCTGGTGCGCTTCGGCGTCGCGCCCGACCACGCGAAACTGAAGTCGGTCACCACGGTGTTCTCGCAGATCGCCGAAGACCCGCGACTGCGCTTCTTCGGCAATGTCGAGCTCGGACGCGACCTGTCGGTGCGGCAGCTGGGCGCGCTCTACCACGCGGTCATCGTCGCCACCGGTGCGGCTGGCGACCGCCGGCTCGGCATCGACGGCGAACACCTGCCGGGCGTGCACGCGGCCGGCGATTTCGTCGGCTGGTACAACGGCCGGCCGGAATGCGCCGAGCTCGAATTCGATCTGCAGCAGGAGGTCGCGGTGGTGATCGGCCAGGGCAATGTGGCGATCGATGTGTGCCGCATCCTGGCCAGCCCGGTCGATGTGCTGCGACGCACCGACATCGCCACGCATGCCATCGACGCGCTGGCGCGGTCGCGCATCCGCGAAATCCACCTGGTCGGCCGGCGCGGGCCGGTGCAGGCGAAGTTCACGCCGAAGGAACTGCGCGAACTGGGCACCCTGCCCGGCTGGCAGCCACGCATCGATCCGGCGGCACTCGTGCTCAACGACGCCAGCCAGGCCGAGCTGGCCATGCCGGGCTTCGTTCACGCCCCGCGCAACGTGGACATCCTGCGCGGCTTCGCGCAAGCGCCGGTCGACGACGCGCGGCGCCCGCTGCACCTGCATTTCCACCGCGCGCCGGTGGCGCTGAGCGGCGAGTCGCGGGTGGAACGGATCGAACTGGAAGCGCAGGCGCTGTCGGGTACAGCCGGCGCGCAATCGGCCACACCGACCGGCGAGCGCCTGAGCCTGCCGGCCGGGCTGGTGCTGCGCAGCGTCGGCTACCGCGGCACGCCGCTGCCCGGCCTGCCCTTCGATCTGGTGCGCGGCGCGCTGCCGCATCGCGACGGTCGCATCGTCGACACCGGCGGCAAGGTGCTGCGCGGCTGGTACGCGACCGGCTGGATCAAGCGCGGCCCGACCGGCGTCATCGGCACCAACCGCGCCGACAGCGTGGACACGGTGGCCAGCCTGCTGGCCGACCTCGCGCAGCTCGACACCCCGAAAGCCGGCCGCGCCGGCCTGCTGGCGCAACTGTCAGCGGACCGCAGACAGGTGGTCGATTTCGCCGGGTGGCGCGCGATAGCGCAGGCCGAGGCCGAGCGCGGACGCGCAAGCGGAAAGCTGGCGGAGAAGTTCGTCCGCGTCGAAGACATGCTGGATGCCGCCGCGGTCGCCGAAGCCCCGCAGTCGAGGGAGCGAGCCTGCTCGCGCTAGCGGTCTGAATCGGAGCCCGCGGCCAGCCTAAGCTGCATCGCGACCAAGGTCGCTCCCACAAGTAATGCGCCCGATCCATGGCTGGCGCCAGGGCCGAGGTTCTGTGGGAGGGGTCTTCTGACCCCGACAACCGCCGGGATCGAGGCCTGCAGACAGCAGCGGCCGTGTCGCGGCCAAGGCCGCTCCCACAAGGAATGCGCCCGATCCACGGCTGGCGCCTGGGCCGGGTTTCTGTGGAAGGGGTCTTCTGACCACGACAGCCGCCTGGATCGAAGCCTGCGGACAGCAGCGGCCGTGTCGCGGCCAAGAAGGCCGTTCCCACAAGAGCACTCGCGGGTCGCGGCTCGGGCCAGGGTTCGCGGGAGCGAGCTTGCTCGCGATTCCGACCCGACCGTCAGGCGCGGCCGTAGCGCTGGCGTGCCACCACGGCGAGACCGCAGCCGACGCTGCCATACAGGTCGCCCTCGACCGGCTGCGCGTCCGGAAAGCGCGCGGCCAGGGCCTGGCGCAGTGCCGGCACGCCGCTGGAGCCGCCGGTGAAGAACAGCGTGTCGACTGCCGACGGTGCGAGACCGGCCTGCGCGATGCAGGCAAGCGCGGCGTCGCCGACGCGGGCGATCTCTGCCGCGATGGCGTCCTCGAACGCGGCGCGACTGACCGGTACGTGCAAGCCGGCCTCGGCCACGCCCAGATCGAGATCGACCAGGGGCGCATCCGACAGCGCAATCTTCGCCGCTTCCGAGCGGATCGCCAGATGGTGGCCGCTGCGCTCGCGCAGCACGCGCAACAGCCGCTCGAAGCGGCGACCATCGACCACGTCGCGCGCCATGTCCTGCAGACCGGGCAGCACGTCGCGGCGGTAGGCGAGGTGGATGGTGTGCCAGGTGGCGAGGTTGAAGTAAGTGCTGTTGGGCAGTACGGCGCCGCTGGCCAGCAGGCCGCCCATGCCCAGTTCGGGCATCACGCAGGCGAGCGACAGACGCTTGTCGAAATCGGTGCCGCCGATGTGCACGCCGGTATTGCCCAGCAGGTCGGCACTGCGGTCGACATGGCGTCGGCGCTCGGGTGACAGCCGCACCAGCGAGAAGTCGGAGGTGCCGCCGCCGATGTCCACCACCAGCACCAGCGATTCGCGTTCGACCGTCTGCTCGAAGGCATGCGCGGCGGCGATCGGCTCGAACTGGAAGCTCACGTCGCGGAAGCCGGCGCGGCGCACGATGTCGGCCAGCGTGTCTTCGGCCAGCTTGTCCGCCTCGGCGTCGTCGTCGACGAAGCGCACCGGGCGGCCGACCACCACTTGTTCGAAGCGCGTCTGCGCCGCCGTCTCGGCGCGCTTCTTCACTTCGCCGATGAAACCGCCGATCAGATCGCGGAAGGCCAGGTGACGGCCGCCGACGTCGGTGCCGGCGTCCATCAGGCCACTGCCGAGCAGGCTTTTCATCGAGCGCATCAGCCGGCCTTCGAAACCTTCGAGGTATTCGCTAAGCGCCGCACGACCGACCGCGATCGAATCTTCGTCCAGATTGAAGAACACGGCCGACGGCAAGGTCGGCTTGCCATCTTCGAGCGGCAGCAGGCGGGCCAGCGGGCCGTCGTGGATGGCGGCGGTGGAGTTCGAGGTGCCGAAGTCGATGCCGCAGGCGGAGGTGTTCATCGGGCAGTGCGGTGGAGCGGAAGGCCGCGCAGCGTACGGGGGCGGCGCGCGGTGCGCAAGTTCAGGATGCCGCCGCTGCGAGCACGATGTCGGCCAGCGCGCGCGCGCTGCCCGGCGCGGTGTCGAAGAAGAGCGAGGGTTCGATCAGTTCCAGTTCGATCAGCACCGGCCGGCCGTCGAGCCGCAGCATGTCGACGCGCGCATAGGCGCAGGGTCGGGGGGCGACTGCCAGCGCCGCTTCGGCCAGCGCGAACTCGTCGGCCGCAGGCGCGTGCGCATGGGCGACACCGCCCCAGATGTCCTGACAGCGGTAGTCGCCGGCCTGCGGCACCTTGCGCACCGCGTGCGAACAGCGGCCGCCGAAGAAGATGAGCGACACCTCGCCGTCGGCGATGCCCGGCGCGAAGGGCTGCAGCAGCACGTCGCCGTCGGCCGCCAGCGCGCGCAGATGATCGGCGCAGGCGGCGCTGTCGGCGGCGCCACGGAAAGCACCGAAAGCGCCTATCGACACCGCCGGCTTCACCACCACCTCTTCGCTGCCGAATTCAGCCAGCGCCTGCGCGAGCTGCGCACTGTGCCGCTCGATGAAACGCGTCGGCACGATGTCCACGTCACGCTCCGCCAGCTCGAACAGATAGCGCTTGTGGCTGTTCCACTCGATCACCGGCAGTGGATTGAGCAGCCGGCTGCAGCGATCCACCCGCTGCGCCCAGGCGAGGAATTCGGGCAGGCGCGTGTGGTAGTCCCAGGGCGAACGCAGCAGCACGCAGCGGTAGGCCGACCAGTCGATGTCGGCGTCCCACGCGACCAGATCGACCGGCACGCCGCAGGCGGCCATCAGCAGTTCGGCGTCGCTGTCGGGCTTGGGCATGTCGGCGCAGGTGACGAAGGCGATGTCGGGACGGGCGCTCATGGCGGGCGGGAATCCTTGGCGTGGAGGTGTGGTGGAACGCGGGCCCGACGACGTCCGGTTCGCACGCCGGCAGACCCTGGGAGAGGCGCCATGATACCGGCGCCGGGCACCCTCGCGCCGTATCCGTCAGGCGCGCGGGAAACTCGCCATCCTCATGAAAGAAAACATTTTTTGCAATGCACAAGTACAGTCCGCCAGCGGCGCGCCGATATCTGATGCGAGCGCCGCCGATGTGAGCATGGCGGGCCTTTTGGCAATCGCGATGAGCAGCAGAACCTTGACTTCAACCCCGCATCCCTCGAACTCCACCTATTCAGAACGGCCTGCGCACGAGCAGGCGGAGGGCGACCGGCGATTCCGCCTGCTGTTCGAGCGCATCCCGGACCCGATGCTGCTGCTCGACGTCGAATCGGGCGTATTCATCGACTGGAACCCGGCGGCGATGCGCATGCTGAACTTCCCGGCCCGCGAGGAGGTGATCGCGCTGCGCCCGGCCGACATTTCGCCGGCGCAGCAGCCGGACGGTCGTGCATCGGACGAAAAAGCGCGCGAAATGATGGACATCGCGCGGCGCGAAGGCAGCCACCGCTTCGAGTGGACCATCTGCAGCCCCTATCGCAGCGAGGTCGTGATCGAGGTGCTGCTGACCACCATCGCCATCGACGGCCGTGAGGTGTTCATCACCACCTGGCGCGACCTCAGTCAGCAAAAGCGCACCGAGCGCGATCTGGTGGCCAACAAGCTGCGCTGGAAATTCGCGCTCGAAGGTGCCGGCGACGGCGTATGGGACTGGAACATCCAGGACGGCACCGTCTTCTTCAGCCCGCGCTGGAAAACCATGCTGGGCTACGAGGAAGAGGACATCGGCAACGCGCTGTCCGAATGGTCGGAACGCGTACATCCGGACGACCTGCCGCGGGTGATGGCCGACGTGCAGGCCCACCTCGACGGCCGCACGCCGGGCTACCGCAACGAGCACCGCATGCTCTGCCGCAACGGTGACTACAAGTGGATACTGGACCGCGGCAAGGTGATCAGCCATGACGCCGACGGCCGGCCGCTGCGCATGGTGGGCACCCACACCGACATCACCGAACGTCGCCGCGTGCAGACCGAACTCGAACGCGCCGAAGCCACCCAGCGCGCGCTGCTCGACGCCATGGCCGACGGCGTGTTCGTGGCGCAGGAGCACCGTTTCGTATTCGTCAATCCGGCCCTGCCGCGCATGCTGGGCTATACGGTCGAGGAATTCACCGGCCTCACTTTCGCCGATGTGCTGCACCCCGACTTCCTCGAACTGTGGAGCGAACGCTACGAGCGGCGCATCGGTTCCGGGCCGGAACCGCAACGTCGCTACGAAGTGCAGTTGCTGAACCGCGACCGCGACCGGCCGCTGTGGATAGAACTGATCGCCTCCCGCTTCACCTATCGCGACGAGCCTGCCGTGCTCGGCATCGTGCGCGACATCAGCGACAAGAAGATCAACGAACAGACCATCTGGAAGCAGGCCAACTACGACGCGCTGACCAATCTGCCCAACCGCCATCTGCTGCTGCATCACCTGCGCCAGGAAATGCGCCTGAGCCAGCGCAGCGGTCACCAGCTGGCGGTGCTGTTCATCGACCTCGACCGCTTCAAGGAAGTGAATGACACGCTGGGCCACCCGGCCGGCGACAGCCTGCTGCAGCAGGCGGCGCAGCGCATCACCGGCTGCATGCGCGACACCGACGTGGTTGCCCGCTTCGGTGGCGACGAATTCGCGGTGGTGCTGGGCGGGTTGGAGCACCCGGACGTCGTCGAGCAGATCGCCGGCAAGATACTGAGCGCCCTGCACCAACCTTTCCAGCTGTTCAACGAACTGGTCTATGTGTCGGCCTCGATCGGCATCACGCTGTACCCGGACAGCGCGCAGAGCCAGGAAGATCTGCTGAAGCAGGCCGATCAGGCGATGTACGACGCCAAGCGCGCCGGACGCAACCGGATGAGCTATTTCACGCCGTCGATGCAGGCCAGTTCCGAACGCCGTCTGCGCCTGGTGTCGGACATGCACACCGCGCTGACCACCGGCCAGTTCCACCTCGTCTACCAGCCCATCGTCGAGATCGCGACCGGCCGCGTGCGCAAGGCCGAAGCGCTGATACGCTGGCAGCACCCGGAGCGCGGCCATGTATCGCCGACCGAATTCATCCCGATCGCCGAGGAAACCGGCCTCATCCTGCCGATGGGCGACTGGATCACGCGCACTGCGGTCGGTTTCGCGCGCCATCTGCAGCAGCGCCATGGCGACACCGTGCAGATCAGCATCAACCATTCGCCGCTGCAGCTGCGCAATCGAAACGGCGACTATCCCGGCGTGGTCGAGCTGCTGCACCAGCTCGACGCACCGGGCAGCCTGGTAGCGATCGAAATCACCGAAGGCATGCTGGTCGAGGCCGACGAACCGGCCCTGGAATGTCTCTACGCGATGCGCGACGCCGGCGTCCAGGTGTCGCTGGACGACTTCGGCACCGGCTATTCATCGCTGTCCTACCTGAAGAAGTTCGACATCGACTACCTGAAGATCGACCAGTCCTTCGTGCGTGGCCTGTCGCGCGATTCGAGCGAACTGGCGCTGTGCGAAGCGATGATCGTGATGGCGCACAAGCTGGGCATGCAGGTGATCGCCGAGGGCGTCGAAACCATCCACCAGCTCGACCTGCTGCGCGCCGCGCAATGCGACTACGCCCAGGGTTACCTCTTTTCGCGCCCGCTGCCGGCCGAACACTTCGAAGCCTGGTTGCGCGAGAATGGCTGAAATGCACCACTCGTCCGGCGCCCTGGCGGACGGCCCCGCAGCCCGCATTTCAAATAGAGAGAATGGCACTAGACCTCATAAAGGCCACTGCACTGATCCTGGCGCTCAGCCTGCTGCAGGGCTTCAATGCCCGCTTCTGGGGTGAGCGCCATACGGCCCGTGCCATCGGTTCGGGACTGATCTTCGGCGTCATGTGCGTGGTCGGCATGATGATGCCGATCACCCTCACCCCCGGCGTCATCTTCGACGGTCGTTCCGCCGTGCTCAGCATGGCCGCGCTGTTCGGCGGCCCGCTGGTCGGCGCCATCGCCGGCACGGTGGCCGCCGCCTACCGCCTGCACCTCGGCGGCGGCGGCGCGCTGGTCGGCGTTGGCGTCATCACCGTTTCGGTGCTGCTCGGCCTGGGGATGCGCGCACTGGTCCGCAATGACAAGGTCAGGCCGGGCTTCGCATCCTTTCTCGCTCTCGGCGTCGTGGTACACGTCGTTGCGCTGCTGTTCTTCCTCGGACTGCCGGGCGACACCGCCAAACGCGTGTTCGAGATGCTGGCCCTGCCCTATCTGCTGACGCTGGCGCCGGCCACCGCGCTGCTCGGCATGCTGCTGCTGGACCTCGACGAACGTCAGCGCACCGGCAAGGCGCTGCGCGACAGCGAAGCGCGCATGCGGGCGATCACCGAAGCGGTGCCCGACGTGCTGATGGTGCTCGACGAGGACGGGCGCTACCTGAAGATACGCGCGCCGGACGAGAAGCTGCTCGTCGCCGACGCTGAGTCGCTGAACGGCAAGCTGATGACCGACGTGCTGCCGCCGGACAAGGCGGCCACGTTCCAGGACTACGTCCGCCGCACGCTCGCGTCGGACAGCGCGCAGGTACTCGAATACACGCTGGACACGCGGGGCGGTCCGCGCGTGTTCGAGGCGCGCGCCCGCGCGCTCGACGCCCCCTTCGAAGGCCGCCGCGCGGTGGTGCTGCTGACGCGAGACATCACTGACCGCGTGCGGCTGGAGGAAGAACAGCGCATCGCCGCCATCGCCTTCGAATCGCAGCAGGGCATGATGATCACCGACGCCTACAGCGTCATCCTGCGCGTGAACAAGGCCTTCACCGCGATCACCGGATTCAGCGCCGAAGAGGCGATCGGGCAGCGCACCAGCCTGCTCGCATCCGGCCGGCACGACACCGCCTTCTACCGCGCCATGTGGTCCAAGCTGCACGCCGACGGCGTCTGGGAAGGCGAAATCTGGAACCGGCGGCGCAACGGCGAGGTATACCCGGAGCGCTTGTCGATCAGCGCCGTGCGCAACGCCGACGGCATGGTGACGCACTACGTCGCCGCCTTCATGGACATCACCTTCAGCAAGGCAGCCGAGGACGAGATACGCCGGCTCGCCTTCTACGACGCACTGACCGGTCTGCCGAACCGCCGCCTGCTGTCCGACCGCCTCGGCCAGGCGATGGCGTCGACCTCGCGCACTTCGCGCCACGGCGCGCTGATGTTCATCGACCTCGACGACTTCAAGAACGTGAACGACCTGCTCGGCCATCACAACGGCGACCTGCTGCTGCAGAAGGCCGGCGCCCGGCTGCGCGACATCGTGCGCGAGAGCGACACCGTCGCCCGCTTCGGCGGCGACGAATTCGTCGTGCTGCTGGCCGACCTGCCCGAACACTCGGTCGACGCCGCGCAACAGGCCGAGCGCGTCGCCGAGGCGATGCTGGCCGCGCTCAATCGTCCTTACGTGCTCGACGGCCAGACACGCCAGACCAGCGCCAGCATCGGCATCGCGATGTTCAGCGGCAGCACGCACTCGATCGACGAAATGCTGCGCCGCGCCGACCTGTCGATGTACGAATCGAAACAGCGCGGCAAGAACCGGCTGCATTTCTTCGACCCGGTCATGCAGGAAACCGTCACCGCGCGACTGCGGCTCGAAGACGAAATACGCAGCGGTCTGGCGACGCGACAGTTCTGCGTGCATTACCAGGCGCAGGTGGAGAACGGTCGCGGCATCGTGTCGGCCGAGGCGCTCGCCCGCTGGCGCCACCCGGACAAGGGCTTCATCCCGCCGGCGCAGTTCATCCCGGTGGCCGAACGCGCCGGCCTGATGTCCGCACTCGGCCAGCAGGTAATGGAAGACGCGCTGGAACAGCTCGCGCGCTGGGCGCGCAAACCGGAAACCGCCCACCTGTCGGTGGCGGTCAACATCAGCGCCGCCCAGCTCTACCAGTCGGAATTCGCCGATTCGGTACTCGAAGCCATCACCCGCACCGGCGCGCCGCCGGGCAAGGTGGTGCTCGAACTGACCGAGTCCATCCTGCTCGGCGACGTCGATGGCGCGATCGAGGTGATGCAGCGCCTGCGCGCACGCGGCATCCGCTTCTCGATCGACGATTTCGGCACCGGCTACTCGTCGCTGGCCTATCTGCAGAGCCTGCCGATCAACGAACTGAAGATAGACCGCTCCTTCGTGCATAAGCTGCCGGAGAACGAGGGCAATCTGGCCATCGTGCGCGCAGTGGTCGCGCTGGCCTCGGCGCTCGGCGTGAAGGTGATCGCCGAAGGCGTCGAAACGGAAGACGAGCGCAATGCGCTGGCCGGCAACGGCTGTCAGTTCTTCCAGGGCTACCTGTTCGCGCGGCCGCTGCCGGCCAACGAGTTCGAGAATCTCCTGCGCACGCAATGAACCGACCGGAAATCTTCCGCGGGGGCTGTCGAATCCGCGCCGGCTGCTTCGTCGACCAGGCAGGACCGGTGCGTGCCGGTTCACTTCACCGTCGAAGGAGATCCGGCCATGACCTCACCCCAGCCCGTGCCCGCGGGCATGCACACCGTCACCCCGCACCTCGTCTGCGACAACGCTGCGGCCGCCATCGATTTCTACGTGCGCGCCTTCGGCGCGACGGAACTGATGCGCCTGCCCGGCAGTGAGGGCAGAATCCTCCATGCGCAGGTGCGCATCGGCGACTCCGTCGTCATGATCGTCGACGCCCACCCGGAGTGGTTCATGCGCGATCCGAACAGCTACGGTGGCACACCGGTCGTGCTGCACCTGCAGGTGCCCGATGTCGATGCCCTGTTCGCACAGGCGGTCGCCGCCGGAGCGACCGCGCAGATGGCGCCCGAGGACATGTTCTGGGGCGACCGCTACGGCCGCGTGATCGATCCGAACGGCCACGTCTGGGCCATCGCCACCCATGTGCGCGACGTCAGCCCGGAAGAACTACGCGCTGCCAGTGCGAATCCCTGCCCTGAAAGCGTCACCAAGGAGACCTGAATGCCGCACATGCTGCTCATCATCGAACCGGTCGGCCAGCGCGCCACCCGTACCGAAGCCGAAGGCCGCGACCTCTATGCACAGATGGTGGCTTTCGGCGAAGGCCTCGCCGCACGCGGCCTGCTGATGGGATCGGAATCGCTGCGCGTCGAGTCGACGCGCGTACAGGTACGCGACGGCCGCACCCAGATCATCGACGGCCCCTTCGCGGAGGCGAAGGAAATGATAGGCGGCTTCTTCATGCTGGCCACCGACGACCGCCAGCAGGCGCTCGACATCGCCCGCGCCTGCCCCGCCGCCGCCTGGGCCACTGTCGAAGTCCGCGGCTTCGGCCCCTGCTTCGACGACAGCAAAGCGCCGGGCTGACGGCCGCTGCGCGCAGGCACTCGCCCAATCGCGAGCAAGCTCGCTTGTATGTTCTACCCCGGCAGGCGTAGGAATAGCTTGTCGGGCGGAGGGACCGAGCTCGGATCTGACGGCAAGCACGTACAGACAGTGGGAGAGATGTCCCGCCCTCACCCCAAGCACCGATCAGGAATCCATCGGACCGTGTGACCGCGGTACCGTCCATACCCTGCAAGCCAGTGCTGTGGTGAATCCCGACAAGCCTTTTGAACCTTAGTCGGGAGGGCCCCATCGTGACAAGTCAGAACGAGACAGTGTGCTTTGGCATCGATATCTCCAAGCATTGGCTGGACATCGCCGAGTACCCCAGTGCGCGGGTGACGCGCATCGACAACACGGCTGCGGCCATCCGCGGCTGGTTGCGCACCCTGCCGAAAGGCCACCAGCGCATTGCCTGCGAATCGACCGGCACCTATCACCGCACGCTCGTCGAGCTGCTCATCGGCGCCGGACATCAGGTGTTTCTGATCGACGGCTTCAAGCTGTCCAGGTACCGCGATACCGTGGGCCAGCGCGCCAAGACGGATCGGCATGACGCACGCCTGATCGCCCGCTACCTCGCGCACGAGGGCACGGATCTGCGCCCCTTCTGCCTGCCAGCGCCTTCGGTGACCGAACTGCGCGGCCTGCTGCGTCGGCGCGCAACCGTGGTACGCAGCCTCGGCCGCATCCGTCAGAGCATGGAAGATCTGCCCGGCTTTGGTCGCGACGTGCGTGTGGCCCTCGCGCGGCTCACCGCTTTGATCAAACAGTTCGAGCAGCGCATCGCCTCGCTGATCAACGAAAGCGGATGGACTGAACCGTATCGGCGCATCCTGAAGATAGAAGGCGTCGGCGCGCTCACCGCCGCCGGCCTGTGCGCGGCGTTCCATCGCGCTCCCTTCAGCGGCGCCGACGCCTTCATCGCCTTCCTTGGCCTGGACGTCAGTGTGCGCGACTCGGGCAAGAAGACCGGACGCCGTGTGCTGAGCAAGAAGGGCGACTCGGAGATGCGCCGCCTGCTCTACAACGCCGCCATGGCAGCCAGCCGATCCACGACCTGGCAGCCCTTCTACCAGCGCATGCTCCAGCGCGGATTCCGTCGCACCCAGGCGCTCGTTGCGCTGGCCCGAAAGCTCGCGCGCGTTGCCTTCTCACTGATGAAGAACGCCGCAGACTATGTCCCGAAACAACACGAAAACGCTTGCGGCGGAACATAGAATCTCCCACAAGAAGCCCTCCCGGATCTTTGCCGGAGCGGTGCTTTCGTGGGAGCGAGCTTGCTCGCGATGCGGCCGCTGCTGTCCGCTGACTTCGATACATGCCGCTGTCGGGGTCAGAAGACCCCTCCCACAGAAGCCCGGCTCCGGCTCGGGCCGCGGGTCAGACGGCCCCCCTGTGGGAGCGGCCTTGGCCGCGACACGGCCGCCGCTATCCGCCGGCTCCGATACAGGCCGCTGTCGGGGTCAGAAGACCCCTCCCACAGAAACCCGGCTCCGGACCGGGCAGCGGGTCAGGGGCAGCTCCTGCGGGAGCCGCCCCGTCTACTTCGCCCCCCACAGCTCGCGCAGGCGCGCGTCGCGGCCGCAGCTCCAGCGGTAATAGGTGTAGCGCGCGGGATTCTTCCGGTAGTAGTCCTGGTGGTAATCCTCGGCCGGATAGAAGGTGTCGGCCATATGGATCTCGGTCACGATGGGCGCCTTGAACGGCTTGCTCTTCTCCAGCGCGGCGAGTGAGCGCTTCGCCGCTTCGAACTGCGCCGCATCGTGGGCGAAGATGGCGGTGCGGTAGGGCGTGCCGATGTCGCAGAACTGACGGTTCTTCACTGTCGGGTCGATGCTGTGCCAGAACACGTCGAGCAGCCTGTCGTAACTCACCTTCGCCGGGTCGTACTCGATCTGCACCGCTTCGGCGTGACCGGTGGCGTGCGACGACACCTCCTCGTAGCTCGGATTGGCGGTCTTTCCGCCGGTGTAGCCGGAAGTGGTCTTGAGCACGCCGTCGACCTTGTCGAAATCCGCCTCGACGCACCAGAAGCAGCCGCCGGCGAAGGTGGCGCGGGCGGTGGTCTGCGCCGTTGCGCCGCCGCTCAGCGCCAGCAACGCAACGAATCCGGCCAGCGTGCGCAGGGTGATCATGCCGCCGCCGGCGCGAAGCGCAGCGCCACGCCGTTGTTGCAGTAGCGCTTGCCGGTCGGCGCCGGGCCGTCGTTGAACAGGTGGCCCTGATGGCCGCCGCAGCGCGCACAGTGATACTCGGTACGCGGCAGGATGAGCTTGTAGTCGGTCTTCGTGCCCAGCGCCCCCGGCAGCGCGGTGTGGAAGCTGGGCCAGCCGGTGCCGCTTTCGTACTTGGCGTCCGACGAGAACAGCGCGAGGTCGCAGCCGGCGCAGTGATAGGTGCCGCGGCGCTTCTCGGCATTGAGCGGGCTGCTGCCCGGACGCTCGGTGTCTTCTTCGCGCAGCACGGCGTACTGCGCCGGCGTCAGGCGCTTCTTCCACTCGGCGTCGCTCAGTTTGAGCGGCGCCGGCGTCTCGGCGCGCAGCGGCAAGGTGGTGAGGCCCAGGCCGTGCAGCGCAAACAGGCCGAGCAGTTGGCGGCGGTTCATCGTGTGTCCTCCACGGTGTCGTCCCTGTGCGGAACTGACTGTCGGACGCCGGAGCGCCGGGCGGGGTTCCGCCGGCGCCGCGTCCTGGTTCGATACCACAGCAGACCGTGCGCGGTGGCGAATGCTTACATCGGCGTGCGGTGACGCCCACCCATGACGGCCGCGTGCATTCCGGGCAGAATGCCAGCGCCGTATCCCACCACCCGTGCGGAGCCCAAGAACATGAACGATGCGGACGAGCTGCCTAACGTAAAGAACGACACGGACGAGAACCGTCGTCCGAAAGACGACGCGGACGGAAACCGTCGTCCGAAAGACGATACGGACGAAAACCGGCGTCCGATTGCCGCCCGCTCGGCCGGCTGGGCACAGCGCAGTGCGGCCTGGCTGGCGCGCACCGACGTGACGCCGAACCAGATTTCAGTGGTCAGCATCCTGTTCGCGGCGGCCGGTGCGGCGCTGCTGCTGTGGTCGCCGACGCCCGCCGGGCTGGTCGGCTGCGCGCTGGCGATACAGGGGCGGCTGATCTGCAATCTGCTGGACGGCATG
The DNA here is from genome assembly GCF_000527135.1 of Methyloversatilis discipulorum. Lineage (NCBI taxonomy): Bacteria > Pseudomonadati > Pseudomonadota > Betaproteobacteria > Nitrosomonadales > Sterolibacteriaceae > Methyloversatilis > Methyloversatilis discipulorum. The sequence continues at coordinate 2,405,166 of NZ_AZUP01000001.1, forward strand.
GTGGCGGTCGAGGGTGGCAAGAAGTCGGCGCTCGGTGCGCTGTACAACGAATTTCCGGACCGCGTCGCCGACTCGCTGCTCATCGTCGCGCTCGGTTATGCCGTCGGCTGGCCGGCGCTGGGCTGGTTCGGCGCACTGGCGGCGGCGCTGACCGCCTACGTACGCGTGTTCGGCGGCGCGCTCGGGCAGGCGCAGAGCTTCCGCGGGCCGATGGCCAAGCAGCACCGGATGGCGGTGATGACCGCCGCCTGCCTGATCGGCGCCGGCGAACTGGCCTGGGCCGGCAGCCAGTGGGCGCTGCAGGCGGCCTGCGTGGTGATCGCCGCAGGATCCGTCCTCACCTGCGTCACGCGCACGCAGGGCATCGCGCGCCAGCTCACCGCGGCGGGGCCGACATGCTGATCTCTGCGCTGCTGATCGGCCTCACCCGCGCACTGGTGGGGGCCGCACCGCGCTGGCAAGGCAGTGCGCCGTCGCCGGCGCAGCGCATCTACTTCGCCAACCACTCCAGCCATGTCGACACGCTGGCGCTGTGGTCGGCGCTGCCGCGCGAACTGCGCCGGCACACGCGGCCGGTGGCGGCCGCCGACTACTGGAACACCGACGCGGTGCGCCGCTGCATCGCGGTGCGCGGGCTGAACGCGGTATTCATCGAGCGCCAGCGCAGCGAGGCGACGAAAGACCCGCTGGCACCGCTGACCGAAGCGCTCGCCGCCGGCGATTCGCTGATCATCTTCCCGGAAGGCACGCGCAACCTGCAGCCGCTGCCGGGGCCGTTCAAGGCCGGGCTGTTCCATCTCGCGGAGCGTTTCCCGGACGTCGAACTGATACCCGTGTACCTGGAAAACCTGCACCGCTGCATGCCCAAGGGCTCCTTCTTCCCGGTGCCGCTGATCTGCACCGTGCGCTTCGGCGCGCCACTCGCCCGCATCGCTGGCGAAGACAAGGCGGACTTTCTCGAACGCGCCCGGCAGGCGGTGATCGATCTGGCCTGAACGGCCGCGCGACAACAACAAAGGGGATGCAATGAGCGCACAGGACAAGTTCTACTGGCTGATGGGCGGCATCGGTGCCGTGCTGCTGCTGTCGTCCATGATCGGCTGGGTGCTGTCGCGGCGCGTCAGCGGTGAATCGGGGCGCGCCGTGGTCGACAACCTCAATGCGCGCATCAAGGCCTGGTGGATCATGGTGGCCGTGTTCGCGGTCGCCTTCATGCTTGGCAAAATGGCCACCATCGTCATGTTCGCGCTCATCTCATGGTTCGCGCTACGCGAGTTCATGACGCTGACGCCGACCCGACCGGGTGACCACCGCGCGCTGTCGGTGTCCTTCTTCATCGCGATTCCGCTGCAGTACGCGTTGATCGCCGACGAGTGGTACGCGCTGTTCTCGATCCTGATTCCGGTCTACGGCTTCCTGCTGCTGCCTTCGCTGTCGGTGCTGGCACAGGACACCGAGCACTTCCTCGAACGCGCCGCCAAGATCCAGTGGGGCGTCATGCTGACCATCTATTGCATCAGCCACGTACCGGCGCTGCTGCTGCTCGACATCCCCGACTACGCCGGCCAGAACGCGCTGCTGCTGTTCTACCTGCTGCTCGTCGTGCAGCTGAGCGACGTGCTGCAGTATGTGTTCGGCAAGCTGTTCGGCAAGACCAAGATCGCGCCGGTGGTGAGCCCGTCCAAGACCGTCGAAGGTTTTGTCGGCGGCGCGCTGTCGGCCACCGCGATCGGCGCCGCGATGTGGTGGATCACCCCCTTCTCGCCGCTGCAGGCGGCCGGCATGTCGGCCGCCATCGTCATCATGGGTTTCCTCGGCGGGCTGGTGCTGTCGGCGGTCAAGCGCAGCCTCGGCGCGAAGGACTGGGGCAGCATGATCCAGGGGCACGGCGGCATGATGGACCGCATGGATTCGGTCAGCTTCGCCGCACCGGTGTTCTTCCACCTCACACGCTATTTCTTCACCCCCTGAATCTTCACCCCCTGAATCTTCACGCCCTGATCGTTCGCTGACGACACGTTTACGCCGCGTATACAGCGGCGCCCGCGATTTATAGACCGTCTTTGCACGCGTCCTCCTAGTCTTCGCACATCGTCTGCGGAGGAATCATGATGGGAACGCTGTACGGAATCTGCGCCGCGCTGGTCGTGGCGCTGTTCGTCTATTTGCTGTGGGCGCTGTGGCGCGCGGAGGATCTGTGATGACCGCCCAGATGTGGATGCTGCTGGGCGGCTTCGTGCTGGCCGTCTGGCTGATCGCGCTGCCGCTGGGCCGCTGGCTGGCCCTGGTGTCTGAACGGGCGCCGCGTCCGTTTGCCGGCATCGAGTCGGCGCTGCTGCGCGCCTGCGGTGTGAGCGGCGAAGAACAGGGCTGGCGCGGCTATGCCGGTGCGCTGCTGCTGTTCAACCTGATCGGCGTGATCGCGCTGTACGCGCTGCAGCGGCTGCAGCCCGAACTGCCGCTGAACCCGCAGCAGTTCGCCGCGCCGACCTGGGATTCCGCGCTCAACACCGCGGTGAGCTTCGTCACCAACACCAACTGGCAAGGCTACGGCGGCGAGTCGGCGATGAGCCACCTGACCCAGATGCTGGGCCTGACGGTGCAGAACTTCCTGTCCGCGGCCACCGGCATCGCGGTCGCCTTCGCGCTGATGCGCGGCTTCGCGCGCAGCGGGGCGGGCGGCATCGGCAACTTCTGGGTCGATGTCCTGCGCATCACGCTGTGGCTGCTGCTGCCGCTGTCCGCCGCGCTGGCGCTGGCGTTCGCGGCGCAGGGCGTGATCCAGAACCTGTCGCCCGACCTGACGGTCACGCTGCTCGAACCGCTGCATACCGATGCGGGTGCGGTCAGCACGCAGACGCTGGCCATGGGGCCGGTCGCCTCGCAGGAGGCGATCAAGATGCTGGGCACCAATGGCGGCGGCTTCATGAACGCCAATTCGGCCCACCCCTTCGAGAACCCGACGGCGTGGACCAATGTGCTGCAGATGCTGGCCATCTTCGCGATTCCGGCCGGGCTGTGCATGGCCTTCGGTCGCGTGGTCGGCGACCGCCGTCAGGGCTGGGCACTGCTGGCCGCGATGACGGTACTGTTCGTCGCCGCAGTGGTCGGCATCATGTCGCTGGAACAGGCGGGCAACCCGCATTTCGCCGCGCTCGGAGTCGACCAGACCGCCAGTGCGCTGCAGGCCGGCGGCAATATGGAAGGCAAGGAGGTGCGCTTCGGCGTCGCCGCCAGCGCGCTGTTCGCCGCCATCACGACGGCCGCCTCCTGCGGCGCGGTGAACGCGATGCACGCCTCGCTGACACCGCTGGCCGGCGGCATCACGATGCTGCTGATGCAACTCGGCGAGGTGGTGTTCGGCGGCGTCGGTTCGGGTCTGTACGGCATGCTGCTGTTCGCCGTGCTGGCGGTGTTCGTGGCCGGCCTGATGACCGGGCGCACACCGGCCTACCTGGGCAAGAAGATCGAACCGGCGGAAATGAAATGGGTGGCCGTCGCCGTCCTGGTCACGCCGCTGCTGGTGCTGGCCGGCAGCGCGCTCGCGGTGAGCACGGAGGCCGGTCGCGCCAGTCTGCTGAATCCGGCCGCGGCCGGCTTCTCCGAAGTGCTGTACGCCTTCTCGTCGGCCGCCAACAACAACGGCAGCGCTTTCGCCGGCCTGTCGGCCAACACCCCCTTCTACAACCTGACACTGGCGATCGCGATGGCGCTCGGCCGCTTCGCCGTCATCGTGCCGGTGCTGGCGCTGGCCGGTGCGCTGGCCGCGCGCACCCGCGCCATGCGGCAAGCGGGCAGCCAGGACGCGGCAATGCCGACGCACGGACCGATGTTCGTCGTGCTGCTGGTGCTGACCGTGCTGCTGGTCGGCGCGCTCACCTACCTGCCTGCGCTGGCGCTCGGCCCGGTGGTCGAGCACATCAACCTGTATCGCTGAGGACGCACCATGACGAACGCCCTTCATCCTTCGCGCCCGGCCGCCGGACTGCTCGACCCCGCACTGCTGCGCGGCGCGGTGCGCGATGCCTTCATCAAGCTCAATCCGGTGGCGCAGTGGCGCAATCCGGTCATGTTCGTGGTCTGGCTGTGCGCCGTACTGATCAGCGCGCTGTGGCTGCAGGCCCTGACCGGTCAGGGCGAGGCGCCGGCCTGGTTCATCGGCGCCAATGCGCTGTGGCTGTGGTTCACCGTGCTGTTCGCCAACTTCGCCGAGGCGCTGGCCGAAGGCCGCAGCAAGGCGCAGGCCGCCAGCCTGCGCAGCCTGCAGAAGCGCGGCACGGCGAAGAAGCTGCGCGCGCCGCGCCAGGGCGAGCACTGGGACGCGGTCGATACCGGCGCCTTGCGCATCGGCGACGTGCTGCTGGTCGAGGCCGGCGACACCATGCCCTGCGACGGCGAGGTGATCGAAGGCGTGGCCTCGGTGGACGAAAGCGCCATCACCGGCGAATCGGCGCCGGTCATCCGCGAAGCCGGCGGCGATTTCTCGTCGGTCACCGGCGGGACGCGCGTGCTGTCGGACTGGATCGTCGTGCGCTGCACGGTCAATCCGGGCGACAGCTTCCTCGACCGCATGATCGCCATGGTCGAAGGCGCGAAGCGGCGCAAGACGCCGAACGAAGTCGCGCTGACCATCCTGCTGGTGGCGCTGACGCTGGCCTTCCTGATGGCCACCGTCACGCTGCTGCCCTTCTCGCTGTTCGCGGTCGATGCCGGCGGACAGGGCAGCCCGGTCACCGTGACCGCGCTGGTGGCGCTGCTGGTGTGCCTGATTCCGACCACGATAGGCGGCCTGCTGTCGGCCATCGGCGTGGCCGGCATGAGCCGCATGCTGGGCGCCAACGTGATCGCCACCTCCGGCCGCGCGGTCGAGGCGGCGGGTGACGTCGACGTACTGCTGCTCGACAAGACCGGCACCATCACGCTGGGCAACCGCCAGGCCGCCGCCTTCCTGCCGGCGCCCGGCGTGAGCGAGCGCGAACTGGCCGACGCCGCGCAACTCGCCTCGCTGGCTGACGAAACGCCGGAGGGTCGCAGCATCGTCGTGCTCGCCAAACAGAAGTTCGCGCTGCGCGAACGCCAACTGCTGTTGCACGACGCCGTCTTCGTGCCCTTCACCGCGCAGACCCGGATGAGCGGCGTGAACTGGGAGGGCCGGCAGATCCGCAAGGGCGCGGCCGAGGCGGTGCGCCAGCATGTCGAGTCGCTGGGCGGGCAGTTCGCACCGGAACTGCTGCGCATCGTCGAGGACGCCGCCCGCCGCGGCAGCACGCCGCTGGTGGTGGCCGACGGCGAGCGAGTGCTCGGCGTGGTCGAACTGAAGGACATCGTCAAGGGCGGCATCCGCGAACGCTTCGTCGAACTGCGGCGCATGGGCATACGCACCGTCATGATCACCGGCGACAACCGGCTCACCGCCGCTGCCATCGCCGCCGAGGCGGGCGTCGACGACGTGCTGGCCGAAGCCACGCCGGAAGCCAAGCTGGCGCTGATCCGTCGCTATCAGGCCGAAGGCCGCATGGTGGCGATGACCGGCGACGGCACCAACGACGCACCGGCGCTGGCCCAGGCCGACGTCGCGGTAGCGATGAACAGCGGCACGCAGGCGGCGAAGGAGGCCGGCAACATGGTCGACCTCGACAGCAATCCGACCAAGCTGATCGAGGTGGTCGAGATCGGCAAGCAGATGCTGATGACGCGCGGCGCGCTGACCACCTTCAGCATTTCGAACGACGTCGCCAAGTACTTCGCCATCCTGCCAGCCGCCTTCGCCGCCACCTATCCGCAGCTGGGTGCGCTGAACGTGATGCAGCTCGCATCCGGCGAGTCGGCCATCCTGTCGGCGGTCATCTTCAATGCGCTCATCATCGTCGCGCTGATTCCGCTCGCGCTGCGCGGCGTGCAGTACCGCGCGCTCGGTACCGCCGCGCTGCTGCGTCGCAACGGCCTGCTGTACGGCCTGGGCGGTTTCGTCGTGCCCTTCGTCGGCATCAAGCTCATCGACGTGCTGCTCGGCGCGCTGCACCTCACCTGAACACGGAGTCCTGCCATGAACGCCACCCTGAATACCCTGCGTCCTGCGCTGTCACTTTTCCTGCTGCTGTCCGCACTGACCGGCCTCGCCTACCCGCTGCTGTTCACCGCGCTGGCGCAGACGCTGTTCCCCGAACGCGCGGCCGGATCGCTGATCCGCGACGGCGAACAGGTGACCGGCTCGACGCTGATCGGTCAGCCCTTCTCGTCGCCCGGCCACTTCTGGTCGCGCCCGTCGGCCACCGCACCGCAGCCCTACAACGGCGCCGCGTCCGGCGGCAGCAATCTGGGTGCCAACAACCGCGTGCTGATCGACGCGGTGGCACAACGCATCGCCGCGCTGCGCGCCGCCGACCCGGACAACCGCGCGCCGGTGCCGGTCGATCTGGTCACCGCGTCGGCCAGCGGGCTCGACCCGGACATCAGCCTCGCCGCCGCCCGCTACCAGGCGGCCCGCGTGGCGCGGGTACGCGGCCTCGACCCGGCCGCGGTCGACGCGCTGATCGAAGGTCACGCGCGTCATCCGTGGCTGGGCTTCATCGGCGAGCCACGGGTGAATGTGCTGGCGCTGAATCGCGCGCTCGACGCGCTGCGCTGATCATGGACCATGACCTGCTCGTGCTGCTGCTCGGACTGCTGGCGATCGCCGCGCCGCTGGCGCTGGTCGGCTGGCTGGTCGGGCGCAGCAGCGGCCGCGACCGACGTTCCGGACGCTAGACTGCGACGATGACCGACGAACCGACACGGCCCGACCCCGACGCACTGCTCGCCGCCGCGCAGGCGGCGGAGGCGCGCGCCGCGCGCGGCCGGCTGAAGATCTACTTCGGCTCGTCGGCTGGCGTGGGCAAGACCTGGGCCATGCTCGATGCCGCGCAGCGCCTGCGCGAGCAGCAGATCGACGTCGTCGTGGGCATCGTCGAGACGCACGGCCGCAGCGAAACCGCACAGCAGGTGCAGGGGCTGGAACGACTGCCGCGACGTACGCTCACGCTGCAGGGGCGCACGCTGGAGGAATTCGATCTCGACGGTGCGCTGGCGCGCCGACCCGCCGTGCTGCTGGTCGACGAACTGGCGCACAGCAACGCCCCGGGCTCGCGTCACCCGAAGCGCTGGCAGGACATCGACGAACTGCTCGACGCCGGCATCGACGTGTGGACCACGGTGAACGTGCAGCACATCGAAAGCCTGAACGACGTGGTCGGCGGCATCACCGGCATCCGCGTGCGCGAAACGGTGCCGGACCACGTATTCGATTCCGCCTCCGAAGTGGTGCTGGTCGACCTGCCGACCGACGACCTGCTGCGCCGGTTGCGCGAGGGCAAGGTGTATCTGCCGGAGCAGGCCGAGCGCGCGGTGAAGAACTTCTTCCGCAAGGGCAACCTGATGGCGCTGCGCGAACTGGCGCTGCGCCGCACGGCCGAGCGGGTCGAGGAAGACGTGCGCAGCTACCGGCGCGAACACGTCGCGCAGGCCAGCCGCGCGGTATGGCAGGTGAGCGACGCGCTGCTCGCCTGTGTCGGCCCGGACGCCGGCGCCGAGCGCCTGGTGCGCGCCGCGGCCCGCCGGGCGGCGCAGGCCGACGCGCCCTGGCATGCCATCTACATCGAGACACCGGCACTGCAGCGCCTGCCCGAAGCGCGTCGCCGGGCGATACTGGCCACGCTCAAGCTGGCCGAGTCACTGGGTGCAACCACCGCCACGCTGACCGCGCAGGACGCCGCCGTGGCCGCCGTGACCTACGCGCGCGAACACAATCTGGGCACCCTGGTGACCGGCTACTCGCTGCGCGGCAGGGTTGGGTCGCTGTGGCAGCGCGCCACCGGCCGCAGCCACTTCGGCGAGCGGGTGGCGGCACTCGCGCCGGAAATCGAGTTCATGGTGATCGCGCGGCGCGACGACGCGGCACCGGCTTCGCCGCCGCCGGCACAGGAGGAGGACGGCGAGGCGGTCGCACGCTCGCTGCGTGGCTATCTGTGGGCCGGCGCGTCGTGCGCCGCGGTGACCGTGCTGGCGACGCCGCTGCTGCCGTACTTCGACCTCGCCAACATCGTCATGCTCTTCCTGCTGGCGGTGATTGTCATCGCCGTGCGACACGGTCGCCGGGCGGCACTGGCCTCGGCCGTGCTGAACGTGCTGGCCTTCGATTTCTTCTTCGTGCCGCCGCGCTTCACCTTCTCGGTCAGCGACGCGGAATACCTGATCACCTTCGCCGTCATGATGGCGGTCGGTCTGGTGGTCGGCCAGCTCACCGCCTCGCTGCAGTACCAGGCGCGCGTCGCCCGCTACCGCGAAGACCGCGCGCGCAGCCTGTTCGAAATGGCGCGCGATCTCGGTCGCGCGCTGACGCTGGAACAGGTGGCCGAAATCGGCGAACGCGCGGTCGAGCGCGCCTTCCGCGGCGACGCCGCACTGCTGCTGCCGGACGCCGCCGAGCGGCTGGCACCGGCCTCGCCCGACAACGATCGCTTCGCGCCCGATAGCGGCCTTGCGCAGTGGGCTTACGACCACAGCGAGCCGGCCGGCGCCGGCACCGGAACCCTGCCCGGCGCACCGGCGCTCTACCTGCCGCTGCAGGCGCCGATGCGCACGCGCGGCGTCATCGCCGTGAAGCCGGCGCACGCGCGGCTGCTGATGATTCCGGAACAGCGCCAGTTGCTCGACACCTACGCCGCGCTGGTCGCCATCGCCATCGAGCGCGTGCACTTCGTCGCCGTCGCACAGGACACGCTGCTGTCGATGGAATCCGAACGGCTGCGCAATTCGCTGCTGGCCGCGCTGTCGCACGATCTGCGCACGCCACTGACCGCATTGATCGGCATGTCGGAAAACCTGTCCGGCGCGCTGGCGCGCGAAGGTTCCGTGCACGGCCCGGCGATCAACGCCATCGTCGATCAGGCGCGGCGCACCGCGCAGCTGGTGAACAACCTGCTCGACATGGCGCGACTGCAGGCCGGCGCAGTGGCGCTGCGCCACGACTGGCAGTCGCTGGAGGAACTGGCCGGCAGCGCGATCCGCGCCATCGAAGGCGCGCTGGCTCGGCACGTGGTGCGCGTGGACCTGCCGCCCGATCTGCCGCTGCTCTATGGCGACGCCGTGCTGCTCGAACGGGTGCTGGTCAATCTGCTGGAAAACGCCGCCAAGTACACGCCGGCCGGTACGACGATACGCATCACCGCAGCGCGTGACGGCGACGCGATCGCGATCGAGGTGAGCGACGACGGCCCCGGCCTGCCGGCCGGCGATCCGGAAAACCTGTTCCGCAAGTTCACGCGCGGCGAGGCGGAATCGAGCACGCCGGGCGTCGGCCTCGGGCTGGCCATCTGCCGCGCCATCGTGCGTGCGCATGGCGGCGACATCGGCGCTGCCAACCGTCCGCCGCCGGCGCACGGCGCGGTGTTCCGCTGGACCCTGCCGCACCGTGACGCGCCGGCGGGCACCGATCTGCCACCTGCGGCAGACTGTGCGGCATGAGCAGCCTGCAGCCCCCGGTGTCCCGAGTACTGATCGTCGAGGACGATGCGGCGATACGCCGTTTCGTACGTCAGGCGCTGGAGGAGGCCGGACATCAGGTATTCGAGGCCGAGGCGCTGCAGCGCGGCCTGATCGAAGCCGGCACGCGCAAGCCGGATCTGCTGGTGCTCGACCTCGGTCTGCCGGACGGCGACGGCGTTGACCTGATCCGCGACCTGCGCGGCTGGAGCAGCGTGCCGGTCATCGTGCTGTCGGCGCGTACCGGTGACGACGACAAGATCGCGGCACTCGACGCCGGCGCCGACGACTATCTGATCAAACCCTTTTCGGTCGGCGAACTGATGGCACGCGTACGCGTCGCGCTGCGCCGCCGCGGCAACGCCCCGACCGACGCCGCAGGCCCGCTCCACTTCGGCGAGTGCGAACTCGATCTGGCGCGCCGCCTGATCACGCGCGCCGGCGAGCCGGTGCACCTGACGCCGGTCGAGTACCGGCTGCTCGCCACGCTGGCGGCACACGAGGGCCAGGTGCTGACGCACCGCCAGTTGCTGCGCGCGGTGTGGGGGCCGAACAGCGTCGAGCATGGCCACTACCTGCGCATCTACATGGGCCATCTGCGGCGCAAGCTCGAAGCGGACCCGGCGCGGCCGGCGCACCTGCTGACCGAGACCGGCGTCGGCTACCGCTTCATCGCCGACGCCCGCTAGCCTGCGTGGGGCACCGGCCGGGCGGTCATGGCCCGTGGGGGATAATGGCACTCCCTTCACACCCGGGCCACGCATCGGACAGCGGGTGGCCTGCAGGCATGGACGTGGCACTTCTGTTTGCACTCATCCTTCTCAACGGCGTCTTCGCGATGTCCGAAATCGCCGTCGTGTCGTCGCGCAAGGCGCGCCTGATCGGTCTTGCCGAGGACGGCCACAAGGGGGCGCAGGCCGCCGTGCGGCTGCACGACGACCCGTCGAACTTCCTGTCAACGATACAGGTGGGCATCACGTCGATCGGCATCCTGAGCGGCGCCATGGGTGAAACGGTGCTGGCCGATCCGCTGGCCGCCTGGCTGTCCGGATTCCCGCTGATCGAGCCCTACGCGCGCACGGTGGCGCTGTCCGTCGTGGTGGTCGGCATCACCTACTTCTCCGTCGTGGTCGGCGAACTGGTGCCGAAGCGGCTGGCACTGCTGGCGCCCGAGGGCATCGCCTCGCTCATTTCACGGCCCATGGTGCTGCTGGCGCGCGTTGCGCGGCCGCTGGTGTGGGTGCTGTCGGTCACCAGCAACGCCATCCTGCGCATCGCCGGTGCGCGCCGCACCGACGAGCCGCCGATCACCGATGAGGAAATCAAAGTGCTGATGGGCCAAGGCGCGGAAGCGGGCGTGTTCCACCAGAGCGAACAGCAGATCGTGTCCAACGTGCTGCGCCTGGACGAACTGCACGTCGGCGCCATCATGACGCCGCGCAAGGACATTCACGCGATCGACCTCGACGATCCGGAGGACGACATCCGCCGGCGCATCGCCGACAGCCCGTACAGCCGCCTGCTGGTGTGCCGCGACGGCCTCGAACACGTGCTCGGCGTGCTGCAGAGCGGCGCCCTGCTGAAGCAGTCGCTGGCCGGCGAAACGATAGACCGACGCAGCATCGAGGCGCTCCTCGAGCCGCCGCTCTATGTGCCGGACACGGTCAGCACCGCACAACTGCTGGAGAACTTCCGCCGCACGCGCAAGCACCTGGCGCTGCTGGTCGACGAGTATGGCGACCTGCAGGGGCTGGTCACCGTCAACGACGTGCTCGCCGCCATCGTCGGCGACATGTCGGTGCCGGCGGCGCACGAGGAAGCGGACGTGGTACAGCGCGCCGACGGTTCGTGGCTGGTCAACGGCGGCACGTCGATCGAGCGCGTCAAATCCGTGCTCGGTATCGACGACGTATTGCCGGGTGAAGACAGCGGAAACTTCCACACGGTGGGCGGACTGGTGCTGCACATGCTCGGCCGCATCCCGGTCGCCACCGACTTCTTCGAAGTCGCCGGCCTGCGCGTCGAGGTGATGGACATGGACCGCAACCGGGTCGACAAGGTGCTGGTGCAGCGACTCGAACCGCTGCCTGCGCCGGTCGACGCGGAGTGAACCGAAGCTCGCCAGCCACCGACGCATGCACCACGCAGCGGCATGCGCCGGGCAGCTGCACCGCCCTTCGATCACCTGTCGCACCCCGTTGCGCACCCTGAGCCGTCTGCGGAACAGAGGCGCATGAAGTATTTGTGACAGCCCTTGCACGCAGGCGGACAAGGGCGATACTCGGGTCTCCTCCTCCACAGCAATGGCTGTGAGTTCTCAAAGGCGGCCTGCGGGCCGCCTTTTTTTTCGTCGGTGCGATGGTTGTTTGCACTCCCTCTGCGAGCGGCCTTGGCCGCGACACGGCCGCTGCTGTCCGCAGGCTTCGATCCGGGCGGCTGTCGGGGTCAGAAGACCCCTCCCACAGAATCCGCCCCCGGCCGGGCTCATGCCTGACGCATCGGCGCAATCCCTGTGGGAGCGGCCTTGGCCGCGACACGACCGCTGCTGTCCGCAGGCTTCGATCCAGGCGGCTGTCGGGGTCGGAAGACCCCTCCCACAGAACCCCGGCCGCGGCTCGGCTCATGCCTGACGCACCGGCGCGATTCCTGTGGGAACGGCCTTGGCCGCGACACGACCGCTGCTGTCCGCAGGCTTCGATCCAGGCTGCTGTCGGGGTCAGAAGACCCCTCCCACAGAATCCCGGCCGCGGCTGGGCTCATGCCTGACGCATCGGCGCAATCCCTGTGGGAGCGGCCTTGGCCGCGACACGGCCGCTGCTGTCCGCAGGCTTCGATCCGGGCGGCTGTCGGGGTCAGAAGACCCCTCCCACAGAACCCCGCCCCCGGCTGGGCTCATGCCTGACGCACCGGCGCGATTCCTGTGGGAGCGGCCTTGGCCGCGACACGGCCGCTGCTGTCCGCAAGCTTCGATCCAGGCTGCTGTCGGGGTCAGAAGACCCCTCCCACAGAATCCCGGCCGCGGCTCGGCTCATGCCTGACGCATCGGCGCAATCCCTGTGGGAGCGGCCTTGGCCGCGACACGGCCGCTGCTGTCCGCAAGCTTCGATCCAGGCGGCTGTCGGGGTCAGAAGACCCCTCCCACAGAATCCCGGCCGCGGCTGCCGGCGCCGCGCTGATCGATATGGCCGCGCGCCGTCTCCGGGAACGATCCGGCTGAGTGTCAGCGAACAGCATCCGCGCTGACGCGCGCGCGTTCGGTCAGCAGTTCGCGCTCGCGTTCGTTCTGCGTCAGCGCGGCGGCGCGGCGGAATTCGTCGCAGGCTTCGCTGTGGCGGCCGAGCTTTGCCAGCAGGTCGCCGCGCACGGCGGGCAGCAGGTGGTAGTGGCGCAGCGCCGGTTCGTCGCGCAGCGCATCGGCGACCTCCAGCCCGGCCGCCGGGCCGAAGGCCATGCCCACCGCCACGGCGCGATTCAGTTCGACCACCGGTGACGGCGCGATCTGCGCCAGCGCGTCGTAAAGCGCGGCGATGCGCGACCAGTCGGTGTGGTCGGCGTGGGCGGCGCGCGCATGACAGGCGGCGATGGCGGCCTGCAGCGCGTACGGGCCGTAGCCGCCGCCGAGTGCGTCGACGCGTTCCAGTGCGGCCAGCCCGCGGCGGATCAGCAGACGGTCCCAGCGCGTGCGGTCCTGTTCCAGCAGCAGCACCGGTGCGCCGCGTGCGTCGGTGCGCGCGTGCAGGCGCGAGGCCTGGATTTCCATCAGCGCCACCAGGCCGTGCACTTCGGCGACCTGCGGCGCCAGCTCGGCCAGTATGCGACCGAGGCGCAAGGCCTCTTCGCACAGCGCCGGGCGCATCCAGTGCTCACCGGCGGTGGCGGCATAGCCCTCGTTGAAGATGAGGTAGATCACCTTCAGCACGGCGTCGAGCCGCTCGCCCAGTTCGGCCGGGCCGGGCAGCTCGAACGGTACGCGCGCTTCGCTCAGCGTGCGCTTGGCGCGCACGATGCGCTGCGCCAGCGTCGCCTCCGGCACCAGGAAGGCGCGTGCGATGTCCGGCGTGGCGAGACCACCGACCATCTTCAGCGTCAGCGCGACGCGCGCCTCGACCGACAGCACCGGGTGGCAGGCGACGAACATCAAGCGCAGCACGTCGTCGCCGATCGGTTCGTCGAGCGTGCTGTCGGGCGCCGGCGGCGCGCCGTCCTGCAGCTGCGCCTCGATTTCCCAGGTCAGCGCGTCGGCCTTGGTCGCCTGCATGCTGCGGTGGCGCAGCAGGTCGAGCGCGCGGTTCTTCGCGGTGGCGGTGAGCCAGGCGCCGGGGTTGTCCGGCACGCCCTTGTCGGGCCACTGTTCGAGCGCCGTCACCAGAGCGTCCTGCGCCAGCTCCTCGGCGAGGCCGACGTCGCGCACCATGCGCGCCAGCGCGCCGATGATGCGCGCCGACTCGATGCGCCAGACGGCGTCCAGCGTGCGGTGCAGGTCGGTCTTCATCGTCCGGTGTGCACCGTCGTCGTCCCGTTCATCATGCTTCGTCTCCCTCAGGCTTTGTCCATCCGGCGGAAGCGTTCCACCGCCTCACCCGGCGCGAAGTCGTCCAGCTCGAACACCTGGCGCACCTCGATTTCGGCGTCGCGCCCCTCGCCGACCGGGTTCGGGAAGCGGCGTGTCCAGTGCAGCGCCTCCTCGCGCGAGGCGACCTGTATCAGCGTGTAGCCGGCGATCAGTTCCTTCGTTTCGGCAAACGGGCCGTCGATGACGCTGCGCCCGGCACCGCGGTAACGCACGCGCCAGCCCTTCGAACTGGCCTGCAACCCGGATGCGTCGAGCAGCACGCCGGCGCGCATCAGTTCTTCATGATAGGAGGCCATCGAAGCCATCAGTGCTTCCTCCGGCATGACGCCCGCCTCACTGTCGGCAGTGGCCTTGACGATGATCATGTAACGCATGGCTGCTCTCCTGGAGTCGGCGCGACAGGCGCCGTCGCAGGGTCGACGAGCGACCGGTGCGCGAATCGACAGTGCGCGCCATCGGCTCGGACGCTTGTGTGGGAGCGGTCTTCTGACCGCGACTGCGAGCTGAATCGAAGTCGGCGGACAGCGGCGGCCGAATCGCGGCCAAGGCCGCTCCCACAAGGGACCGCTTCCACCGCGGGAGCACGCCCGATCCGCGGCCGGAGATGGGGTGCTGTGGGAGGGGTCTTCTGACCCCGACAGCAACCTGTATCGAAGGCTGCGGACAGCAACAGCCGCGTCGCGGCCAAGGCCGCTCCCACAAGGATCGCTCCCACAGGGGCTGCTCCAACGGAGAGGCAACTCCGATCCGCGGCCGGAGCCGGGGTCTCGTGGGAGCGAGCTTGCTCGCGATAGCAGCCTGGATCGAAGCCGCTGCCCTCCCCCGTCGATACAGGAGAGGGAAAGACCCGCGCCGGGCCGCCTTCACCCCTGCCCCATTACCGCGCTCGCCACCGCGAAATAGGTGAGCAGGGTCAGCAAGTCCTGCACGATGGTGGCGAGCGGGCCGCTGCCGTAGGCGGGGTCGCTGCCCAGGCGGGCGAGCAGCCAGGGCAGGAAGAGGCCTATCGTCGTCGCGATGCCGCCGGCCATCACCAGCGACAGCGCCACCGCGAACGCCAGCGTCGGGTCGCCGAAGGCCAGCCAGACGCAGGGAAAGGTGAGCCCGCCGAGCACCAGCCCGATCAGCAGCCCGGTGCGCACCTCGCCACCGACCAGCGTGCCGACCGACGCGTGGCTCAGCGACAGGCCGCGCACGGCGACCGCTTCGGTCTGCGTACCGATGGCATCGGCGAGATAGACCAGACCCGGCACGAAGAAGGCGAGTGCCGGGCTCAGCGCAAGCGTGCGCTCAAAGCCGGCCATGATGAAGGTGGCGAACATGCTGCCGGCCAGACCGATCAGCAGCCAGGGCAGACGGTGACGCAGGCGACGCAACGGCGGTGACTCGATCGCCTCGCGCGCCCGCCGCGTCTCGCGCGTGATGCCGGCGAGGCGGTGGATGTCCTCCACGTGCTCACGACGCAGGATGTGCAGCAGCGCAGCGGTCGGCACCACGCCGAGCAGCCGGCCCCGCGCATCGACCACCGGCATCGCGTCCAGCCCGTGATGCAGCGCCAGCGAGGCGACCCGCTCCTGGTCGGTGTGCGCATGCACGGTGGGGCAGTCGCGCTGCATCACCGTGTCGATGCGTGCGCCCTGCGCGGCGCGGAACAATGCCGGCAGCGGCGCGATGCCGACCAGGCTTTCGTTGTCATCGACCACGCACACGATGTCGAGGCAGTCGTAGTGCCGGGCGCGCAGGTCGGCCAGCACCGCATCGACCGTCTGCGCCGGGTGCACGCGCGGCACGGCGGCAAGCAGGTAGCGGCCGGCGCTTTCGTCGGCCGGCAGAACGCTCGGCGCCGACGGATCGTTTGCAGTGGGGGCGTGGGCGCTCATGACGGGTTCCATCCGGACAGTGTTCCGCCATGGTGCCGCATCGCGCGGCGCCTCGTCATGCGCAGGATCAGCCGGCCGCTGGCGCCGGCCAGACCGGGAACACGATGAGGCCGAAGATGGCGAGCAGCCAGAACACCGCCGACAGTGCGTAGGGCGCGAGCATGGTGACCAGCACCACGTCTTTCCAGTTGTCATGGTCGGGCGACGGTGCCAGCGCGCCGGCCGCGAACGCCTCTTCCTGGTAGAAGGTGACCAGCCTCGAAATGCGGTACTCGGCCAGCAGGAACAGCACCGACAGCATCAGCCCGACCACGCCGAGGCCGACCCGGTACGGCGGATGTCCGAGGAAGAGCGAACCGCCCTGCGAGAACGCGAACGCCAGCAGCGCACCCAGCACCGCGGAGAACACCGTGAACATGGCGAAGCGCATCGTGCCGTAATGGCGCGCGGTTTCGCCGGCGATGCGGGCGCGGGCGAGTTCGAGGGGGTCGTGGTCGCTGCACATGACGTTCGGCTCCTGCATGGATGAACGGACGATACGCCAGGGCGGCTGCGCTCGACCAGCCCTTCAGGACGGCAACACGACTGTCGGCAGATCAGCGGGTGTGGCGCACAGCCGCACGCCGGGCAGCCCGGCGAAACGGTCCGGCGCGGTGTAGCCCCAGGCCACCGCGACGAAATCCAGCCCGAGCGCCTGCGCCACGTCGAGGTCGCGCAGTTCGTCGCCGACGCTCACCGTTCGCGCCGCGGTTGCGCCGGCTGCCTTCATCACCCGCCGCGTCTTCGCCGCCTTGCCGAACAGCGACGCGCCGCAGCCCCATTGGTCGATCAGCGGGCGCAAATCGTCGCCGAGCACCCGTTCGACCGTGTCACGCGCGTTCGACGTGACGATGCCGATCTGCACACCCTCCACCTTCAGCGCGTGCAGCGCTTCGGGCACGCCGTCGAACAGCTTCACCTCGTCCGCCCGTTCGCGCACATACCCACGCATGGTCGCCACCACCGCCGGCAGCTTCCACAGCGACAAACCCGCCTCGACCACGATGTCGCGCGCGCTCATCCGGCGCAGGCGGTCGAGGTCGGTCGTATCGACGGCGCGAAAGCCATGCCGCTGCGCCGCGTGGGTCCACGCGTCGAGGAACAGATGGAAGGAATCGGCGAGCGTGCCGTCGAAGTCGAACAGGATGAGGGGGTGGGTTCGCAAAGTGTCATTCAGCCGATCAGCTTCATCCGGCCGCAGAGCCGTCCCTCGCGGCTTCATCATGGGACGCATGCAGGCAGGTACGCAGATGCGTCGCACACCGATAGCCGATCAATGTGAACGGCATGAACGCCAGCATGGCATAAGGCATCAGAGACGATTCAATAAAGGCGAACAGCGAGATCATGATGTGTATGAACAGCCCAAACGGAAAGTAGATCCAGGCATTCAGCGTACGAACATCCTCGCTGCTGATAACCGCAACCGACGCAGCAAGAACCGGCGTCGTCAGGAACAGGACAAGGCGCAGAGCCAGTTCCGCCACCTCGCGTGCGTCCGGCTGCCAACTCTGAAATACGATCGGGCACAGATAGGCGAGCAGTGCGGTGCCCACCACCTCGAAAAGGAAAAGCAGGCCGAAAGCTCGGCCGAGCGCGGCGGGCCCGGAAGGCGGTGTGCGACCGAATGCGGACACAGTGAAGGCATAGAGCAGGTAGAACGCGCCGGCAGCCATTCCATGGAATACCAGCCCAGCCACCGATACTGTGACCCAGAACCAGATGCTCACGTGATCCATCGGCCCGTCCATGCGAAGTCTGATCCGGAACCGGCCTCTGCCGGGCGATTGCTCGTGGGGCGCACCATCACATCACTTCGCTGAGCGTCCATCCCAGAGCCAGATACAGTGCAGCCAGCGCAAGGTCGGGCTTCACCAGACGGCGGCGTTTGAACCGCACGCCATAGGTGACAAGAAGGTCCCGGCTCTGTTCCTGTCCGGCAAAGAAGCACCAGACCAGCGACAGAAAGCCCATGGAGAGGCTTGCCCGGAAAACCACGAGCAGACCGGGTTCGACCTGTTGCATCCGATGCACGCCAAGAATGCTGGCCCCGGCAAGCGCGCGAATACAAACCGGCCGGGCCCTACGCCGCCGGATACCAGACGTCGATCAGTGGCCCGACCTCCGTCTCGCTCACCTCCGGCCGCCCCGCGAGCCAGGCACGCACCGCTTCGCGATGCTGTTCGTTGGCCGACCCGCGTTTGCGCAGACAGGCCATCCCGCGCGTCGAGCCGCCATAGAGCAGCCCGTTGCCCTCGATCGCGTCGCCGATGAAGGCGTCCCAGAAGGCGCCCATCTCGTCCGCCGACAGACCATCGCGCAGCCGGAAGGCCACCTCGAAGCCAAGTTCCTGAAACTCGTCGATGTGCAGCTTCTTGCGCAGGCGGCGCGAACGGTGGTGTGACATGTAAAGCTCCTGAATTCGAGTACGAGATAAAACGTCGTTGCACTCACGATCGTCGCGCACCTTATCCCGGATCGCGGTTCTGGTAACGCAGGAACAGAACCTTTCATCAGAATCGACCCGCAAGCTCGGGGGAACCGCAACCTGGCTAGCAAGAAAGGCCTGCTGGGCCTCCTTCGCCACAGCCACTTGAGCGTTCAGCACCTGCTCACTTCCCATCACCGCTTGCCACGAGACAGATCGCCCGTCATGGCCAACCGGGTCAAACCCACGGGGACGAACGGCGATGACCCTTCCTGCCGCGTAACGCGCGCCGCTCGTATCGATTGACGCTCCCGGCGCAGATCCCATCTCTGCAGGGGTCACACAGAACCGACTATGGATCCCGGATATACCACTGCAAGTGATCCAACCGGGGAAACCGGACTATCGGTCAGTCTTGATTCCGGTGGGAGTCCATATGCGACCAGTCAGGCTGGTGGCGGGTACTTGAGCGGTTGAAGTACTGCAACCCATGCTTCCTTAGTCGGCCTTGGTTGCCGCCAAGCCCGGACCATTGGTCAGCTCATAGTGCAGCACGGTTGGGAATGGATCATAGAAGTGATGCAGCAGCATGCGCCACTCTTGGTATTCGGCAGACTTTCGGAAGCCAACCTCGTGGTGTTCGACGGACTCCCAGCGAACCAAAAGCATGTAGTGGTTCACTTGCTCGATGCACTTTTGAAGCTCATGACCCAAGTAACCAGGCATGGACGCGATGATGGTTTGAGCCTTGCCGAACGCAGATTCGAATTCTGCCGTCAGCTCTGGCTTGACCTGGAGTTGTGCGATTTCGAGGATCACAACTTCTCCTGAAAGATGGCCTGACGATCGCGCTAACCTGCACGCGGGGAGCGGGCGGAACCCGCTTCCCCCGCGTCCGGGTTGTGCGCGGGGTTAGGGCGTTTCTCGGCGGAGGATGGCGTCGGAGCTTCCGATTCGTTGCTAGTTCGAGGCGACATACCATCCTTAAACTGCTTCACGAGATCAACCAGCTTGTTCTGCTCAGCCTTGTCCGGCCGATTGAGCTTTCGCATCAGCCACAGATGCTTGATGCCGGTGCCAATGCCATGCCGGAAGGCCAAGCGAGTCACGATCGACCCCAGTCGTTTTTGAAATAACTCGTAGCCCACTTCAAGAGAAGAGATCTGCAAAATATATAGCTCAGGAATCTTTACGGACTCCTGAAGCTTGGTTGTGTGCAAGAAATAGTAGCGCGTGACTATCTGTGTGAGTTCCAGGGACTGGAGCGGCAGTTCCTCAGCGATGGTCTCACTTGCCTCCTCAAGTGAGGCACGGAACTTCTCATCCTGACGCGGGTAGCGCTTCAATATGTACTGCCGATAGCGTTCGTACTCAGAAACGCCGCTTGAGAAGTCCTTGAACTTCTCAAACATCCTCTGAAGTAGCACCATCTCGTGGTTCAAATAGCTTAGCGCTGCAAGCGCCCGACCAAGCCGTCGCCTCCGCTCGCCGCTCGCACGCCAAGACGCACTAACCTCAGCAAGGAACCACCCTACGAGGATGCCGATGACCGACAAGAAGGCTTCAGTCATAGTCGTGCGCCCTAACTGTGAAGCTTCAATAGGTTGTTTCGGGTGTTCACCCGGAGAAGTTCTGAGAGACTGGAAATCGCCAAACCCCCAAGCTCTCTCGAACAGGATTCCGGATGAACACCCACAAGAATGCCCGATTGACCTACCTTCGTCGCCTAGAAATGGTGTTGGACATGCTTGAGCGAGGTCTGTCGGCCTCTGATGCGGCGAAGCGTAGCGGCGTCAGCAGTGTCACTGCCCGCAAATGGCTGGGGCGCTACCTGGCCGAAGGTCCGGCTGGACTTGCAGACAAGTCGTCCCGTCCCGCCCGTTCTCCCCGAAGCATTGCCCCAGAAGTCGCGCTGACCATCATCGAGCTGCGCCGCAAACTCTTTCTTCAATCCCGGATCGCCTCCTACACCGGCGTATCCAAAGCAACGGTCAGCCGGGTGCTCCGACGAGCCGGCCTCTCAAGGTTCAGCGATCTGGCCCCGACTGAGTCCATACAGCGCTACGAGCGCCAGACGCCCGGCGAACTGCTCCACATCGACATCAAGAAGTTGGGCCGCTTCACCGCTGTGGGTCATCGAATCACGGCCGATTATCGCAAGCGCACCCGCGGCGTAGGCTGGGAACACTTGTTTGTGGCCATTGACGACCATTCGCGCATTGCTTTCACCGACATGCACCCCGATGAGCGCAAAGACAGCGCCGTGAGCTTCCTGCGAAATGCCGTCGCCTATTACGCAACGCTCGGTGTCACCGTACAGCGCGTGCTCACCGACAACGGACCCGCCTTCCACTCGTTCGCCTTCGCTCAGGCCTGCAACGAGCTGGGGATCAAACACAAGTTCACACGAGCCTATCGGCCACAGACCAATGGCAAGGCCGAGCGCTTCATCCAGTCAGCTCTGCGCGAGTGGGCCTACGGCCATTCCTATCCCAACTCCGACCTGCGCAAAGCCGCTTTGCCTCTCTGGAACCACTTCTACAACTGGCACCGACCTCATCACGGCATCGCTTGCAACGTCCCTATGTCCCGTCTCTCAAATTCGCAGAACAACCTCTTGACTCTTCACACCTAACGACGCTGTAGAAATACCCCATCTCGGGGCAAACGGTTGCTTCCCGCCTTTGCCGGCTCGAAGTCGTTCATCATCGCTTCACTCCCGCGATCTTCGTTTCATCGTCGTCCCGTGACGTCAGCCCCAGCCGCTGCCCGACGCCCTCGAAATGGCGTCGGTGTTGCCCGCCAGCTTACCTAATCGCGTATCCATGGTGCCCGAGCTTTTCGATGTTGTGCACCACGCAGTACAGCTTCCACTGCCCATCCACCTTCCCCCGCCCGCGCAGCGTGAAGCGGGTGAGCCGCTTGTTGTGCCGCTCTTGTCCTTCGCGGTCGCACAGCAGCAACACCTGGGTGAAGAGCGCTTGGACATCAATGCCGAGACTGCTGATGAGGTGCGCGACGGTGGTGAAGTGCGGCGCACTGTCGCCGGAGACGGCCATGAACAGCACGTTGTTGCGGCAGGCCGTGGCGATGGATCGGAAGCTGATCAGCCCGCGCGAGTAGCCGAGCAGCACGACCTTCAGCAGCTCGGCCGGATCGAAGGCCGGGGCACCGCCCGCGGCGTTGGCGTAGCGTGGAGAGATTGAGCTCGTTGTCGACCAGATGCCAGAGCGCGAAGGTATCGGGCAGCACCTGCTGTGCGAAATCGACCGGGATGAGCTTCAGGCCGTAGTCGGGTGTCTTGAATCGCGGCATCGCAGGGCGCCGGAGAGGCGATGCGGAATCATAACAAAGGCATAGGAATGGATGAGGGTAGGGAAGGGCTTTTCTACAGCCTCAACCATGAACATGAGCCGCGCCGTCAAACGTCGGCTCCATGGAGGTGTTAGGCACCTTCATTCTTGTCCTTGTAATAGTCTTGAAGGGCTCTCTCTGCTGATTCGCCCAAACTCGGAGCATCAAGTACGCTCGAAGTCACCCGCACTAAGGACTCCAGCGAAAAGCACACGAGCTTCAACAGATGACGCAGTTCTGCGCGTCGGAAAATTCCCAAGTCGCCAGGCGACTTTAAAGGGCGGTTAGGTGCAAGTGCGCCCCATGAGAACAAGGTGCCGTACAGTGTTCCGTGAGCGATTTCTGAGGCGTGCCGGTACATCAGGAGCCCGAACGCCAGCCCTTTTGTAGCCTCGGCACCGAACGCTAGATGCACTGCGTCTAGACGTTGCTGAACATTCTCCGAAGTCCACGATGAAATCTCTCTGCCGGACTTCGACGTGAACTCGTCGAGCAACTTCTTGTGTTCGGGTTCTTGCATCAGCTCATCTGCACCGCTGTACTTGAACTCGAACAGCGGCGTACCCGCAATCTCTATTCTGCGCACCAAACTTCGAAGAGTCTTTTGCTTAGCATGGGCGTTTGCGCGCGCTGAAAGCTCGATTGGGCTAGTTAGCAGGAAGCAGGCGTTGACCGCGGTTTCGTAGATCACGCGTGCAATGACGTACGAGTCGCGAAGCGCCTGACGGATTACTAAAAATTGAAGTGATGTAGCCGACTCTCGAACCGAGTCAAGAAATGGGTACAGCGCCCCTACTCGATGTGAGTCAGCTTCCCTTGTCTTTGCAACTACATCGGCAAGCAACGCGTTGACCGTATTAAAGAAGACCCACTCAGGCCACTCCTGCACCGGCAAGTCACTTTCCGCATTCGATGCGCTAGACATAGCAATACAGGCCTAACGCTGTAGGTAAAGGGCGCTGCGCGGCGCTTTATCGCGCAGCGTCCAGTGGAGGCCGAAGGCCGAAACGGCTTTGACCGTAATGTTAGGCACTAGCTGTACCACACCAGTACCTTCTGATTGTTGGAAGCTGCAACGCGATAAAACGTCTTGAGTTGTTCGAAAAGAGGGACAATGTACCCGGCAAAAATCTCTTCGCCTTCTTCGAGCCAGTAGTCAATTGGCAGTGCTGCTTCCTCTAACTCTTGAAAATTCAGTTTTTCTCTTAGTTTCTCTTCGCTGATTTCTTCAAGCAGCAAGGCGTATCGATGCACGTCTTTGGCATCGATAACGCAAGCAGGCCCCATTCCCGCATCAAGATTCTCGTCCTTGGCTCCACGGCCCTCGAGGGGAATGAGCAACTCATCCACAGGGGGCTCTGGCCCAAGGTCTGGCGGGGTGAAGCTCTCGATGTCGTCAGCACGAACAACGGCGGCGAAGTGCGCTTGTTCGTGCCGTTTGAGAGGAGAAAGAAGCCAAGCAATTACTGCACTTGCTTTGTCCAGATAGAGAAGTTGATCCTCGGGCAGAACACCCGTCAAGAATTGAGCCAAACCATCGGGGTCATTTCGCATGGATGTGTACTGTTCCTCGGAAACACGGCCGTAGTGAGTCGTAACGCTCATATGATATTTGACTAAAGTTTGAATTCACCTGCCTTGCGCGGTTTTATGCGCAAGGTCCGGTGGAGTGATGGGTCAGCCCGGATTGCGTAACGCCCGTTCAATTGGGGCAGTGACTAAGCGATTTTTCGACGAATTCATAAAACGGCTGAGCATAGTGAGCCTTTAATGTCCTTTGATATTCGTAGCCCTGAAGATATGCTCTGTGATAGCAGACTTGATCAGATAGTGCGGCTGACCACTCCGGGTCATCCGGAAATGACGTATAGATTTGTTCTGCGCTAAAGAGAAAGTAGCTAACGAACCAACTGTAGCGAGATCGCTCGTTTTCAGATTTGGCGACCTTTCCCAAGCGCGCGTCGGCGAAATCTAGCTTTTCCATTGCTAATTTCAGATATTCCTTAAATGCGTCGCGTGCTGATGCTTCGCGCTGGGTTTGCTGACCTACACGAATTTGCCAGACGGCAATGCAGAGAGCTGCAACTGCAATCCCCGCAGTAGCGATGGCGGCCCAATTAGCGGCTTTTGAGAGATTTGAATCAGTCATGATATTGGCGGGCTAACGTGGAAGTGAGCGGCCTGCGCGGCGTTTCGCGCAGGCTCGCTCGACTGCAGGGTTATGCGTCGGTTTCAAACTGATACCTCCCGAATTCTGGGTTCCGACGAGGAAAAGACACTTACACACTCATTAGCGGTGACGATCAACCATTCATTGCACTGAGAGCTAGCAATTTGTAGAAAGCAGTCTTTTTGATCAAGGCTATCGAACCAGCCGCCATGTAGAACGCGATAGACGAGATGACCTGTCCGAAAGCACTCGGCCCCTAGCCAAGACGGCATGTCACTTTCATCAAAAAGAGCGAACCCACGATGATCCGGGAAGAACACCTCTAGGTGAACCGACTGGTCGGCCTCTTTTGGGTAAGCCTCCGCGATCACATATAGGCCAACGACGGAAAAGCGCGCTTCGAGAACGCAAGAGTCTCTGCGGTCATATTCGCAGAAGAGCGACGTAGCTTCAGGACCCATAACGTGCAAGCTCAGCGACGGCCGAAGGCCGTCCGCTGGAGCGCCAGGTTAGACCGACGGTGGCTGTCTTCAAAAGACAGATCTCCATCCCTCGGCCTCTAGATGATTGATGAAGCCGTCGAAGGCACTTCTGTCGAAGTCCATCACAGCGACGAGTCCGCCCTTGTGGTGTCGTTTGATCGAAAGCACATCAGAAACGCCTGGGGCAGATAACAGGACCCTGCGAAGGGCCTCGACCGATTCCGACGGATCGCCAAACGGAGGTCGACATCGCATAAGACGCGGTCCGAAATGCATAGGTCTAACGACGCTGTAGAAAAACCCCATCTCGGGCCAAGCGGTTGTGACCGGCGCATGCCGGCTCGAAGTCGTTCATCATCTTCTCAGCCTTCCGATCTTCGCTTCATCGTTGTCCCCTGACGTCAGCCCCGGCCGCTGCCCGGCGCGCTCGAAATGGCGCCGGCCTCTCCCGCCAGCTTACCTAATTCGCGCATCCGTGGTGCCCGAGCTTTTCGATGTTGTGCACCAGGCAGTACAGCTTCCACTGTCCATCTACCTTCTCCCGCCCGCGCAGCGTGAAGCGGGCGAGCCGTTTGTTGTGCCGCAGGTTGCCGAACACCGGTTCGACCGTAGCGAAGCGCGCGGCGATCATCCGTTTGCCTTCCGTGGAATCGATGCGCCGTTTCATCCGCTCGGTGTGTGATTCGGTGGGGCCTCGCTTGCCGCGGAAGAAGGTGACCTGTCGCACCTTCGTCGTTCCGGGCGTGCGCAGGCAGCGGGTGCGCTGCTCGCACGGCACGCAGTCGCGCGCAGCACCGGTGTACTTGGTGGCGGCGTAGCCGTTGATCGTGCACTCGCCCCCGTTGCGATAGAGGTGCTTGCCCGCCGGGCACAGGCAGCGGCTGCGGTCCGGCGCTTCGGTGAAGTCGGTGTTGGCGTAGCGCCGGTTCCTGCTGGCGGTGCGTGCTTCCTTCGCCTTCTCGCTCTTGTCCCACAGCGCGTCGGGTTTTGTCTTGTGCTTGGCCTGATCGGCGTATCTGGGGTCGCGCTGCCGGTAGCCGTTGTCGCACACCCAGGCGGGAATGCCGCGCTTGTCCAGTTCGGCGAGGTTCTTCTCGGAGTGATAGCCCGCGTCGGCGCAGATCGCGGTGTTGGGTTTGCGCTGTGCGCTGCTTGCATCGATCACCGGCAGCAGCAGCTCCTGTTCCGATCCGGTGCCGTGCGCCTGGGCATCGACCACGATCTGGTGGGCGGCATCGACGGCGGCCACGCCGGTATAGCCCTGGATCACGCCCTTGGCGGTGGCCATCTTGGCCGAGTCGTTGTCGGTGCGGTTGGAGAGGCGTACAGCGCCCTTGGCGCCGCGTCGGTCGTCGGGATTGCGGGTGAGCCAGTCGCGGATCTTTGCCGCCTCGTGACTCAAGCGTTCGCGGGTGCGCTGTGCGCGGGCTGCCTCGTCGTCGCAGCCGGCGGCATCGCGCGTCTTCTGCTCACCGATCATGCGCTGCACGGCCGCTTCCGTCTTCGCCGCCTCGCGCTCGAAGTCGGCACGCGTGCCGCTCTTTGCCTTGGATGCGTTGGACGGCAGCTTCATGCCGTCGATGGCGAAGAGTTCGCGCCCGATCAGCCCTTCGCGGTCGCACACCAGCAGCACCTCGGTGAAGAGCGCTTGGGCCTCGTTGCCGAGACTGCTGATGAAGTGCGCGACGGTGGTGAAGTGCGGCGCACTGTCGCCGGAGACGGCCATGAACAGCACGTTGGTGCGGCAGGCGGTGGCGATGGATCGGGAGCTGATCAGCCCGCGCGAATAGCCAAGCAGCACGATCTTGAGCAGCACGGCCGGATCGAAGGCCGGGGCACCACCGGCGTCGTTGGCGTAGCGGGCACGCAGTGCAGTGAGATCGAGGTCGTTGTCGACCAGATGGCAGAGCGCGAACTCGAAGGTGCCGGGCAGCACCTGCTGTGCGAAATCAACCGGAATGAGCTTCAGACCGTAGTCGGGCGTCTTGAATCGCGGCATCGCAGGGCTCCGGAGAGGCGATGCGGAATCATAACAACGGCATGTGAACGGATGAGGGTGGGCAGGGGTTTTTCTACAGCCTCAACGTTGAGCTAAGCGGACGCCGCTTGCGGCGGTCCGCTTGAGCGCAAGGTTAGAACGCGATGTTTGATGCAGAACACAAGCAACAATGCACCACCAAGAAGGCTGCCCACAGCAAGAGACGCCAAGTAGGTGATGACCAGCCAAGGAGCCGCCAACGTTGCCGGCACAAAAGACGAGAGGCCAACAAGCGTGACGACGCCACCAATGGCCGCGCCTGCAACGAACACGACAGCTATGCGAATGGCAACGGACGTTGGCTGAAGGAAACGAGCAACTAAGAAGGCGAGTGTCAGCACGAGCGCCGCACCGGGGACAACTACCAATGCTGTGAACAAAGGGGCCATAGCGTTCTAACGTTTGACATGAGAGGCTCGACCCGGCTTGCCGGGGCGAGTCCTCTCGATGGAAGGGTTAGGCGCCGCCATCGAGGTCTCGGGCATCTTCTGTTTCTGCCCAATCTTTCATATCGGTGACGACGCACTTAGCGACGAAGTCAAAGACATCGTCGAACGTCTCGGACACTATGTTCCAGGATCTCGGCGACTCACTGGACCCTGAGGCGAAGACGGGGTGAAAGCAAATGACACGATTCATCACCTTTCCCGCCTGTATCTCCAATCCCGCGAAATCATCGCAGTCTTGACGTTGTGCGAACACTAAGACTTGACCGCGACTCACATCTTCTCGTGCAAAGGCGCGAGCGGCGAAAGCAAACTGATCGGGCTCCGTGAAGAAGTGCCATGGCGTGAAATGAACGAGTTCCTGGCACAGGAACCACCGCAGAGCATTTGGCCAATCGTGGCTGACTTTCGATGGATGCACGACGACTCTCTCCTGCGGCGCCTAACGTTGAAGCTCAGCGGGCGGCGCAGCCGTCCGCTGGAGCGACCGGTTGGGCCGCAGTGTGGAACCAGACCTCTGTGCCCACTGGAACATCTGGCTTAGAAAGTCCCCGGAAGATGCAACCCCACCGCAACTCCTTTGGTGGCGGTGTTTGGGAGATCCATTGAACCGTAAGCGTTGCATGCGCAACCGAGCCATCCGGTTTTCGCAGTTGAACCTCCAAGGTGTCTGGGCCGTCGTAGTCGTGCGCGAGCGGACCGGGAACGACAACCAAGCCGCCCCAGGCGGGAATATCGAAAGCGTCCTCGACCGTCAAGAGTAAGTTCATCTTCCTGCTGCCCAACGTTTGACATGAGAGGCGTGACCCGGCTTGCCGGGGCACGTCCTCTCGATGGAAGGGTTAGGCGTCTCGGGCCTTTGGCTCATAGACCTGCTTCCTTCCATGATTTGTACCCAAGGGCAGTGAGAATTCGACGAGATAGGCCGCAGCTCCAAGAGCACATTTGGATTTGACGATGAAGGTTTGGATGATCGGCCCATACAGCAGCTAAGTACTGCACAAGAAGAGTATTGAGTTCTGACTCTTCTGCGACGCGCGGAAGATTTGTCATGAGTGACAGAACCAGATCGGGCTCAGAGCTTCTCGCAGTTGCTTCTCTCAAAAGAGCTTCAACAACGACACGGTCAATCCTTCTGCTTGCATGCACAAACCGCTCGCGCCAGCTACGAGTCTGTGTTGACCACGCGTGCAGCAGCGCCGGAACGTCTTTTTCGGACAGCCTTTCAATCAGCTCTTCGACTTCAATGAATCTGTCTTCAGAGTAGTACTGCTCTTCGTCCAGCAGCAGAACTTGCTGAAGTTCTTCGATATGCGACATAGACGCCTAACGTTTGAACTCAGCGGCCCGCTTTAGCGGGTCCGCTGCAGTGAGTAGTTAGGTGGTACGCATCACCTTCGTCAGGAAACAACGGCTCATACGTAACGCCCGCCTTATGCAGCGCAGCCATTGATCTAAAGGCGATATCGCTCCAGCATTCGCTCACTTCCGGCGGCGCATCGTTGGGTATTTTTCGCCATTCATTAGCGATAAATGCGATTTGCTCTGGGGAAAGCCAAAGAGCAATTCTGCCTTTTGCGATTTCGTCATCGGGATCTATCGGGTCCATGCCTACACCTAACTTTGTTTTCTGGCGCAATTCTGCGCCATAACTACGGACGCCGCCGGGTAAACAGGCGGACGTGATCGTTCTGAAACGGCTTGCGGTGGGGCTTTTCGGTGCGTCATTCCGACATCCATACAGTATTAAACAACGACAAAAAACCTCACCCCTTCCCTGTAGCCGAAGGGGTCGTCCGGAATGTACCCGAACAGGCTGCCTCCAACTATGCCATCAGCCTTTCGGCCAGCCAGTCCATCAGTACCCTTACCCGGTGCGGCACGTGCCGGTTGCCCGGCAGCACGGCGTACACGCCCAGTTCGGGCGTCGCGCAGTCGGTGAGCACCGGAACAAGGCGGCCGTCGGCCAGCCAGGGGTCGAGGATGAAATCGGGCTGGCAGGTGAGGCCCATGCCGCGGGCGGCGGCTTCGGTCAGGACGTCGCCGTTGCTGGCGGTGAGCGGGCTGCGCAGGGGCACGGTGACCGTGCGGCCGTCGGGCGTGGTGAAGGTCCAGCTCGGCTGGGTGGCGACGGCGGTGTAGCCGAGGCAGGCGTGGTTCGCCAGGTCTTCGGGCGTGGCCGGGGTGCCGTGGCGGGCGAGGTAGTCGGGTGAGGCGACCGCGATCAGGCGGCTCGTGCCGATGCGGCGGGCGACGGTGGCGGGGTCGAGCTTCGCGGTGACGCGGATGGCGAGGTCCATGCCCTCTTCGATCAGGTTCACGCGGCGGTCGTTGTAGTCGATGTCGAGCGTGACTTCGGGATAGCGCTCGGCGAAGTCGAGCAGCAGCGGCGACAGGCGCTTCAGGCCATAGCTCAGCGGCGCGCCGAGGCGGATCGGGCCGCGCGGGGTCTGCCGCTCTTCGGCGATGCCGGTTTCGGCGGCTTCGACCAGATTCAGGATGACGCGGCACTTTTCCAGATAGGCGGTGCCGGCCGAGGTGAGCGACAGCCGGCGCGTGCTGCGCGCCAGCAGCTTGGCGCCAAGGTGGGCTTCGAGCGCGGCAATCTGCCGGGTGACCACCGAGCGGGCAACACCCATCTGCTGGGCGACGGCGGAAAAGCTGCCCAGTTCGGTCACGCGAACGAAAAGTTGCATGGCGTCGAGACGGTCCATTGTTGCAATTCCGGCAACGAGTATTTGCAGATTGTCGTCTATTTCGGACAAGCCGGAATGACTAAGCTGCAGTCATCGAATCACGGATGCCTGCCATGAGCACCGCCGCACCGCACACCTACCCCGCCAGTCTCTTCGTACCGCACGGCGCGCCGACCTTCGCGCTGCGCCCGGGCGCGGCCGGCGCAGCGCTGAAGGCGAAGGCCGACCTGCTGCCGCGGCCGCGCGCCATCGTCGCGGTCAGCGCGCACTGGGACAGCGCCGTGCCCACGGTCGGCACGGCCGACAGGCTGGACACCATCCACGATTTCTACGGCTTCCCGCCCGAGCTGTACGCGATCCGCTACCCGGCGACCGGCTGCCGCGAACTGGCGGGCATCGTCGCCTCGGCCATCGAGGACGCCGGCCTGCCGGTGCAGCTCGACGCCGAGCGTGGTCTCGATCACGGCGCCTGGGTGCCGCTGCGCCTGATGTACCCGGACGCCGACGTGCCGGTGATTCCGCTGTCGCTGCAGAGCCGCGGCGGCGCCGAAGGCGCGTACCGGCTGGGCCGGGCGCTGGCGCCGCTGGCCGCGCAGGGTCTGCGCGTGCTCGGCTCCGGCAACCTGACGCACAACCTGCGCGACTGGCAGATCGTCGCCCACGGCGACGGCCGCACGCCCGCCTATGTGCGCGCCTTCGCCGACTGGTTCGCCGCGCGGCTGGCCGCCGGTGACACCGAGGCGCTGCTCGACTACCGCCGGCGCGCGCCGGACGCCGTGCGTGCCCACCCGAGCGAGGAGCACCTGCTGCCCTTCTTCGTCGCACTCGGTGCGGCGGGCGAAGGAGCGACCGCCGAGCGCTTCCACGCCGGCATCGACGACTATGTGCTGGCGATGGACGCCTGGGCCTTCACCCCTGATCGAGGAGCGCTGCAATGAGCCTGAAGAACACTGCCGCCAACTACGGCCGCATCGCCAAATGGTTCCATTGGGCAACCGCCGCGCTCTTTCTCGCCGCCTATGTGTCGGTCTACTACCGCCAGTGGTTCACCGAGAAGCAGACGCCGGAAAACATGACGGCGCTGCAGATCCACCTGTCGGTCGGCGTGAGCATCGCCGTCATCGTGGCGCTGCGCGTGATCTGGCGCCTGATGAACCGCGCGCCGGCCGACGAACCGGGCACGCCGCTGGCGCACCGCGCCGCCCACCTGGGCCATCTGGCGCTGTACGCGGTGATGATCGTCGCGCCCATCACCGGCTACCTCGGCACCGGCGTGAATACCGATTTCTTCTTCCTGTTCGAGATTCCGAAGTTCGAGAACACAGCGCTATTCCAGAGCGTGGTGGCCGAAGGTCTGGGGCTTGATTTCAAGACCTTCGAGAAACCGATCGATTTCATCCACAAGGATGTGCTCGGCGCCTGGCTGATCTGGCTGCTCGTACTGGGCCACGCCGGCGCCGCGCTGTACCACCACTTCGTCCTGCGTGACCGCACGCTGGTGAAGATGACTTCCGGCGGCTGAGCCGCCCTCACCCTCGCTGCATATATATAGATGTACCCAAACCGGAGAACCGCCATGACCTCACTGAAAGCCCTCATCGCCTCGCTCGCCCTCGCCGCTGTCGCCGCCCCCGCGCTGGCCGCGCCGGAAACCTTCAAGCTCGACCCGAACCACAGTTTCCCGCGCTTCTCGTACAGCCACTTCGGCTACTCGACCCAGCTGAGCCGCTTCGACAAGACCAGCGGCACGATCACGCTGGACCGCGCGGCGAAGACCGGCGCGGTGGACATCACCATCGACACGAAGTCGGTGAGCACCGGTTCGACGCTGTTCAACGAGCACATCCAGGCCGAGGACTTCCTCGATACCGCCCGCTACCCGACCGCCACTTTCAAGTCGACCAAGGTGGTGTTCGACGGCGACAAGCCGGTCGCGGTCGACGGCACGCTGACGCTGAAGGGCGTGAGCAAGCCGGTGACGCTCAAGGTGACCAGCTTCCACTCGATGCCGCACCCGATGACCAAGAAGGACGCCATCGGCGCCAACGCCACGGTCACCGTCAAGCGCACCGACTTCAACATGGGCAAGTACGCGCCGAACGTGGGCGATGACGTGACCATCGACATCGCGGTCGAGGCGATCAAGGAATAATCGGCGGGAGATGCGCCCGAGCTGCGGCCGGGGCGGGTTTCTGTGGGAGAGGTCCTCCGGCCCCGGCAGCAGCCTGAATCGTAGCCTGCGGACCGCAACGGCTGCGTCGCGGTCAGAAGACCGCTCCCACAGGGGTGGTGCGCCTGATCCACTACCCGAGTCTGCGCCTGGGTTCTGTGGGAGGGGTCTTCTGGCCCCGACTGCGGCCTGGATCGAAGCCTGCGGGCTGCAACGGCCGCGTCGCGGTCAGAAGACCGCTCCTACAGGGGTAGTGCGCCTGATCCACGACCCGAGCCTGAGCCGGGGTTCTGTGGGAGGGGTCTTCTGACCCCGACAGCGGCGGTTACCTGTAGGCACTGTCGCGGCCAGGGGCGCGCCCACAGGGTAGAGTCATCTGCGCCACGGTTTGCTGTCAAACGTCATACCGATAACGGAGATCATCATGAGCGCCGCACCACCGAAAGCCCATGTCACCCGCATCGCCCGCCGCCGGGCACGGGTCGGGTTCGAGGTCGAATACGAAGCGCTGATCCGCGAAATGTTCGAGGCCATGCGTCAAGCACCCGGCTTTCTCGGCGCGCAGATGATCACGCCCGAGCAGCCGGGCGGTGACTACCAGGTGATCGCGCATTTCCGCTCGGAGGCGGATCTTAAAGCCTGGGACGAGAGCCCCGCGCGTGCGGCGCTGCAGCCGCGGCTGTGCGCGGCTGGCGAGAACGAACCTGAATACCGCGTGGTGACCGGGCTTGAAGCGTGGTTCGGTCCGCAGGTGGTGGCGCCGTCGGCTCACCCGCCGCGCGCACGCATGGCGCTGGTGACCTGGATGGGCATCTTCCCGACGGTGTCGCTCTTCCTCTGGCTGGTGGCGCCCTGGCTTACGCCGCTGCCCTTCCTGCCGCGGGTCGCGCTGCTCACCGCGCTGATCGTCATCACGATGACCTGGGTGGTGATGCCGCGGCTGACGCGGCTGATGCGCGGCTTCCTGAATCCGGCGGCGGGCAGATAGCGTCCGTTGTCGAGCGGCGCACGGCCTTGTGGGAGCTTGCTCGCGATTGCGGCGTAGAACGGAGCCAGCGGCCTGCCGAAGCCCCATCGCGACCAGAGGTCGCTCCCACGAAAGCAGTCCCAGATCACTGTCGGAGCGGGGCTCTGGTGAGAGCGAGCTTGCTCGCGATTGCGGGGTGGATCGAAGCCGGTGGCTTGCAACGCCGCGCCGCTTACGCCGGCAACTCGTCCAGCGCGCCGTCGAGGTGGGTCTGGTCGCCCCAGCGCTCGATGCGCCAGCCGCTGGCGTCGTGCGCGATCCAGTTCAGCGCGCAGTTGGCAATGTCGAAGTCGCGCTTGCCGGTGAGCGGCAGGTCGCGCACGCGACGGGCGACGATGTCGAGCACGCCGCCGTGCGTCACCAGCAGCACCGTGTGGCCGGCGTGGCGGGCGCGCAGCGCCTCGACCAGGCCCCAGATGCGGGCGTCGAACTGGATTAGGCTTTCGCCGCTGCCGCCGGGAAACTGCGCCGCCGGATCGCGCGCCTCGAAGCGGTGGAAGTCCTCCGGATGGCGCTCGCGCGCCTCGGCGTAGGTCAGCCCCTGGAAGGCGCCGTAATGGCGCTCGCGCAGCGCCGGCTCCGGCATGACCGGCTGGCCGCGCGGCACCGCGATACGACCGGCGGTCACCCATGCACGGCCGAGGTCCGAGCCGTAGAGCGTGTCGATGCGCTCTGCCAGCAGCGCCTGCGCCGTGGCCTGCGCCTGCAGCAGGCCGCGTTCGTTCAGCGGAATGTCGATCTGGCCCTGCACGCGCCGATCGACGTTCCAGGTGGTTTCGCCGTGGCGGACCAGGCAGATGCGGGTGGTGGCGGTCATGGAGCGATCCTTGTGCGATGCAATATTGTAGGGCGTCGGCAGCTGCTCCGTTCAGCGGCCGCGTCGCGGCCAAGGCCGCTGCCTCAGAGACGCTGCGCCCCATCAAGGGGCGAAGCCTGAGTCCGGGTTCTGTTGGAGGGGTCTTCTGACCCCGACTGCGGCCTGAATCGAAGCCCGCGGACTGCCGCGGCCGCGTCGCGGTCAGAAGACCGCTCCCACAATGCGTCGTGGCTGCCGCCCCCAACCCCAGCACACACGCGCCAAAGCGCCGCCAGCGGTTACCATCGCGCCTTCACCTCCACCCCGACGCCATGCGCGCCCTGCTGACGCTCGCCGATCTGACCGACCGACTGAACGAGGCCTGCGGCCGCGTGCTGCCGTGGACCGTGCTGGCGGCGGTGCTGCTGGCGGTAGGCAATGCGCTGGCGCGCAAGTTCGACGCCGGCTCGAATGCGCTGCTGGAGGCGCAGTGGTATCTGGTGTCGGCCGCCTTCCTGCTCGGCGCCGGTCGCGTGCTGAAGCTGGACGAGCACGTGCGCATCGATCTGCTCACCGCGCGCCTGTCGCCGCGCGGAAAGCTGAAAGCCGACATCGCCGCGCTCGCGCTGACCGTGCTGCCGGTATGCCTGCTGATGCTGTGGCTGTCCTGGCCCTGGTTCCTGTCCTCGTGGATCAGCAATGAAGTGTCGGCCAGCGCCGGCGGCCTGCCGCTGTGGCCGGCGCGCATCCTGGTGCCGGCCGGCTTTGCGCTGCTGACACTGCAGGCGCTGGCGCTGATCGTGCGCCGGATCGCCGCGCTGGCGGAGACCGACGCGTGAACGCCGTCGCACGGGCTGCGCGCCGGTCACGCTGCGAGCAGAGGGGCGTCCAATGACCGCCTGGCTGGCCGCCAATCTGGCCCCGGTCATGTTCTTCGCGATGATCCTGTTCCTGCTGTCGGGGGCGCCAGTGGCGTTCGCGCTCGCCACCTGCGGCATCGTGTTCGGGCTGATCGGTATCGAACTCGGCCTGCTGTCGGCGTCGCTGGTGCAGGCGATGCCGGACCGCGTGTTCGGCGTCATGAGCAACGACACGCTGCTCGCGATCCCCTTCTTCACCTTCATGGGCCTGCTGCTCGAACGCTCCGGCATGGCCGAGGACCTGCTCGATACCGTCGGCCGGCTGTTCGGCACGCTGCGCGGCGGGCTGGCGGTGGCGGTGGTACTGGTCGGCGCGATGCTGGCGGCCACCACCGGCGTGGTCGCGGCGTCGGTCATTTCCATGGGGCTGATTTCGCTGCCCATCATGCTGCGCGCCGGTTACGACGCGCGGCTGGCCAGCGGCGTGATCGCCGCGTCGGGCACGCTGGCGCAGATCATTCCGCCTTCGCTGGTGCTCATCGTGCTGGCCGACCAGCTGAACCGGCCGGTCGGCGACATGTATCGCGGGGCGCTGCTGCCCGGCCTGGTGCTGACCGGCTTCTACCTGATCTACGTGCTGGCGGTCGCCTGGTTCAGTCCGCAGCGCGCGCCCGCGCTGCCGGAGGCGGACGACCACGACGCCGCCGAGCGGCGCGGCGTTTGGGCGCTGTTCGCGGTCGCGCTGGCGGCCGGTGTGGGCGCCAGCCAGTTGCCGGCGCTGCAGGCGCACGCCGCCGACGCGCGCGCTTTGCTGTCGGTCACCGCCGGTGGCGCGGTGGCCTGGCTGCTGGCGCTGGCCGACCGCCTGCTGCGCCTGAACCTGCTGCCGGATCTGGCGCGCCGCGTCGCCTTCGTGCTGATGCCGCCGCTGGCGCTCATCTTCCTCGTGCTCGGCACCATCTACCTCGGCCTGGCGACGCCGACCGAAGGCGGCGCGATGGGCGCGGCCGGTGCGCTGCTGATGGCGCTGGCGCGCCGTCGGCTCAGCGGCGAACTGCTGAACCAGGCGCTCGACCGCACGGTGCGGCTGACCTGCTTCGTGCTATTCATTCTGATCGGCGCCCGGCTGTTCTCGCTCACCTTCTACGGCATCGACGGCCACCTGTGGGTCGAGCACCTGCTGCTGTCGCTGCCCGGCGGCCAGACCGGCTTCCTGATCGCGGTCATGCTGCTGGTGTTCGTGCTCGCCTTCTTCCTCGACTTCTTCGAACTGGCTTTCATCATCGTGCCGCTGCTGGCGCCGGTGGCCGAGAAGCTGGGCATAGACCTGGTGTGGTTCGGCGTGCTGCTGGCGGTGAACATGCAGACCTCCTTCATGCACCCGCCCTTCGGCTTCGCGCTGTTCTACCTGCGCTCGGTGGCGCCGAAGACGCTGCCAACGCGCGACATCTACTGGGGCGCCGTACCTTTCGTCGGCATCCAGATCGTCATGGTGGCGCTGGTGCTGGCGGTGCCTCAGCTGGTCACCGCCAACCTCGGAGGTCCGGCGCGGGCGGCCGGCAGCGGCGACTACATGGACGACGGCTACGAACGTGCGGACGGCACGCCGCGTCTGCCGGCCAACCACCCGGACGCATCGCTCGAAGCGGCGATCGAGCGGGCGGAGCGCCTGTCCGGTCAGACCGACGGCGACTGAGCGCGAAGCCGTACCGTCCGTCGGGAATCCGTCCTGCGCCGCCGCTGCGGCGTCAAGTAATGCCGCGTCCTGTCGTGAACCCTTCGTCCATAGCGAACTGAAGGGCTTTTCCCGTGAAGATATCCACTCGCCTGGCACTGATCGTGTCGTGCTCCGCCATCGGTCTGGTGCTGATAGGCGGCATCGCACTGAATGAAATCCGCTCGACCATGATGGCGGAGCGCGAGGCGCGCATCGTCACGCTGCTCAAGCTGTCCACCGGCATCCTGCAGCGCTATCACGAGCAGGAAAAGGCTGGCACGCTGACCCGCGAACAGGCACAGACCCACGCCCGCGAGGCCCTGCTCGGCCTGCAGAGCGACGATCACTACATGTTCGCGCGCAGCGCCGATGATGTGCTGCTGGCCCACGTACGCAAGGAAAAGCTTGGCCAGAAGGACAACGGTGGCGTGGCCCCCGACGGCCGCACCAATACCGATGTTTACCGCGAAGCGCTGGCCAAGGCCGACCCCGCCTTCGTCACCGTGCCGGCAAAGAAGCCGGGCGGCAGCGAAGCGCTGCCGAAGATGAACGGCGTCACCCATTTCGCGCCGTGGGCGTGGACCCTGGGCACCGGCTTCTTCGTCGATGACATCGAACAGGCCTTCAAGTCCTACGCACTGAAGCTGCTGTTCATCGCGCTGGCGGTGATCGCAGCCACCGTGGCACTGACCATCACCGCGTCGCGCCGCATCTTTGCGCAGATCGGCGGCGAACCGGAGGTGGCGATGCGGGCCGCCACCGAAATCGCCGCCGGGCGACTCGACGTGGCGATGCCCGTCGCACGCAACGGCAGTCTGCTGCATTCGCTGTCCATCATGCGCGACAGCCTGAAGACCATGATAGGCGGCATCCAACAGGGTTCGAAGTCGCTGACCGCGGCGGCCTCGGACATCGCCGGACGCATGCAGCAGATCCGCGAGGCTTCCGGCCAGTCGTCGTCCGCGACCTCATCGACCGCCGCAGCGATCGAGGAAATGACGGTCAGCGTGAGCCAGATCGCCGACAGCGCGCGCGACTCTGAAAGCCACTCCAGCCGTTCGGCCGAACTGGCCATCGTCGGCGAACAGCGGGTGCAGTCGGCCGCCGGCGCCATCGAGGACGTATCCCGGCAGGTCACCGACGCATCGGAACGCATCGGCGAACTGGCCGAACGCTCGCGCCAGATCAGCGGCATCGCCAAGACCATCAAGGAAATTGCCGAACAGACCAATCTGCTGGCGCTCAACGCGGCAATCGAGGCGGCACGTGCCGGCGAACAGGGCCGCGGCTTCGCGGTCGTCGCCGACGAAGTGCGCAAGCTGGCCGAACGCACCACGCAGGCGACCGGCGAAATCGCGCAGACCATCGCGGCGATCCAGACCGACACCGACGCCGTCGTGCACAGCATGGAAGCGGTGCGCCCGCAGATTCAGAAGGGCGTGGCCCTGGCCGGCGAGGCCGCAGCCGCACTGCGCAGCATCAACGACGGTGCGACCGAAGCGCTGCACCAGATCCGCAGCGTCGCCCACGCCACCGCGGAACAGACGCAGGCCAGCAACAGCATCGCCAGCAACGTCGAACGTATCGCCCACATGGTCGAAGAATCCGACCACTCAGTGCTGGCGGCCGAACAGACCGTGCATCAGCTCAGCGCACTGGCCAGCGAACTCGATTCGACCATCGCCCGCTTCCGCGTCTGATCAGCGTCGCCGCGCGCGCCAGCCCAGCAGTCCGAAACCGGCCAGCAGCAGGGCCCAGGAAGACGGCTCGGGCACCGGCGCGGCGACCAGGAACAGCGCGCCGTCGCTCACCTCCAGCCGATGGCCGGCGACGACGAGGCGCTCGCTGAGCGCCAGCGTTCCGCCATCGGCCACGCGGACTTCACCGGCACGGATGACCTCGATACGCCCACCTGCCGGCAACAACAGGGCAGGATCGACGTCGAGCCACGCGGCTCCGGAGAGCATCACCGAGGCGGCCGACAGCAACGGCCGGTCGCCGATGCCTCCGGGGATCTCCAGGTTGCGCCCGGTAATGGTCAGACGGCCATCCAGCAGCAAGGTGTCGAGCTCCAGTGCAGCGTCACTCCCCAGCCACAGTTCGCCGCCCGCATGCACGTCGATCGAACCGCCGGTGAAGCTGTCTGCGACCAGCCGCCCGCCGGCCATGACCTCGAAACTGCCGGCCAGCGCGCCCTCGAACGCCAGTTCCCCGCCCTGAACGCTGGTCAGCCCCTGCACCCGGTAAGGGCCAGCCACGGTGACGCGCCCCTCGCCCGCCTTGGTCAACCCACCCGGGCCGGCGACGCCGCCGGACAGCACGATGTCGTACCCATTGCTGTCCAGCTTGCCGCCGTCGGGACCGATGAACACGCGGCGCTGCAGGTCGAGGTCGGCCAGCGCCTGCACCGTGCCTCCCGACAGCAACAGATCGCCGGCGACGTCGCCGAGCCGCGCGTCATGATCGATGCGCACAGTATTGGCGACCGACGTGCCGCCGGTGTGCGTGTACTCACCCGCCAGCGTGAGCACGCCGGGCCCGTGGGCGTACATCACCCCGGCACCGCCGATGTGGCCGGTGTGGGTTTCGTCGGCGTCGATGTAGAACCCGACACTGGCGCCGTTCGCGACCTGGATGTCGGCACCAAGCGTGGCGCTGCGACCAACCAGCGCGCCCTCCTGCACCACGACGCTTGCCTGGCGGTTGGTGCCACGCAACCACAGCAGTCCACCACCCTCCTTGACGAAGCGGCCGCTGCCGGAAAGTTCGCCTGACCACGCCTGAGCGCCACCGTCGACCATCATCCGGACCACGGCGTCGTTCCTGATCGCCTTCGCCGCGGCACCCGGCGAAAGCAGCAGTTCGCCGGCGGCCACGTTCATCCGGCCGCTCATCGAGTTCTGTCCGCTCAGGGCAAGGGTTCCACCGCCGGTCTTGATCAGATCGCCGTGACCCTCAATGCGTCCGGCAAAGGCCGAACTGTCGTCGACGTTCAGCGTAAGGGCGTGTCGCCCGAGACGCAGCACGCTGTCGTCGTAAGCGCTGTCGATCGCGGTCAGTGTGCGCTCGCCAGCTGCCGTGCTCAGGTCCAGCATCGTGCCGGCACCCAGCGCTATCCTGCTGCGCTCGCCCGAACTGCCTGCGCCGTCGAACACCAGTCTGCCAGCCACCACGTCGAGCAGTCCGTCGAAAGCCCCTGCGGCGCCCAGCACGAGATCGCCCGCGCCACGGTGGCTCAGCGTACCGGTGCCACTCAACGCGCCGCGGATCACCAGGGCCCCCGGCGCACTGAGGATCTCTCCGTGCTCGACGACATGAACGCCGCGCTGCAGCTCCATCGCATCCAGCGTCTGCAACTGACCACCGCGCAGCACGAGATCGGCGCCCACGGCACCGAGTGAGACATCCTTCGCAACCCGAAGCGCACCACGCACTTCAGTGCCGCCCTCCTGCAGATGTTCGCCGCTCAAGTCCAGCAGGACACCGGCGCCGACGCGCAGCGTACCGCGCCCCGACATGCTGCCGTCGAAGCGCGTCCAGGTATCGCTGCCGGACGCCAGTTCGAGCACGCTCTCGCCCAGCACCACATGACCGCCGCCACTCAGGGTCCGGAAGGTTTGTGGTGCCGTCGTCGACAACAGATCCAGTGTCGCCCCGGCGGCGACTTCGACATCCAGGGCGTGTGCCAGCATGGCTCCGCTGCCGAACGCGAGCGTTCCGGCGTCGATCCGGAGCAGCCCGGCGAAGGTCTGGGCGCTGTTCAGGGACAGCCGGCCCTCACCGCTCTTGATGAGGTCGCCATGACCCGACAGGGTGTGCTCATACGTGGCGTCCTCCCGCTGAACGAACTCGATG
Organism: Methyloversatilis discipulorum; assembly: GCF_000527135.1. Lineage (NCBI taxonomy): Bacteria > Pseudomonadati > Pseudomonadota > Betaproteobacteria > Nitrosomonadales > Sterolibacteriaceae > Methyloversatilis > Methyloversatilis discipulorum. The sequence continues at coordinate 2,445,216 of NZ_AZUP01000001.1, forward strand.
CGGCCACCCCGCAGCTGGATATCAGTGCGCAATGACGACACGCTGCCGGCCAGCGTGCCCTCATGAATCCGTGGTGTCGCGTTCCATACATTCTGGCCGGAGGTGACATCGAGCCGCCCGCTTCCGTGTTTGTCGAGCGGGTCGTAAACCGTCAGCCGCCCGTGTATGGCCAGGTCGAACGAATCGGTATCGATGCCCGCCCTGCCGTATCCCGGCGTCGTCGAACCGACCACCACATCGCGGAAGGTTTCGAAGCTGGCGGTTACGAACAGCTTGCTATGGCGCGCGAGGACGAAGGCATCGCCCTGCGGACCGAGTTCGGCATCGCTTCCGGCATCGACAGTCTGCAGAACCGGAAGCTGGAACTCATAGCCATACCCTCCGATCTCCGTTCCACTCCAACCGGAGTACCAATCTCCGCCGGTCGAGATGACCACGCCCCACCAGCCGGAAGTGCAGCCGCAGAGTCCTTCTTCCGAGACCGGCGCCCACCAGAGAGGTATCTGGGCCCGCTCGAAATCGAAGCGCTGCCATGCAGTGAATGCCTCATCAAGGCCCGCCTCGGCGCCGCCGTCGTACAGACCCGCGTGTGCCGGGAGGCTGGCGAAGCCGGTGCACGCCATGGCAATGGCAGCAGCGAGTGCATGGGGCGTGAACCGGAACGAATTCATGACATCCTCCAGAATCGAAGATGCCAATTTCAAGCGCCGGCATTACCCCGTCGTGACATCGGCATTAATCCTGTCGAGGAAAGACAACACCGCCCGCGCACACGCCTCCGGCGCCTCCATCGGCACCAGATGGCCGGTCGGCAGTTCGACCCAGTCGCGGCCCCAGAAGCGGCGGTTCTGTTCGCGGCCGGCGAGGCGGGTTTCTTCGGAATGACTGCCGGTGATGAAACCGACCGGCGTGCCGCGGGCACGTAGCCGGCGTACCGCCAGCAGCGCGTCGCGGTGGGCGATGGTCGCGTAGACGTCGCGCTCGGTTTCGCGCGGGATGGCCAGCGTAACGCCGCCGCCCGGATGTTCGTGCAGGCCGGCGCGGATGAAGTCGTCGAGCACGCCGGGCGCCCAGCGCTGCACGAAATCCTTGCTGCCCAGATGGGCGCGCGCTTCCTCGCGCGACGCCCAGTGGTTGCGCCGACGCGCTGCCACCGGCGCCGGGCCGAGCTTCCAGGTGAGTCCGGTCGCCTTGGCGGCCGACACCAGCGTCGCCCGCCAGCCGAGCACCATCGGCGAGTCGATCAGCACCACCTGGGATACCCGCTGCGGCAGCCGCGCTGCCGCCATCGCCGCCAGATAGCCGCCCATCGAGTGGCCGACCAGCACCAGCGGCCCGTCGGGCAGCGCCTCGATGCGCTCCATCACCTGCACCCGCATGCGCCGCCAGCCGTGACCGGGCCGGTGCCGCGCTTCGGTGCCGATCGCGTCAATCGCATCGACCGTCCAGCGCGCCGCCAGCGGCTCGAGGAAGGCGCGATAGACGCCAGCCGGGTAGCCGTTCGCGTGCAGGAAAAGCAGCCGGGAAGAGGGTATGTTCATTGGATCGGAAGCATAACGCTGGCCGGCAGAATGCTCCCTGCTGCCGTTTGAGTCATGTCAATGTTGCGGCGCGGAATCCAGCGCAGACTGGTTATAAACAACCCACCAATCGGAAGGAAGACATCATGAAAAGAGAATGGGCAGTCATCGCGCTCTCCCTCTGTATGAGCGGCCCGGTATGGGCCGACGCGTCGGGCAAGCACGCCGGCGCCGACCACCCGGCCGAGGCCGTCAAGGGCAAGAAGCCGGCCAATGTCGCCGCCAAGCCTGCGCTGCCGCCGGGCGTCAGTACGCAGACGAAGAAAGTGCACGCAGGCTACGAGCATCCGGCGGTCGAAGGGCATGACCAGCACGTGCCGACCGCGGTCGAGAACACGCCTGCGCTGCCGCCGGGTGTCAGCACGAAGACGAAGAAGGTGCATGCCGGTCAGGAGCATCCCGCAGTCGAAGGTCACGATCAGCATGTGCCGACTGCCGTCGAGAACACCCCGGCATTGCCGCCGGGCGCGACCACGGCGACGCACAAGGTGCATGCCGGCTACGAACACCCGGCGATCGAAGGTCACGACCACCCGTTGCCGTCGGCCACCGAGAGCAAGCCGGCACTGCCGCCGGGCGTCAAGCCCTGAGCCGGAGGCGGACGGCGCTCAGGCGCCGCCGGCCGCTCGCTCCGCATTGATCAGGCGCTCGCCTGTGTCGGCATCGACGCCGACACGGTCGAGCACGTGCACACCCATCTGCAGCGCCGCTTCTAGCGCTTCGGGAATCACTTCGCTGGCGCCCGCTTCCATCAGTTCGCGTGCGTGCGTGGCGTCGCGCGCGCGGGCGATCAGCGGCAGCGCCGGAAACTCCGCGCGCAGGCTGCGCACCACGTGACGGGCCGCCGCCGTGTCGTCCATCGTAACGACGATGGCGCGCGCGCGGCCTGCGCCGAGGTGATGCAGCAGGGACGGGCGGCCGGCGTCGCCGACGATGACCGGCCGCCCCTGCGCGTGATGTTCGGCCGCCGCGGCGACGTGGCGCTCGATCGCCACCCAGCGCACGTCGGCGCGGTCGAGCAGACGCGCCACCAGCTGGCCGACGCGACCGAAGCCGGCGATGATGACCACGCCATCGTCGACATCGACGCCCGGCTGCGACGCTGTTTCATCGTCTCGTCTGGCGTCGAGCTTCTGCCGCAATGCGCGCCCGGCGCGCGCCGCCAGCGGCGTCAGGAACATGCTCAGCGTGACCACCAGCAGCATGAAGTTGCCGACCGCGCCGGCCAGCACGCCGCCCGCGATGGCCACGCCGATGACGATGAAGCCGAATTCGCCGGCCTGACCGAGCAGCAGCGCCGCCTCGGTCGCCTCGCCGCGGCTCAGGCCGCTGCGGCGGAACAGGCCATACATGGTGGCGCTCTTGATCGCGTACAGACCGAGCACCGAGGCGATCAGCCAGCCGGCATCGCCGGCGACCTGCAGCAGATCGAGGCTCATGCCGACCGACACGAAGAACAGGCCCATCAGCAGCCCCTTGAAGGGCTCGATGGCCAGCAGCGCCGCGTGGCGGTACTCGGTTTCGGCCAGCATCAGGCCGGCGAGGAAGGCGCCGAGCGCCATCGACAGGCCGGCGGCGCCGGTCAGCGCCGCCACGCCGAGGGTCGCGAACAGCGTCAGCGCCATGAAACTGTCGGCCTGGGTGGTCGCCGACACACGACGGAACAGCGGCGTCAGCACCAGCCGTCCGACCAGCAGGATGAAGGCCACCGCCGCGGCCGCCTTCAGCAGCGCAGTCAGCATCAGCATCAGGAAGTGGCCGCCGCCGCCCTCTCCCGCCATCAGACCGAGCAGGATGAGCAGCGGCACCACGGCGATGTCCTGCAGCAGCAGCACCGCAAAACTCATGCGGCCGACGGTGGAACGGGTCTGGCCTGATTCGGCCAGCAGCTGCATCACCACCGCGGTCGACGACATCGCCAGACCGAGGCCGAGAACGACTGCCGTTTCCTCGCTGTGACCGAAGGCCAGCGCAACCGCACCGATCAGCGCGGCGCAGCCCAGCCACTGCGCGCTGCCTACACCGAGCACCCAGCGGCGCAAGGACCACAGCTGGCGCGCCGGCAGTTCGAGACCGATCACGAACAGCATGAACACCACGCCCAGTTCGGCCAGTACGCGCACGCCCTCACCGTCGGCGATGGTGAGCCCGCGCAGCCAGGCGTGGTCGGCCGCGATGCGGCCCAGGCCGTTCGGCCCGACCAGCGCGCCAATCACCAGGAAGGCGACCACCTGGCTCACCCGCGCGCGGGCGAGCAGCGGCATCACCAGACCGGCGATAGCGAGGAAGAGCAGGATGGGCTGCAGATGAGGCAGGCCGGCGTGGGCGTCCATGGTTTCAGGATGCCTCGACGCGCGGCCCGCCGTATTGACGCAGGTCGGTCGGCGCGCGGCTGTTCATGCCGCGGCCGCCTTACTCGGTCGGGGCGTACACGTTGCTCAGCGTGCCGACGCCGCTGACGGTGACCTCGACCGTGGTGCCGGGCTTCATCGGCAGCACGCCGACCGAGGTGCCGCAGCAGATCACGTCGCCGGGCATCAGCGTCATGTCGCGCGAAATGCGCGACACCAGCTGCACCGGGTTGAAGATCATGTCGCTCACCGGGTAGCGCTGGCGCTCGCGGCCGCCGACCGTGGTGACGATTTCGGCATCGGCCGGCAGCGGATCGGTCGAAATGACCGGGCCGAAGCAGCCGAAGCCGTCGAAGCTCTTGGCGCGCGTCCATTGGCCGAAGGACGGATTCCTGTCCACCAGCTCGAGTGCGCTGACGTCGTTGATGCAGGTGTAGCCGAAGATGGCGTCGGCGGCCTGTGCCTCGTCCAGATTGCGCGCGACCTTGCCGACCACGACGCCGAGTTCGCCTTCGTAGAACACGCGACCGTCGAAACCGGCCGGCTTCGGGATGGGCTGCTGGTGCCAGTTCAGCGCCTGCGGCGAGCGCACCAGGTAGAGCGGATCTTCCGGAATCGGGTGACCGGCCTTTTCCACGGCGGCACGGATGTTGTGCACGATGATGACCATCTTCGGCGGCAGGCAGGGCATCAGCCACTCGATGCCCTCCAGCGGCACGGTCTCACCGGTCGGTACCGGGTTGGCGAACAGATCGCCGCACAGCAGTTCGACCGCATCGCCATTGATGCGGCCCAGGCGTTCGGCGCCGTTGTGGCGCAGGCGCAGGTATTTCATGTCTCTTCCAGGCTCGTGTTTGTAGTTGTGAAAATCTTCAGTCCCGCAGGCGTGCGGCGACATCGACCAGACGCAGCGCGATGCGTTCCAGCATCTGCCGCATGCGCTCGTCCGCCAGCCCGCCCTCGGCGGTGAAGGCCGACGCGGCATTGCCGACCGCGATCTGCTCCGACAGCACCAGCGCGCCGACCGACTGCAGTACCGCGCGCAGATGCACCAGTCCGCGCAGGCCACCGAGCGCGCCGGGCGAGGCAGCGCCCAGTGCGACCGTCTTGTTGGCGTAGGGCACGGTGCCCGCCTCGTCGCCGGCCGGGCGCGACACCCAGTCCAGCGTGTTCTTGAGCACGGCGCTCATCGACCCGTTGTATTCCGGCGATGCGATGAACAGGCCGTCGTGCGACTTGAACAGCTCCTTCAGCGGACGCACGCCCAGCGGCAGCCCGGCCGACGCTTCGAGGTCGCCGTCGTACAGCGGCAGCGGATGGTCGCGCAGATCCATCAGCGTCGCCTCACCGCCCGCCTCCTCGATCGCGCGCGCGGCGGCGATCGCCAGCTTGCGGTTGAACGACGCCTCGCGCGTGCTGCCGGCGAACACCAGGATGCGCGCCTTGGCGCCATCCAGCTCGGAACTGTCGCGAACGACGGCCAGGCTCTTGCTGTTGCGTGTCGAGTTGTTCATGGGGAATCCAGCCAGTCGATGATGGGTTGCCACTGTTCGCGGTCGGTCTGCGCGCGCGATCGCGACAGGTCGAAAATGCTCATGCCGTGCGCCGCCGTCTGCACGTACAGCTGCGAGTTGCGCAGATAGGCCAGCACCGGCAGTTCGAGCCCGGCGCAGAAGCGCTCCAGTTCGTGCGCGGCGCGGGTGCGGGTGTCGACCCGCATGCCGACGATGCCGATCTTCACCTTGTTCGCGGCGACCCGCTTGTGCTCGGCCAGTTCGGTCAGGAAGTCGCCGGTGGCGAGAATGTCGAAGATGGAGGGCTGGACCGGAATCAGCACGCGGTCGACCATTTTCAGCATGACTTCCAGCCGCTTGCCGCGCAGGCCGGCCGGCGTGTCGAGCACGACATGGGTGGTGCCACGCGGTGGCCGGGCCGGCTGTTCCGGCTCCAGCTCCCATGTGGAAATCGGCGCCAGCAACGGTGAACGCATGCCCAGCCAGTGACGGGCCGACTGCTGGCGATCGATGTCGCCCAGCATGACGCGCGCGCCCTGAGTGGCCCAGTGACCGGCAACATTGGTGGCCAGCGTGCTCTTGCCGGCGCCACCCTTGGGGTTGGCGATCAGCACGCTGCGCAGCGCACGTTCCGTCATGACAATACGATCTCGCGCGCAAACTGGCCCGGCGGCTGCGCGTGCAGCGTCCAGAACGCGTCGGCCACGCGGGCGGCGTCGAGCAGGCTGCCCTCGCGCAGCACGCCGGCGATGGTGACGATGGCGGCATGCACACCGGCCGGCGACAGTTCCTGGTGCAGGCTGAACACGAGGTTGCGCAGCGCCGCCTTCTGCACCGACAGCGAAGCGGCGGCGGCCACCGGCTCCATCGCCAGGCCGCCACCGGTGTACAGGATGCTGCCCTGTCCGGTCGCTCGCATCGCCGGCAGTACCGCGCGCGCCGCGGTCAGCGCGCCGAGCACGCCGATGCGCAGGTCGGACGCCAGCGCTTCCGGGTCGAGCACCGACGGCGCGCATTCGCGCGGCACCGAGGCGTTGAAGATGAGCACTTCCGGCGGCGGCATCGCCTGCCGCATGTTCTCGATGGCCGAAACGATGGATTCGTCGCTGCCGGCATCGACCACGAAGCCCTGCGCGGTGACGCCGCGCGCGGCCAGTTCGTGCTCATAGCGCTCGAGTTTGCCGGCGTCGCGGGAAATCATCGCCACGCAATAGCCCTCGGCCGCGAAACGCCGCGCCACCGCCGCACCGACGCCCGAGCCCATGCCGACGATGGCACACACTTTCGAACCCATAGTTCTCTCCCGACCTGCTGCGCTTCCGCGTGTTTACTTGTTCTTTGCTGCCGCACGTGCCGCGGCCAGTGCGCTGCGACGTTCCTCGTCCGCCTGCGCAATGGCCTGCTTCTGTTCGTCGCTCAGCGGCTCGCCCATCTGCTTCTCGATGCCGGCAGCCACCCGCGCCGACGGCTCGGTGATGCGCCCTTCCGCCGGCATGGCGGCGCGCACCTGTGCTGCCGGCAACTTCGTGATGTCGACCACGCGACGCACGAACTGCTCGTCGATGCGGCGGGTTTCGGCCTTCAGAAAGGCCGTCTGCGCCGGCGTCTGCGCCGCGGCGGGAGACAGGATGCAGCAGCAGGCGAGCAGCGACAACAGAAACTTCATCGAAAAGCGCTCCGAAAGAGGGTGTCGCCGGTGCAGCGGATGCTTCACTGCGGCAACAGGATGGTCGAGCCGGTCGTGCGGCGCGCGGCCAGTGCTTCATGCGCGCGGGCACAGTCGGCTAACGCATGACGCTGCTGAATGTTGATCTGCAGCGTGCCGTCGAGCACGCGGGCGAACAGTTCGTCGGCCGCGGCGACCAGGTCGGCGCGGGCGGCGATGTAATGGAACAGCGTCGGCCGGGTCAGGAAGAGCGAGCCCTTCTGCGCCAGCATGCCGGGTTCGAACGGCGCGACCGGACCGGACGCGTTGCCATAGCTCACCATCATGCCCATGGGCTGCAGGCAGTCGAGCGAGGCCATGAAGGTGTCGCGGCCGATGCCGTCATAGACCACGCGCACGCCGCGGCCGCCGGTCAGCGCGCGCACCTGCGCCGGCAGATCGGCGGGTGCGACGCCGGTCAGCACGTGTTCGCAGCCGTTGGCCTGCGCCAGCGCCGCCTTGTCCGGCATGCTGACGGTGCCGATGACGGTGGCGCCGAGCGCGCGTGCCCACTGGCAGGCGATCAGGCCGACACCGCCGGCGGCGGCATGGATGAGTACCGCATCGCCGGCTTCGACGCGGCAGGTGCGGCGCAGCAGGTAGTGTGCGGTCAGCCCCTTGAGCATCAGCGCGGCAGCCGTGTCGAAGGAAATGCCATCCGGCAGGCGCACCAGCCGGTCGGCCGCGATGTTGCGCGCCGTGGCGTAGGCGCCGAGCGGACCGCCTGCGTAGGCGACGCGGTCACCGACCGCGACCTCGCTGACGCCTGCACCGACCGCCTCGACCACGCCGGCCGCTTCCTGCCCCAGTCCGCTCGGCAGCGGTACCGGATAGAGGCCGCTTCGGTGGTAGATGTCGATGAAATTGACGCCGACCGCGTGCTGGCGCACGCGCGCTTCGCCCGGCCCCGGTGCGCCCGGCTCGACCGCCTCGTACTGCAACACTTCGGGGCCACCGGTGCGGTGCATGCGTACAGCGAAATCCGTCATGGTCATCCTGCCCTCATGGTGATTGGCGCGGAATTCTACCGGTCATGATCGGGGTCTGTTGCCCTTCGCGTCGCGGCACGCACGCGCGACGACCGCAATCGGCACGCTTATTGTGCACTGCACCCAATGATTTGGCAGAATGCCTCTTTCGGTCAGGGAGTCCGTCATGCGTCGCGTCGTGTTCAACCAGAAAGGTGGCGTCGGCAAGTCCACCATCACCTGCAATCTCGCCGCCATCAGCGCGGCAAGCGGCAAACGTACGCTGGTGATCGACCTCGATACGCAGGGCAATTCGAGCAACTACCTGCTGGGCAAGGCGGCGGACAGCGTCGAACTGGGCGCCGCCGACTTCTTCGACCAGATCCTGAACTTCAAGCTGACGCCGAAGGACACCACCGAATTCATCACCGACACCGCCCACCCGGGCCTCGCCGTGATGACCGCCAGCGCCAAGCTGGCCGAGCTCGAGAACAAGCTGGAATCGCGCTACAAGATCTACAAGCTGCGCGAGGCGCTGGAAGCGCTGGACCAGTTCGACCACATCTATATCGACACGCCGCCGGCGCTGAACTTCTACTCGCGCTGCGCGCTGATCGCGGCCGAATCGGTGCTGATTCCGTTCGATTGCGACGAGTTCTCGCGCAAGGCGCTATACCAGCTGATCGACAACATCGAAGAGATCCGCGCCGACCACAACGAGGCGCTGAAGCTCGAAGGCATCGTCGTGAACCAGTACCAGGCGCGCTCCAGTCTGCCTGCGCGCGTGGTGCAGGAACTGCGCGACGAAGGCCTGCCAGTGCTCGACGCGACGCTGTCGCCGTCAGTCAAGGTGAAGGAATCGCACGAGGCGGCGCTGCCGCTGATCCACTTCGCGCCGTCGCACAAGCTGGCGCAGGAATTCGTCGCACTTCACACGCTGCTGAACGGCGCGTGAGCGGATTCGTCGTCGCGCTGATCGCGATCGCGGCGCTGGTATGGCTGCTGACCGGCGGTCTGCGCCGCCGACGCGAGCGCCAGCATGACGCGCACGCGGACAACAGCGGCATCCCCGGCAGCAGCAACGATTCGGGCTGCACCGATGTTGGCGACGGCGGCAGCGATTGCGGTGGAGGTGGTGGCGATGGCGGTGGCGGCGGTGACTGAGGCCGAGCGGGCTGCGGGCGAGCACTGCGAACTCCGGACGCCCTGCGGCGTCTGAGCCGGCATGAAACACGGCACCCTGCTCCTCTCCTTGCTGGCATGTCTGGCCGCAGCGCCGCTGGCGGCCGCGGACAGCTACCGCGCAGTGGTCGAGCTCGACAACGGCTGGCCGCGTGGCTGCGGCAGCGCGGTGACGGTGTCCGGCTGGGACATCCGCATCGTGCGTCAGCGCGACGGCGACGAGGTGAATGCCCGCGTCGAGGTTCAGCCGCCGCCGGGCAATCCTGGACTGCCGGTGCTGGCGCGGCTGGAAGTCGAGCAGTTCCGCCCCGCCATACTGCTCGTCGCACAGGACGGCCGGCTCACGCTGCCCGGCTTCGAGGCCGACAAGCAGCTCGACTGGGCGACACTGATGCGCAACTTCCTGTTCTTCGGCGGTCGCCTGGTGCTGGGACAGGTCGGCGGCGACGTCGAGCTGCCCTTCAACGGCCCGGCGCCACGCGACGTGACGGGGCAGTACCTGAACTGCGCCGGCGACCTCGCCGCGCCTTTCCGCAACGGCAGCTAAGGCCGCGCTCAGCGGCTGATCGCCGTCAGCACCCAGCCTTCGCCGAACGAGGTTTCCTCGACCCGCAGTATCCGCCCGTCCATCATGTCGACGTCGAAAGAGCGCCACGGCCGGCTGCGCCGCTTGCTGTCCGCCGCGGCAAGCCAGGCGTCGATGTCGTCGGTTTCGATGCGCGGCCCGATGCGGTGCGTGTAGCAATTTCGCATCAGGTCGGCAAAGCGCAGATCGCCGGCCGGCACGCAGTACATTTCGATGAAGGCAGCGTTGGCCAGCACCAGCCGGTCGACCGGATCGAACAGCGCGAAGGCGGTTTCGCTCATGTCTATGCCGGTCAGCAGCTGACGCAGCACGTCCGGCCGCGCGGCCGCCACCGCCAGGTGCGGTGGCACCTCCTCCTCACCGTTCAGCGGACCGTCTTCGGCCTCGCTGCCGCCCGGGCCGGGCAGCACGATGCGGTCGCGACCGGCGTGCTTGGCGCGGTACAGCATCTGGTCGGCCACCCGCATCCACGCCTCGCAGGTGTCGAGCATCGGCGTCAGTTCGGCCACACCGAAGCTGGCGGTGACCACGTGGCCGTCGATCAGCGGTTCGTCGTGCAGGCATCGGCGCAGCCGCGCCATCATGTCGCGCGCGCCCTCACCGGTGGTGTCCGGCAGCAGGATGCCGAACTCCTCGCCACCATAGCGGCCCGCCGTATCGTTCGCCCGCAGTTCGCGGCCGAGCAGCGCGGCGAAGCGGCGGATCGCCTCGTCGCCGGCGGCATGGCCGTAGCGGTCGTTGATGTACTTGAAATGATCGAGATCGGCCATCACCAGCGTTGCCGTATGCCCGTAGCGACGGTAGCGCGCAAACTCCTTGCGCACCAGCACCTCCCAGTGACCGCGGTTGGCGAGGCCGGACAGTGCGTCGATCCGGCTCAGTGTCTCCAGCGCCTCGCGCTGACGCTGGAGCTTGCGCAGCGCCTGGTTGGTGACGAAGCCGATGGCGATCGGGTGCAGCAGCATCGGCACGCTGGCCGCGACGACAACCAGACTGGACAGCGGCTGCCAGTCGAATCCGTAAAGCAGCACGCCGGCGAACACCCCCACCGCATGCACCAGCAGGCCGCGCAGCATCAGACGGGGGCCGCAGCCGGCGACGCTGTCCATGCTCATCAGCGCGAGGATGAGCAGCGAGGGCACGGCGTTGAAGGCCATCAGCGCGGTCCACGCGCCACCGAAGAAGTGATCGGCCAGCAGGTTGTCGCCTTCGGCGCGGAAAGGATCGCGCGACTGCCGGGCGCGCCACCAGGCCAGGTGCGGCCACAGCAGCGCGTGCAGCATGGGGCCGAGCCAGAGCAGCCAGGACGGCCACGACAGGTCGCCGCGCTCGTACAGCACGGCGAGCACCATCGGCAAGCCAAACAGCAGCCCGGCCTGCCGCGCGCGATAGCTGCGCTGCGCGAAACCCAGCTGCGGCGTGTGCTCGCCACCGCCTGCGACAGCGGTGTTCATGCCGTCACCCTGTTCGGGCGTGGACACAACGAAGCATCGGGGGACATTGCGGACTGCACGGGCAACTCGCTGAAATCGGACCGGGCCCGGGAGGCGGACCCGCGACCCGTCATTTTAGCGGGGGCGCCGGTCACCGCCTGAAAGGATTGGTGTCGTGCGTTCACTGCACGCGGGGCGCCGGACGCAGGAAGCGGCGTTCGAACTCGGCAGCGGTGAGCGGCTCGGCGTACAGATAGCCTTGGCAGGCGTCACAGCCGTGCGCGCGCAGCAGATCGCGCTGCCCCTCGGTTTCGACGCCCTCGGCCAGCACCGACATGCCCAACTTGTGACCGAGCGTGATGATGGTGTCGACCAGTTCGACCGCGCTGGCGTCGCCCGGCAGGTCGCAGATGAAACTGCGGTCTATCTTGAGCTTGTTGACCGGCAACCGCTTCAGGTAGGCGAGCGACGAGTAGCCAGTACCGAAATCGTCGATCGCCATGCGCAAGCCGAGCCGCTTGATCGCATCGAGGAAGTGACGCGCTTCGTCGCCCTGCTCCATCAGGCTGGATTCGGTCACTTCGAGTTCGAGCAGCGCGGCCGGAAAGCCGGTATCGCCGAGCAGCCGCTCGATGCGCCGTTCCAGCCCGCCGCGGCGGATTTCGGCAACCGACATGTTCACCGCCAGCGTGCCGAGCCGGTAACCGGCGTCGAGCCAGGCACGCCCCTGGCGGCAGGCCAGCTCGCGCACGCGCTCACCCAGCTGCACGATCAGTCCGTTGGCTTCCATGATCGGGATGAACTGCGACGGGCCGGCGTGTACGCTGGCCGCCGCGGACAGCCGCACCAGCACCTCGGCGCCGATCAGCGCGCCATCGGACAGATCGACCAGCGGCTGGAAGCGCAGCTCGAACTCATCGTTCTCCAGCGCGCGCCGCAGGCCCGTCTCCAGCGACAGCCGCCGCGTCGCCTCATCGGTGTAGGCGTCGGTGTAGAAGCGCAGCGTGTTGCGGCCGCTGCGCTTGGCTTGGTACATCGCGGCGTCGGCGTCGCGGATCAGGTCCTCGGCGCTGTTGCCGTTGTCCGGGTAGAGGCTGATGCCGATGCTCGCCTGCAGGTAGATGTCCTGACCGGAGGCCAGACGCACCGGTGCGCTCAGGTTGTCGAACACGCCCTGGGCAACCAGCGCCGCCTCGCCCGGCTGGTCGAGGTTTTCGAGCAGCAGCACGAATTCGTCGCTGCCCTGCCGGCCCAGCGTGTCCTGCCGGCGCAAACGCGCGCGCAGACGCTGCGCGACGGCAGCGAGCACCTCGTCGCCGGCGGCGTGGCCGAGGCCGTCGTTGATGGTCTTGAAGTTGTCCAGATCGAGGAACAGCACGGCCACGCGCGTGCCGCGCCGCGCCGCCAGATCGATCGCGTGCATCAGGCGCGACTGGATGAGCACGCGGTTGGGCAGGTCGGTCAGCGGGTCGTACTGCGACAGGTGGTGCAGCATTTCCTCGGTGCGCCGCGCCTGCGTGATGTCGGTGAGCACGCTGACGCGGTGGGTCGCCCGGCCGTCGTCGTCGCGCACGGTGGCGCACGACAGCCAGCCCGACCACGCCTCGCCGTTGCGCCGCCGCGCCGCCACCTCGCCCTGCCAGAAGCCGCCGCCGCGCAGGGCGCGGTCGATGTCGGCATACAGCCCCTCGGCGCCCTCGACATCGAGCAGCGACATCAGCGTGCATCCTTCGGTGGCAGCCGGATCGAGGCCGTTCAGTTCGCAGAAGGCCTCGTTCACGGTGACCACGACGCCGTCGAGATCGGTCACGACGACGCCGTCGCGCGTGCTGCGCAGCGCCGCCGCCAGCAGGCGCGCCGACTGTTCGGCGCGCGCGCGGTCGCGGTCGTCGCGCAGGCGACGCACGGCGAAGGACAGATCCATCATCACCTCGTCGAGCAGACGGGCCTCATCCTCGTCATCCGGGTCGACTTCGCGTGCGATCAGGCCGAGCACGGCAACCACCCGGTCGTCGAGCCGGATCGGCATGCCCACATAGCCCGTGCAACCGGCGGCCCGCGCGGCCGGCATCCACGCGTCGTCGCCGTCGAGCGTCGACAGACGGCACAGCTTGCCGCTGTGCATGACGGCGGCGGTGACGCTGCCGGCGTCGGTGGACGATGCGCTGACCAGCAGCGCGCGGTCGGCGACCGCGCTGCCGGCGCTGGCGCGCAGCGCCAGCGTGCCGCTGTCGTCGGTACGCATGATCCAGGCGAAGCGATAGGCGCCGAACTCGATGGCGACGCGACAGATGCGTTCGAACAGCTCGTCCTCGTCGGCCGACCAGACGATGGTCTGGTTCACCTGGCTGAGGAAGTTGTACAGCCGGCCCAGCGCCTGCACGTGCGCCTCGGCGCGGCGGCGCGCCGTCACGTCCCACGACACCCAGACGACGCGGTCGCTGCCGGGTACCGGCGACACCCGGGCATCGAACACCACCTGCCGGCCCGCCAGCTCGAGCGTGTACTCGTAGGACTGCGTGCGCTGCCGCGCCAGCGCCTGGCGGATCACCGCGAGGAAGCGGCTGCTCACGTCGGCCGGGAACACCTCCTCGACGGTGCGACCGACCAGGGTTTCCGCCGGCGACGCAAGCACGGCGCCGCCATTGCCAAAGGACTCGATGTAGCGACCGTGACGGTCGAGCATGAAGGCGACCTCGGGCAGGCTGTCGACGAAGGCACGCAGGCGCGACTCGCTGGCGAGCAGCGCATCGACCGCGGCATCGCGCCGCCGGTGCGCGACGTACAGATAGAACAGCACGAACAGGCCAAGTCCCGCCACCAGCGCCAGCGTCGCCGTGTCATGCTGACTCAGCAACCGGCGCTGCGCCGCCAGATGACGGAGCAATGCGTCCTCCAGCGCAACGGCGCGGCCATCGACCGCGCGCTGCGCCAGCAGCAGCGCACTGCCGCCCGCCTCGAACCCGTCGAGCTGGCGTTCCATGATGGCGCGCGCATCGGCCAGCGCCGCGACGTAGGCATCAGCCGCCGCGGCCACGTCGCCAGCGACCGGCGCCCGCGCCGAGAAGCCGGCGATGGCACCGCCGCCGCTGCGCAGGTCGCGCGCGGTGGTGAGGGCGCGGTCCAGATGGGCGATCACGCGGGTGCGCGGTACGGTCGTCACACCGGTCAGCAGGCGCTCGGTGTCGAGCTGCGCAAGCAGCGCATAACGACGCGACTGCGCCAGGTTGTCGCGCGCGGTCAGCGCCGCGGCGAGGCTGTCGTCCCAGCGCACGTGCGCATAGCTCATCAGGCCCATGCAGGCACACAGCAGCAGCGCGAGACCGAACACCGGCGGGCCGCCCGCCATTGCGCTGCGCCCGTTCATCGCTGTGCAGGCGCCGGCAGGTTGTCCGGACCGAAGCCGAAGGCGGCCACCAACGCGCGATGCTCGGGCGAACCGAGGTAGCCGGCCATCGCCTCGTCGATGCGGCGCGCCATCGCCTCGTCCTGCGGACGCAGCGCGAAGGCGGGCCAACCTGCTTCGCCACGCCCTTCGCGCTGCGGCGGCCGGTAGGGCTGCGCCAGTTCGACACCGGTCAGGCCGGATACCGCGAGCATGTGGCGCAAAGACACGTCGGACAGCGCAAGCGCGTCGGCCCGGCCCTCGATTACCGCTACCGCCGCACTGGTCGCGTCGCCGTGACGCTGTATGCGGGCAGGCGGCACGCCGGCACGCTTGGCCACCGTCAGTTCGACTGCGCCGTCGATGACGGCCAGCACGGCATCCGGGTGCGCGGCGATGTCGTCGAGGCCGTGCAGGTCGAGCGGATTACCGGTACCCACCAGCAGCGCCGACGACACCTGCGCGGTCGGCCGGGTGAAGCGGGCGCGCTGGGCGCGCTCGGGCGTCACGAACAGGCCGCTGGCGACGATGTCGGCGCGTCCGACCTGCAGATCGTGCAGCAACTGGCCGAACTCGGTATGGATGAACTCGACCTCGCCGAGGCCGGCCCGTTTGGCCAGCACGCGCAGCATTTCCGGCGCCTCGCCGGTAACGCGGCCGCGCGCGTCGATGTAGGCAAACGGTGGCTCGATCGAATACAGCGCACGCAAGGTCGGCGCAGCGCCCGATCGCGCCGGATCGTCGTAGATGATCCGGCCGAGCACCAACGCGACGAGGGCAACGATGAATCCGGCAAGCAGGTAGGGGGTGCGCATGACGGGTTGCTGACGAGGTCAGCCTTGCATTCTAGCGTCGCGTCATGACCCGTCCATGCAGGGCAGCACGAACGGCATCGATCACCGCCTTTTCGTAGCGACCGCCGCGCAGCCGGTCGCTCAGTTCGATCTGCACGCC